>DATJAK010000329.1:0-41574 GCA_035516375.1 Bryobacteraceae bacterium
CTGACTCGGCTACAGCCTTCGCCACAGCTACTGTGCCCTTATCGAAAGGCGGCTTCTCGAAGATGCCCATGGGACCGTTCCAGATCACGGTCTTCGCGCCTGCCAGCACGAGCGCGTAGTTGGCGATGGTCTTGGGGCCGACATCGACGGCGATCTTCCCGTCCGGAATGGTTTCCACGGCTTCGTTGGGAGCGCCGGGCTGAATCTCGGAGACCACGATGTGGTCGACCGGCAGCATCAGCTTGCCGCCGAGATCGGCGAGGAGTTTCTTCGCGAGCTCGACCTTGTCGTCTTCCACTAACGACTTTCCCGTGGGCTTGCCTTGGGCTTTGAGGAAGGTGTAGGCCATGGCGCCGCCAATCAGGAGCTTGTCTACGACTTTGCCCAAGTTCTCGATGACTTCGATTTTGTCGGAAACTTTCGCGCCGCCTAGGATCGCGACGCAGGGCCGCTCAGGATGGCTGGTCGCCATGCCCAGGTACTTCAGCTCCTGCTCCATCAGCAGCCCCGCGGCGGCTTGCGGCACGAATTGGATCATGCCTTCCGTCGAGGCGTGGGCGCGGTGAGCGGAACCGAACGCATCGTTGACGTAGATGTCGCACAACGCCGCCAGCTTCTTGGCAAACGCTGGATCGTTCTTCTCTTCCTCGGGATGAAAACGCAGGTTTTCCAATAGCAGCACTTCACCTGGAGCGGGCTTCATCGCTTCCACCTCGGGCCCGATCGAATCCGGCGCCATTTTCACGGGACGCCCCAGCAACTCGGCCAACCGCCTGGCCGTCGGCGCAAGGCTCATCTCGAGATTCGGTTTGCCTTTGGGACGGCCGAGATGCGACGCGAGAATCAATCCGGCGCCCTGATCGAGCGCATAGCGGATGGTCGGAAGCGAAGCCTTGATGCGTTTGTCGCTGGTGATCTCCATGTTGCCCTGGCTGTTCTTTTCCAGCGGCACATTGAAATCGACGCGCATGAACACGCGTTTGCCTTTCAGATTGAGATCGCGGATGGATGGATAGGAAGACATCTCAGGTCGAGAGTAACACGCTGCACAACTGGGTTCGAGTTAGCGCGCAACTTCCTTGGGGTGAACCATACTGACCTGGCGCAGAAGCAGGAATTGCGACACGTGCTCAGAAGTGAGCAGTCCGAGCAGCTTGTCATCGGCGTCCATCACCAGGGCGCACGCGCCGGGGGCGGACACGCGAGGCAACGCTTCGGCGAGCGGCATATCCGGAGAGAGCCGGGGGAAATCGCGGTCCATAGCGCCGGCCACGTAAGCGTCGGGGCCTTCGCTGAGCATGGCGCGGACCAGGCGCTGACGGCTCAATAGGCCGACCACGGCTTCGCCGTGCATCACCGGAAAATCGTGCTGCGAAGTCGCGAGAAGTAGATTGCCGGCGTCGCGGATGGTGTCGCCGTGCTGCAGAGTGCGGAAATCCGTGATCATCGCCGCGCTGACCGGGTAGCCTGTGGTGAGAATGCGGCCGCGCACCGCCGCGCCTTCCTGCGCCGCGCCCAGGTACACAAATAGCGCCACGAAAACCAGAATGAAATTGCCCCACAGCAATCCGGCCAGGCCGAGGAGAATTGCCAGTCCCTGCCCTGCCGCCGCGGCAATGCGAGTGGCCTCGGCTTCCGGCAAACGGATCGCCAGCAGCGAACGCAAGACGCGGCCGCCATCCATGGGATAGGCAGGCAGGAGGTTGAAGACGCCCAGAATCAAATTGCCGAGGGCGATGCGCTCCGCGAGATTGGCGTCGGTGGGCTGGCGCAACTGTTCAATGGCGACGAATCCCTGTTGCGCCGCCATCCATGCCAGCAGGCCGCCGCCAATCACAAAATTCACCAGCGGTCCGGAAAGCGCGATCCACAGCTCTTCAGACGGCTTGGGAGGCCGCTCGGGCCGCGAAACGCCGCCGATCGGGAACATGACGATTTCGGTGGTTGCGATTCCGTAGCGCCGCGCTACCAGCGCGTGCCCCAATTCGTGCAGGAGGACCGAAGCGAACAGCGCGAGCACGTACAGAGCGGTGGACCAGCCCGATTGCTTTTCGCCGATGCCGATGAAGAGGAGGAAGACCAGCAGCAGGATGAAGGTGAAGTGCAAGCGGACGGGGACGCCGAAAAGGCGGAAGGTTCCCACACTACCCGGAATGGGCCTGGGTTTGTCGTCAACTGGCACTGATCTTATTGTGGCGCATACGCAGACGAAGAGGTCTGCGCTACTCGATCCGCTCGATGGCCGATTTCAAATCGAGGCCCGGCGCGAACCGTGGCACGCGCTTGGCGGCAATTTCAATGGGCTGGCCGTTCGAGGGATTCCGCACGCGGCGCGACTTTCGGTGAAACACCCCAAATGTACCGAAGCCGGAAATAGTCACGCGATCCCCGCGGATCAGCCCCGCCTGAATCCCCTCCAGGCAGGCATTGAGCGCACGCGCCGCTTGTGCGCGCGTCAAGCTCGCATCCGAAGCCATCTTTCCGATCAGGTCTTTTCTATTCACGAGGCACCAATGGCAGCGATTCATATCAAGATCGAGAGCCGGTGTCAATGGCCGGTGACGCTTGCGTCAACGAAGTCTCAAATAATTGAGTCCTGTATAGGGGCCACCTGAGGATGTCCGCTTAACGAAGTCATGCCGGGAGGCGGCAGGCGGCGCCACGCGACAAGCGCCACACCAGCCTGCCGCTGCGGCGAGCAGAGGTAACCGAAGCTGGGATTCCATCTCATTTCCAGTTCCCCATCAGAATAAAGGGGGCCCAGAAATACGGGTGCGCATAGGGCCGCTGCGGGCTGGCTTCGAATACCGGGGTTCCGGAACCGTGATTCACCGCTACGCCGCGCTCCGGGGATTTGCTGCCGCCGACGGCGCCGCTGAGCAGCGCCAATTGCGCCTGCCGAAGCGCCTCCGCCTTGGTGATGGCCGGGTCCGACATCCGCCGCCGATAGAACTCGCGCATAAGGAGCGCCGTGCTGTTGTCGGCAACCTCCCACAACGTGGCGACCACTGCCTTGGCCCCCTGCCGTTGCGCCAACACGGCAAAGCCTTCCACCTCCCGGCCGTCCGCGTCCTCCCCGCCCACAGCCGTATCGCACGCCGATAGCGTCAGCAGTTCGACTCCTCGCAGCACCTGCGGCATACGTCTGAAGTCCTCCAATGTCAGCTTATTCCCATCCCCGAGCAGCAGGAAAGAGTTGCGATCCGTTCCGGGAGCAAAATCAAAATGGCTGGCCAGGTGGACTACCGTGAACTGCTGGCGCAACTGAATCTCGAGGTCCGCTTTGGTGAAGCCGCCGTCGAGCTTCACAACTCCAGGCAACACCCCGCGACTCGAACTGTCGTTGTCCCGGATAATCGCGTGCAATTCACCGGGGACATTCGGCAGGGCTTGGAAGTCGCCGTGGGGCAGGGAGACCCCGAGTCCTAATCCACGCCAGTCCCTGGTCACCGGGTCCTTCAAGCGTGATTGGCTGGCGGGTGTGAACACGACATTGCGGAACCGCTCCAGCAGATACTTCTGACCGTCGTAGAGAGCTGCGATCGGAAGATATCGCAGCGCACCGTCGAGCGACCACATGATGGTTTGGGCCTGGGCTCCAGCCAGATCCTTCTCCAGGGGCTTCACAAGAATGTCGTAAAGCTCTTTGGCCAAGGGCCGAGGATCGGCGCCCGGATCGCGGACCGCTTCGCGGAACGCGAGGATTTTTTTGTTCAAGTCGACGGCCGCGACCGGCGTGAAATACCCCTTCTGCACGGCCGGCGTGATGAGAATGGACCGGAAACCATCCTCGCCCATGCTCGTGTACACAGCCACCACGCCCTTGCCGAGATCGTGAAGCGTCTCCATCAGCCCCTGGGCATCCTTCAGCTCCGATACTTGCTTGGCTGCCGACGCCGCCGGCGCTTTTTCCAGACTGTCCAGGAATGCTTCGAAGGCCTGGTTGCCGGCCTCCAGATCGGAATCGATCGCGGTCAACTCCTGCTCATCGGGAGCGCTACGATTGGGCTTGGCCAACAGTGCGTCGCGCCGCACGCCGAGGGACGTCAACTGGTCCGCCACTTCGCGATATCGTTTCTGCCATTCCGTCTCCTGCGCGGTTAACGTTGCGCGATTCTCACCGGCCGCTACACTTCGATCACGCTGGACAAAACTCGTGAACTCATCCAGCTTTTGGAGATCCAATATTTGTTGCGCCTCCGCGAGCCGGCCTTGCCCAGCCAATATGTTTGCCAAATAGCGGTAAGTGGATTTCCTAGCCTGAATAAAGCTCTGTTGCAGCGCCGGATCCAAGCTCTGAGTACTGGTCCGCAGTTCCTGAAGGATATTGACGGATTCCTTGCCGAGGGCGATCGCCAGGCGCGGCTGCTTCCGAGAAACCCACATCACCATCATGTTCGACAGCACGCCCGCCTCAAACTCCCGCATCTTCCGTTCACGCGCGATGGCAAGAGCTTGCGTCAGGTAGGGTGTAGCCAGTTCAAACCGTCCGGTAGTGACGTATTCCGCGCCAAGAGAATTCAGAGCGATACCCTCGTACACGCGGTCCTTGGTCTCACGGGCGATCGCCAGGCCAGCTTCGAGTTTGGCAATGGCTTGGTCATTGTGGTTGGCGACGAAGAGCGTCTTGGCCTGCTGCACCATTATTCTGCCTTCCGTCTGACGGTCTCCTGTTCTTCGCGAGGCGGCTAGCGCCTGATCCAAATAGGCACTGCCCTTGTCACGCTGTCCGGCCGCGCTATACACCACTCCCAACGTCATCAGGGCACCGGTTTCGAGAGTGCTGTAGTTCTGGGCGCGGGCGATCGGCAACACCTGATCGAGTGCCTCAATTGCTTTGTCGAATCTCCCAAGCTGCGCATAGATCATGCCGAGCGTAACGAGCGCTAAACCCTGATTCGTGGGATTGGCTTGTTCCCGCGCGACTGCGAGCGCCTGCTCGAAATTCTCCAATTCCTTGTCGTAGCGGCCAAGAAGGGCCTGGATCATGCCGAGTTGATTGAGAGTTCGTCCTTCGGAATCTCGGTCTTTCACCTCCCGTTCGATCGCGAGAGCCTGCTCGTAATAACTCATCGCCGCCTGGTAGTCGCTCCGGCCCCGCTCGGAACTCCCAAGGTGAGAAAGGGCTTTGGCCTCGCCCAGCCGATCCCGGAGTTCGCGGCGAATCGCCAATTCCTGTTCATAATAGGAAATTGCTTTGGCCTGCTCCTGCTGGTCGTCGTACAAAGAGCCGAGCCAGAACAGAGTGCTTGCTTCTCCGCTGCGGTCTTGCCGCGCCCGTTCGATTGCCAAAGCTTGTTGGTAGTAATTGGCGGACTTTTCGTATTCGTGAGTGTGGCTGTAAAGATCAGCCATGTCGCCCAGTATGGAGGCTTCCGCCGCCTGATCTTTCAAGTCGCGCTGGATGGCCAAGGCTTTTTCATAACTTTCCTGCGCCTTCGGAAACTGGTTCATGTGGTCATACGAGTTCCCCAGCCAGCCGAGCGCCAAGGCCTCGGCCGCACGATCCGACAATTCCCGCCGTAAGGCCAACTCCTGCTGATACGCGCTGGCCGCTTCCTCGTAGTGCCGGCTCATGTAGTATGCAAAGCCCAAGTCACGCAAGGTGCCTGCTTCCTGTGTCCGGTCGTTGATCTCACGCAAGAGATCCAAGGACCGCTGGTAAGCCCGAAACGCCGCGTCGTTCTGGTTTAACCGGTAATAGGAATAGCCCAACCTGTTCAGGGTCCGGGCTTCGGCTGGACGGTCGTTCAGCGCCTGTTGGACGGGCAGTTCCTGTTCCAACCACGGAACTGCGTCCCGGAAATCGTCTGCCAGATAATAGCCCAAAGACAGGTCGTCAAGCGTGCTGGCCTCGGCCTTTCGATCCTTCTGTTCGCGATGAATCGCCAGGGCTTGTTCGCTGCTGCGGACCGACTCCGGCACCTGCTTGAGTCTGCGATAGGCGAACGCCATCCGGTCGAGCGTAGTGGCTTCCGAATCACGATCTTTGAGTTCGCGTTGAATCGGCAAGGCCTGCTGATAATAGGCAATCGCTGGGGCGTATTGATGCGCCATCCAGAAGGCGAACGCAAGGTCCTCCAAAGCAGAGGCCGTGCCTCCTCGGTCGCTGCCCTTCGTTTGAAGCGCCAACTCTTGTTTGTACCAATCGATGGCCTTGTCGTACTCGCTGGTCTGCATATAGACGAAGGCAATATGGGCGAGCGCTTTGGCCTCTCCAGCAGGATCGCGAAGTTCGCGGCGGATCTGGAGTTCCTGTTGATAGCATCGCAGCGCATCGTCCTTTTGCTTGGCCTTCTGATACGCCCAGCCCTCAAGTGAAAAGACGCCGGCTTCGGCACCATGGTCGCCGATCCAGCGCTCGATCGAGAGCGCCTGTTCGAACAGCCGGATCGCCTTTGCCTCGTAAACCGCGCCCAATTCCTGCAGCTCCACGGCGATCCGCCTCTGATCTTCGACCGTGGCAGCGCGGGCAACGCCCGGTTCGAGAACCGCGTCCGCCGTTTCGAAATGCTGATTCTTGCGGAACGCGGCGCTCAGCTCCACAACCACGCCGGCAGCGTTAGCCGGCTCTCCGCGGATCTTCGCCTTAGCAGCGCTCGCCGCGAGGGCGCGTCCGATTCGATCGTCGTGGCCTGCGATCAGGATCAGTCCTTCCCATGCGTCGACGCCGTTGGGATTGTGCTTCAGAGCTTGCTGGAAGAGCTCTTCCGCCGGACCGTATTCCTGCCTTTTCCATCGGGCGTTGGCGAGAGCGTCCAGCGCCAGGTAAGACCGCGGCGCCAGCTGCGCGGCCTGGGCCAGATCCGCGTCGTCCTTACTACCGTAGATGCCAAGCAAATATCTGCGCCCGGCGAGCGCCAGGGACTCCACGGACAAGCTCTCTCGCCACAGCATTGCGCGCCGCTGGCTCCGGGAGATCGGGACGCCGCTGGCCTCGAGAGCGGTTAGAACCCCTCGACGGAACTTGACGAGAGACGGGAAATCGAGCGTGATTTGCCGAGTTTCGCTATTCTCCGTCCGCCGGTCGTCGATGCGGACTGCGACCGAGTTTGCACTGAGCATCTTGCCGCTCATCAGCCAGCGCGCCCGTACCCCGGCGGTCTTCTCCGGCCCGCTACTCCGGCCGCCGACATAGCGCGTCAGGTCCTCAAACTCGGGAAACAGCGCGCGATATTGCGTCTCAGCCCGAGTCTCCGGCAGAGTTCCATCGACCAACAGCATATGCTCCAACAGATTCTCCAGGCCGACGCCGGCAAACGGCTCGACGCCATTTACGCCGGGCGCGCTGGTGAAGGGGAGGACAAACACTGCGTCAGGGAACTCAGGTTCCTGAGCTACCAAGCCGTGGGACACCAACAGTAAAATCGGGAACAGGCTGATTCGGGTGCTGTTCATCCACTCAACCTTTCCAATACCGTTTCGTGTAGTGGCACAGCGATCTACACCTCATAGAGTAACCGCTGCGCGATTCGCCTGCCGGTCCACATTAACATTCTCCGGGCGTCCTCGCTCACGAGCTCTAGTGGGTGCTTGGGGTTTTGCGGAGTAACCGAACCGGAAACAATGCGTGCGCGGCAGAGCTTGGCCAGCCGGGCGGTGTTGCGCTGGGCCGTAATCCTGCGCTTGGTCAGATTCCCAATCGTGCGCATTTGTCGAGCGCGCCCAAACTCACGGTATTCGGCGAGAATTGCCTGGTCGGTCGGCGCCGCGAATGCGCTCAAACACGACATTCTCACTTTGCTGCCACATGGCCGGTGACGCTTGGGTTGGTGACGGGGGCCGAGGGTGTTCGCGCCAGGTGCTGCACGCCCCATGCCCAGAGCGTTTCAAACACAGGGCCGAGCGTGCGACCGTGCGGCGTCAGCGAATATCGCGTGCGCAGCGCGGGTTGGTAGCGGGCCGAACGCGCCACGACGCCGTCGGCTTCGAGCTGCCGCAGGTGCTGGCGCAGCACCTTAACGGTGACACCGGGCATGGTTCGGCGGAGTTCGCCAAATCCGCGCGCGCCTTCGCCAAGACGGCGAACGATCATCGGCTTCCAGCGGCCTTCGATCACACGGATGGCCGTGTAGACGGGGCACTGGTCTCGTTCCCGATAACTCGCACCCTGCTTGCCCATGTGGACTCCTTTCGCGGATAGGTTACTTTGAAGTGCCTAATTGTCAAAGCACTCACAATCAAAATACACTGTGGTGACTGGAGTCAACGTGGCATCCATTCGGCTGTTCCGAGTTATCCTTCCGGTATCGAGCATTGAGGAAGCCGCAAGCTTTTACTCGGCTGTGCTGGAGCAGCCGGGGATGCGGATTTCTCCCGGACGTCATTACTTCGGGTGTGGCGGCACTATTCTTGCGTGCTTCGATCCGCGAGCGGACGGCGACCCGTGGGACGCGAAGCCCAATCCGGACCATGTGTACTTCGCGGTTGACGATCTCGACGCGTGCTACCGGCGGGTGCGGGAGCGGCCGAACGGATCGATTCAGCGGGCGATCGAGACGCAGCCGTGGGGGGAACGAAGTTTCTACTGCACGGATCCGTTCGGGAATAGGCTCTGTTTTGTGGATGAGGGGACGCTGTTTACTGGCGGGCTGATATGACGCGTGCGCCGGGCGGAAGCCCGGCGGCGGGCCGGAAGGCCCGACCCCACTTCACAGCACTTCGTTGAGTGAGCCTTGGCGGTAGCCTTCGAGGTCGAGGGTCACGTATTTGAAGCCTAGGGACTTGAAGATTTCGGTGAAGCGGCGGGCCATTTCGGGGTCGAGTGCTTTGGGCAATTCTGCGGGGGCGATTTCGATGCGGACGACTTCGCCGTGGAAGCGGACGCGGAATTGGCGGAAGCCGAGGGCTTTGATTTCCTCTTCGCCGACTTCGACGGTCTTCACGTTTTGGATGGTGACCGGGGTGCCGTAGGGGATGCGGGAACTGAGACAGGCGGAGGCGGGGCGATCCCACGTGGGGAGGTCTGCGATACGGGAGAGCTCCCGGATCTCGGCTTTGGTGAGGCCGGCGTCGGCTAGCGGCGCAGCGGCCTGATGCTGACGCGCTGCGTTCTGACCCGGCCGGTAGTCGCTCAAGTCATCGACATTCACACCGTAGACGATGTGCTGGTATCCGCGCTCACGGCCCACTTCTTCGAGCCGTGTGAACAGCTCATCCTTGCAATGGAAGCAGCGGTCGGGGCCGTTCTGGACATATGCCGGATTGTCGAATTCGCGGGTCTCGACGTACTCATGCGCGATGCCGAATCGTTTTACGAAAGCTTCGGCGTCGCGTTTGTGGGACTCGGGGAGTGAAGCCGAATCGGCCGTGATGGCAAGCGCGTCTGCGCCCAGCACGCGGTTCGCGGCCCACGTCAGGTAGGCGGAATCGGCGCCGCCGGAGAAGGCGACAATCACGCGGCCCATGCGGCTGAGGTTTTCGAAGAGCTGCTCCTGTTTGCCGGACGCTTCGGCCATCGCCCCATTTTACTGGACGGGGAGCGTCTCCTGCCCGTTGCCGTTGGTATCTTCGGTTTCGGGGATGACGGAAGCGGCGGCGACTTTGTCGCCTTCTTCGAGCGACACCAGCCGAACTCCCTGCGTGGAGCGGCCGGCCTGCCGAATCTCAGAAGACTCAATACGAATGATCTTGCCGTTCTGGCTGACGATCACGAGTTCGGAGTCTTCCTTTACGGAAAGCACGGCGACCACCTTGCCGGTTTTGTTTGTGGTCTTCATGTTGATCACACCCTTGCCGCCGCGCTGCGTGAGGCGATAGTCCTCGAGCGGCGTGCGCTTGCCGTAACCGTTCTCGGCGATGGAAAGCATGAGGCCTTGCTTCTCCACCACCCCCATGGCGATGAGGTAGTCGCCCTCTTCGAGATCCATCGCCCTGACGCCGCGGGCCTGCCGGCCCATGGGCCGCACCTGGCTCTCGGAGAACCGATTGGCCTGCCCCTCGTGCGACGCGAGGAAGATGTAATTATCGCCGTGGGTAATGCCCGCACCGATCAGTTCATCTCCTTCGTCCAAACTAACGGCAATGATGCCGCGCGCCATCGGATTATCGAATTCCGTCAGCTCGGATTTTTTGATGACACCGTGCTTGGTCACCATCACGATGAAGCGATCGGGCACAAAGTCTTTCACCGCCAGGAACGTCTTCACGGTCTCATCGGGCTGCAGGTTGATGAGATTGGAAATGTGTTTACCCTTCCCCGTGGTGGTGGCGTCGGGGATTTCGTAAGCCTTGAGCCAATAGACGCGTCCGCGGCTGGTGAAAATCAGCAGGTAGCTGTGCGTGGAGGCCACCAGCAGGTACTCGACGAAATCCTCGGCGCGCGTGCCCATGCCAATGCGGCCTTTGCCGCCGCGCGTTTGCCGGCGATAGGTGTCTACCGACGTGCGTTTTAAGTAGCCGCCGCGCGTGACGGTGATGGCGACATCTTCCACTGCCACGAGATCTTCCAGCAGGATTTCGCCGGTGTCTTCGATGATCTGAGTGCGGCGGTCATCGCCGTAATCCTTCTGGACTTCCTTTAGCTCTTTGACGATGAGGTCGCGGAGCACCTTCTCGGAGTTCAGGATCTCGGTGTACTCGGCGATGCGCCGTTGGATATCGGCCAGCTCGTCCAGGATCTTCTGCTGCTCCATCCCGGTGAGCCGCTGCAATTGCATCTCGATGATGGCTTGCGCCTGCTTTTCCGTGAACTCGAACCCGGCGATTAAGGATTCGCGGGCTTCCTTGGGGTTCTTGGCAGCGCGGATCAGCTTGATGACGGCGTCGAGATTCTGCAGCGCTTTCTGGAAGCCGAGCAAAATGTGTTCGCGCTCGCGGGCCTTGCGCAACTCGTATTCAGTGCGGCGGCGGACCACTTCGACGCGATGCTCAATGAAGCACTTGAGCATGTCCACCAGGCCGAGCTCGCGAGGCTGCCCGTTCACGATGGAGAGCATGATGATGCCGAAACCGATTTGCAGCTGCGTATGCTTGTAAAGATTATTGAGGACGACTTCGGATTGCTCGCCGCGCTTGAGCTCGATGACGATGCGCATGCCGTCGCGGTCGCTTTCGTCGCGGATCTCGCTGATGCCTTCAATCTTCTTGTCGTTGACCAGGCCGGCCATGTGCTCGATGAGTTTCGACTTGTTGACCTGGTAGGGGATTTCGGTGACGATAATCTGCTCGCGTTCTTTGCCCGTGCGCTCGATAGCGGCTTTGGCGCGGAGCTTGAGTTGTCCGCGGCCCCGGGTGTAAGCGTCCAGGATTCCCTGGCGACCCAGAATGAACCCGCCGGTGGGGAAGTCGGGGCCGGGCACGAATTCGATCAACTTGGCCAGCGTCACATTGGGATGTTGCACCATGTGAATCGCTGCGTCGACAACCTCGCGGAGGTTGTGCGGCGGGATGTTGGTGGCCATGCCCACGGCAATCCCGGACGAACCATTAACAAGAAGGTTGGGAACGCGCGTCGGCAGAACTTCGGGCTCCTGCTCGGTGTCGTCGTAGTTCGGTTTGAAATCGACGGTCTCTTTGTCGATGTCTTCGAGTAGGGCCGTGGCGATGCGCGAGAGGCGGGCTTCGGTATACCGCGGCGCCGCCGGTGGATCGCCATCCACCGATCCGAAATTGCCTTGTCCATCGACGAGCGGATAGCGCATGGCGAACGGCTGCGCCATGCGGACCAACGCATCGTAGATGGGCGCATCGCCATGTGGGTGATACTTGCCCATCACGTCGCCGGTGATTTTGGCGCACTTGCGGGTGGGCCGGTTGGGCGCGAGACCCAGCTCGTTCATGCCGTAGAGGATGCGGCGGTGCACGGGTTTCAAGCCGTCGCGGACATCCGGGAGCGCGCGCCCCACGATGACGCTCATGGCGTAATCGAGGTACGAGCGGCGCATCTCGTCTTCGATATTGATGGGGATCAGGTTCTTGTTGCCGTCGCCTCCGGGCGTGCCGGGCAATGGCAGCTGGCCGCTCGGCGGCGCAGGTGGACCTTGCGGTGGTTCTTCGGCCAAGGGATCTCCTAATGAAGGGTTAAGTTCTATTTTAACAAGAATTTAGTCGGCGGTTCACAAAAAGTTAGTTTCGCTGTTTGTTCGACCGATAACGAAAGCGACGGACGACAAAAAGCGATCGCCCATCCCACGAAAAAAGTGAAAAACGAAGCCAATTGCGGGTTCGGGCAGGGTAAGCAATCGGCGACCAAACCGGACCAAGCCGGAAGGTGCCGAAACGCACGGCATCGAAAGCTCGGTCAGTTTTATACTTCACGGGATGGCTCCTGGAACAGCTCCATGCGAAGCCAAGCGCAGATTGATTGAGCGCTTCACGAAGGCGGTATCGGAATACCATCGAATGCAGTCCGCTCAGGTAGCTGCCCTAGTCCGGGGCGACGGTTTCCAATTCGATGCTGAGATCGCCGCAGCGCGGGAGCGTAAGGATGAGGAGCGGAGAGCGATTCTGGAGCACCAGCGCACACACGGTTGCTGAGAGGGAACCCCGACCAACGCGGGTGAAAAAACGAAGCCAATTCCGGCCTGGAGCCAAGCGCCAAGCGATCGATGTGAGTGTAGCGCGGGTGGTTGCGGCCGTCGGCGTAACCAGTTGCAGCAATTTGGCAAAGCTCTGGTGAAGCGGTTCGGGATGGGCTAGACTCCCGTTATGACGCTGATGGTCCGAATGGCTGCCGGAGTTGGGCTGGTTTCCATTTTGCTGGCGCAACCGTCGCCGAAACAGACACGGCCGCTCAGGGCGCAATCGGCGTCGAGCATTGTCGCGACGACTGGCACGGATGGGTCGGAAACCGTCGAGATCCGGAATGTCACCTACGAGATCACCGGCGAGCAGGTTCGGGGCCGGGCGGCCAGCGAGCGGTTGGTGCTACGGAAGACGGTCCACTCGAAGCAGGTTTTGGGTGACATTGGAGAAGACTCCACCGTCAGCCTGGAAGCATGGCGGTTGGGTGACGACCTGGCGCAGAAGCCTCTGTACGCGTTGAACGTTTCGGGCGGCGAGATTCGCACCGAGGACAATGCGCTTCTGATTGCCTCGCGGGGCCTCGAAGAAGTCGAGTGGTGGTCGGTGTACAAGCTGGGTTCCGGCCAACATCTGTTCGACACGTACGTTCCGCTGGTGAGGTTTTCGATCTCTCGCGAGACGGTTCAGACAAGATACGTGGGGCTGGAGGTGCCGGCGGACGATATCGCCGACGCGCGGTTGAAGCAGCCCAATGTGGTCGGGGTGCTGACCTACGCTTCCGGGGAGCGCGTGATGCGGGAGGCGCTGCTGACTTCGGATGATGCACCGCGGGCGAAACTGCTGCGGTCGTTTGCCGACGTGACGAGGATGGTTTCTGTGGACGGGGCTCCACCCCGCTCGGTGCGCGTTTCGTTTAGTCAGAATTATCCGTCGGCGGCGAATGCGGCTGAGGTGGTGATTCCGATTGTGCGGGACGATCTGGATTTGGGGCACGCGCAGTTGCCGGCGCGGGTGCATATCAGCGCGTGGCGACGGTAGCGGGACGAAGGCCTGTACTGGAGAAACCACCGCTCCCTTTGGTCGCGGCTCGGAAACGGAACGCATGCCGAGCCGCGACCAGAGGGAGCGGTGGCCTTTGCGAATCGCTTTGCGTCGTCTGTCCGATCGCAGACCGCTGAAAAGCGACGGTCTGCGCCACGCAGGCCTGGAGGCCCCGTGGGGAGTGTCCAGACTCCAGGCGCCGGGCAGAAGCCCGGCGGCAGCCCAGAAGGGCTGGCCCCACATGCGGTAAGATGAACGGCCATGACCGCCCCTTCCCTGCATCATCATCGCCGAGCGTTTCTTAGATTCCTCGCCGGCAGTCCTTACGTCGCGGCGCTCGGCGGTATTCGTGCCTTCGCGCAGAAGCAGGCACCGGAGGTCGCGGAAGTCATCAGCGATCCGAAAGAAGCGCTCAGCGTGATGGATTTCGAGGAAGCGGCACACCGCAGGGTGATGCCGGGGCATTGGGCGTACATGGCGAGCGGTGTGGATGACGATTTGACGATCCGCGCCAACCGGGAAGGCTACCGTCACGTACAGTTGCGGCCGCGGCGGCTGCGGGATGCGACTAAAGTCGATATGCGCACCGACCTGTTCGGGACGGTGTACAACAGCCCCATCTTCACCTGCCCGACCGGGGCCGAGAAGTCGATGCATGCGGATGGCGAACTCGGTGTGGCACGCGCCACGAAGGCGCGCGGAACCATGCAGTTTCTGTCCACGGCCACCTCGACGGGCGTGGAAGAGGTGAACGACGCGCATGGGCGTCCGGTCTGGTATCAGCTCTACGCGCCCACCAAGTGGGAGGTCTGCGAAAAGATCGTGCGGCGCGTGGAAACGGCGGGCTGTCCCGTGATCGCGCTGACCGTGGACAACACCACCGGACGGAACAGTGAAACCTTCCTGCGCATGCGGCCGAAAGATCTGAAGCAGTGCGGCACCTGCCACGACGGCGGCACGGCGCCCTCGATTCGCGAGCGGAAGATGTACGACGGAATCGATGTGACCGGCGTGGGGTTGCAGAATCCGGCCATGACCTGGGAGTTTGTCGATCGGCTGCGCAGGGCGACGAACGTGAAGCTGTTTATCAAAGGGATCGATACGGGCGAGGACGCGCGGCTTTGCCTGGAGCACGGGATCGACGGCATCCTGGTTTCGAACCACGGGGGCCGATCGACGGAAACGTTGCGTGCCACGATTGAAGCTTTACCGGAAGTGGTCAACGCGGTGGGCAACCGGATCCCCGTGTTCGTGGATGGAGGGGTGCGGCGCGGGACGGATGTGTTCAAGGCGCTGGCGCTCGGGGCCAAAGCGGTGGGCATCGGGCGGCCGATGCTGTGGGGGCTGGGAGCGTTCGGCCAGGCGGGCGTCGACCGCGTCCTCGAAATTCTGCAAGCGGAGTTGAAGCTGGTGATGGGAAATTGCGGCACGCAGAATGTGGCTGCGATCGACCGCTCCTATGTGGCTACGCCCGATTGGCGCATTTGATCCGGGCGTCGCCGCTTACCACAGGCCGGGAACCAGGCGGTAGGGCGTGCGCTGCATGTATTCTTTGTACCCCGGGAGGCGTTCGCGCAGGACCCGCTCCTCGTGAACCGCGCGAAACGGGTAGGCGAGCGCAGCAAGGACCGCGGGAACCAAAGCCCATCGAGACCCTAACACGAGCGGCCAAGACAGGATCACCAGTATCAAGCCGGTGTACATGGGGTGACGAACAATGGAGTAAACGCCCGACGTAATCACCTGGTGGCCGCGATCGGACTGAATGCGGACGAAGCCTTCCAGGTAGGGGTTGATCGAGGAAGCCGCCAGGATGGGGATCACTCCCAGGCACCCGAGCACGATTCCGGGATAGAACCAATCCCAGGACAAGTGCGACCACTCCCGGCGCCTGTCCATGCCCGCGACCACCAACAACCCTGCCATCGACCACAAGTAAACCTGGCTGAAGACGCGGTCGAATCCTTCGAGAGGCCGTGCGTGCTCCATGCGCGCCCTGAGCAGAGTGGGGTTCTTCAAACGCATCAACGCCACGCTGACTGTAAGGGTGAGAATCTGAAAGCCGAGCCAGCACCAGCCTCGAACCCAGGTTAGGGTGCCAGCGGCGATGAAAGGCAGTAGCAGCACGAGGGCCTGCACCAGGATGGATCGAACGATCAGTCTCCACATCGGTTCAGCCCTTATCACACCCAAGCCCGGCGGTTCCGCGCGCATCGTCGCATCAAACTTTTCGTCATACGCTTTCATTTGGCCAAGTGGCGTATCGTAAGATAGTTGCATGAGCAGGCTTTGGTGTGCGGGAGCGCTACTGGTTTGCCTGCTCTACCGTTCGGCGACGGCGCAAGTCATCGAATTCGAATCGCATGGCCTGAAATACCAAACGCTGACTCGCAGCGGCGTCACCGTGATGTTCGCGCCACTCCCCGTTCGCGTGCGCGAATACGCCATTCTTCAAATTGCGGTCTCTAACGGTTCGGCGGGCCCTTATGTCATCAAACCCGAAGACTTCTATTATCTCAGGAATGACGGCGAAGTAATCGAGGCGACTCCGGCGAATGCAGTGGTGAACATGCTGATGCAAAAGGGAACCGGCGGCGATGTGATTAAGCTGGTGAACACGTATGAAGCCGCGCTGTATGGGATACCGCACATGAAGTCGACCAACGGGTTTGAGGCGCGGCGGCAGGCGGCGCTCGCCTTTGGCAGCTCGCGGCTGCGCGCCGCGGCAACGGCATCGGCAGTGGCGTTGGTGCAAACCAAGCTCATGCCGGGCGAAACCACGGACGGAGCGATTTTTCTGGTGACCGATGGCAAGCCCGTAGGCGCGGGCCATCTTCAGGTGCGCACCAATACCGATCTCTTCGATTTCAATCCGACACCGGAACCCGAGCCGCATCCGTAAACGGCGAGCGACCGCTCGAAGTTATAATCGATTTGTGCGAACTGGCCTGGTGCTGGCACTTTTTCTGGCTCTTACCGCCTGCAACCGCGGGAACCAAGACATCAATGCGATCCGGCAGGGGGTGGTGGATCACCTGTCGGGGCGCAGCCTGAATGTGGCCAATATGGACATTGACATCCCGTCGGTGCAATACCATGGCGACAAGGCCGACGTGACCGTGGTGTTCAAGCCGAAAGGCGTGGCCACGGCACAAGGCATGACGCTGCGGTACCAGATGGAGCAGTCGGGCGGCCGTTGGACGGTGGTGAATACGCAGGATTCCGGCCATAGCGGCAGCGTGCCGCCGGGCACGCAGAACCCGCACGGCGGTGGAGGTGTGATGCCGGGCACCGGCGGCAATCCGCATGGCGCCATGCCCTCGCCCGAGGATCTTCCACCCGCCAAACAAAAATGAAACAGGTGGCCATATTGGGCGGAGGGCCGGCGGGGGCGTTTGCCGCCGAGCGGCTGGCCTCAGCGGGGCTCGACGTGCTGTTATTCGATGAGAAACTCGCTTGGGAGAAACCGTGCGGCGGCGGGCTCACGCACAAGGCCTACAGCCAATATCCGTTTCTCGTCGAGAATGCGACGCCGAAGCGGTTCGTCACCGACACCGTGCTCGCGGCTCCCAAATCCAAACCGGTCACCCTGAAGCTTACGGATCCGGTGGTGATTTACTCGCGCTTCGATCTGAACCGGCTGCTGCTCGAACGGGCCGAACGGGCGGGCGCGCAGATTGAAAAAACGCGCGTATCGGAAATCAGCCGGAAGGGCTCGCGTTGGAAGCTGCGCACTACCAGCGGGATCGCCGAAGCCGATTTCTGCATTGTGGCGACCGGCGCGCGCAATCCGCTGCGCAACGTAGCCACGCAACTGGGAGTGGGCGATATGGTTTCCGCGCTCGGGTATTACGTGCCCGGCGATCAGCCCAATATCGATATTCAATTCCTGCCGCATCTCGAAGGTTACATTTGGATCTTCCCGCGCTGCGGCCATCTTTCGGTGGGGATTGCCGGCAAGGGCGAGCCCGCCAGTTCGTTGCGCAAGCGCCTGGAACAGTTCATGCGCGAGCGCGGCCTCTCGTATCAGAACGGCAAGTTCTACAGCCATCTGCTGCCTTCATTGGGGGTGGGGGCCTGGAAGAACAATCGCGTCGCCGGGGAGGGCTGGATGGCTGTGGGCGATGCGGCGGGGCTGGTGGACCCGATCACGGGCGAAGGCCTGTATTACGCGATTCGCTCGGCCGACCTGGCGGCACGGGCGCTGCTATCGGAAGTCAGCGGCCTGGCGGAGAAGATTAACCAGTATCGGCTGGAACTGCAGCGCGATATCACGTCCGACCTGGAATTCGGCTCGCGGCTGGCCAAGCGTTTCTATATGGGAAAATTCCTGTTCGGTTCGGTGCCGTCGCGCATGGTGCAGTTCACCCGGCGGAGCCCGCGCTTTTCGTCCGTCATGCAGGACCTGTTCGCCGGGAGGCAATCGTATCGGGAATTGAAACAACGGCTGATCCAGAACCTGAACGGCAGCATCTACGAGATTGCCATGAGCTTCGGATTCAGCCGCCTGGTTCCGCGCAAGGCGGGCTAGACATCTCGAGGGACGACTCGATGCAAAACAGGATCGTGATCCGGAAATTCCTTGACCGATGTGGCGCCCCGCGTTCCCTCACGGCTTACCAGCCGCTCCCTTTGGTCGCGGCTCGGTATGAGGCGCGTTACAGAGCCGCGACCAAAGGGAGCGGTTGGAATCGGCACACTAAGCCTCGTTAATGGCTTCCATCAGCATGAAGCATTCGAAGTCGGCAGCGCTCTTTCGGCGCGCGCAACAGATCATCCCCGGCGGCGTCAACTCTCCGGTGCGGGCGTTTCGCAGCGTGGGCGGCAATCCGCTGTTCCTCGCGCGCGGCGAGGGCTCGCACATCTTCGATGCCGATGGCAACGAGTATATCGACTATGTGGGCTCGTGGGGTCCTTTGCTGTTGGGCCACCGGCACCCGGCGATTCTGGACGCGCTCGAAAAGGCCCTCGCGATCGGCACCAGTTTCGGCGCGCCTACCGAGCAGGAGGTCGAACTGGCGGCGGCCATCTGCGACGCCGTACCGTCCATCGAAATGGTGCGGCTGGTCAACTCGGGCACGGAAGCCACCATGTCCGCGATCCGCCTGGCGCGCGGGTTTACGGGACGCGACCTGATCGTCAAGTTTGAAGGCTGCTATCACGGGCATGTCGATTCGCTGCTGGTGAAGGCCGGCTCGGGTCTGGCGACGTTGGGAATTGCCGATACACAGGGCGTCCCGAGGGCTTTCTGCGATACCACCATTGCCCTGCCCTACAACTCGACGGATGCCGTCGAAGCCGCGTTCCGCCAACAGGGCGCACGCATCGCCGCGGTCATCGTCGAACCGGTGGTGGGCAACATGGGGTGCGTGCCTCCCCTGCCCGGGTTCCTGGAGGCACTCGGCGAGATCACCGCCCGCCACGGCGCGCTATTAATCTTCGACGAAGTGATGACGGGCTTCCGCGTGGCCCATGGCGGCGCGCAACAACGTTTCGGGATCCGGCCCGACCTGACGACGCTCGGCAAAGTGATCGGCGGCGGCCTGCCGGTCGGGGCGTATGGAGGGCGGCGCGACATCATGAGCAAGGTGGCGCCGGCGGGGCCGGTCTACCAGGCGGGCACGCTTTCGGGTAATCCGTTGGCGGTAGCGGCGGGCCTGGCGATGTTGCGCCACCTGAAGGCTCATCCCGAAACGTACAACTACCTGGAAGCGCGCGCGGCCGAGCTGTGCGCCGATCCGCCGCAGGGCGTCACGGTGAACCGCGTGGGGTCGATGTTCACGTTCTTCTTTACGGAAGGCCCGGTGACCGATTATGAATCGGCGAAGCGCTCCGATACCGCGCGTTTCGGCCGGTTTTTCCGCGCCATGCTGGAGCAAGGCATCTATCTGGCGCCTTCGCAGTTTGAAGCGGCCTTCGTTTCGGCGGCGCACACGGAAGAAGATATCCGCCGCACTCGGGCAGCGGCGCGCCAGGCCTTCAATGCCTGATGCCGCGGAGCAGGCGCCGCGCCGAATAGCTCACGATTGCGAAAAACACTGCGAAGCTAACCGCAATCACTACAAACTGCCGCATGGGCGACAGGCGCGTTACATCGGGGCCGGGCTGCATGTCGAAATCGAGGGCGATGCGAAGGCGAGCTTCGGCGGCAGCATGGGCGCTGCGGTTCTCGATCATCACCACATAATCGCCGGGCATTCTCACGCGGTAGCGTATGCGGCCAGAGGCGCCCTGATTGGTGGCCGCGATCACCGGGAGATCGTCCCGCGATCGGGTAAGATCTCCGCGGCGAGTGAGCGCGAGCCGGACTTGCGCCCCTGCGGATTCGGCTTCGAAATCGGCGGCGACCATGGCGGGCTTCTGCTTTAAGCCCAATTCGATGAAACGGTGCTCGCCCGGCGGCAGGGGGAACACTTCGTTCACCAGCTCGACGTGCGACGAGGCGGCCAGCAGAATCAGCGCAAACGAAATCATATTACAAGGAAGATGTTTTGGCCCGTTCCCTATACCCCCGGCGAAAGGGCTAAAATGGGGTCCATGAACGACAGTATGGCACACGCGCACTCGGGGCCTTTCCCGCTTGCGCTGCCGGGCTGGAAGACTGGGGTCAGCTGGATATCGGCGGTGGTGCTGGCGATCCTGTTCTTCGTCGCGGGCGTTTGGAAGATCACGGACGCGCCCGGCTGGGCGGTTCGCATCAATGAGCTCCTCGTTCCGCAATCGCTCAGCCTGCCAGTTGCATTGGCATTCGGAATCGCCGAGACGGTGGGCGCGGTTCTCGTTCTGATACCCAAATTCCGCCGCTGGGGCGCTATCCTCACCGGGTTCCTGCTGATCGGGTTTATGGGGTACTTCGCTATCAACTACGGCACCCTTCACGGCGCGGAATGCAGTTGTTTCCCATTTGTGAAGCGAGTTGTGGGGCCGTGGTTTTTCGTGGGCGACGGCGCTTTACTGCTGATGTCGGTTTTCGCAGGCGTGTGGTCCAAACCGGCCAGTGGAATCCGTACGGCCTTGATGGTTCTGGGAGCGGTGGCCGTGTTTGCGGGCGTCTCGTACGGGGTCGAAGCGGCCCGGCAGACCGGAACGAAAGCGCCCGATACGGTAACCGTCGCGGGCCAGCCGTACTCCTTGCAGCACGGCAAGATCTTCCTCTTCTTCTTCGACCCGGAGTGCCTGCATTGTTTAGATGCCGCCAAGCGCATGTCGCACTACGATTGGTCGGACACACGCGTGGTGGCGATTCCGATCCAGCAGCCGCAATTCGCCGCCGGCTTCCTGGAAGACACCAAGCTGAAGGCCGTGGTCACCAACGACCTTCAGCCGTTGAAGCAGCTTTTTCCCTACGTGAGCACACCCGCCGGGGTTGCCCTGGAGAACGGACGCGAAGTCATGCCGCTCACCAATTTCGACGGGCCGGAGCCGGGCGCGACGCTCAAGCAACTCGGATTTGTGAAGTAGGATCAGAGAACGACGCGCAGGCCAAGGTGCGTTCGGAAGGCGTCGAAGTCCTTCTCATTGTGCAACAACTGGTACCCGTCTTCGATGCACCGGGTTGCGATTACGGTATCAATGGTTTTTCGCGCCGTAACTCCGGACTTGCGCAGCGCGCGAAAATTTTTGGCCGCTTGAATCGCGATCTCCTGACCTCCCAATTGGACGACGAGTAACGAGGTGAGTAGTTCGCGCGCTTCGTTGAAGTCTCGCTCGTCACGGAAGCCCTGCAGGACTTCCGTCAAAATCAAATCCCCGATAGCCAAGAGCTCGCGGCCTAACAGAGCATCGAGTTTCTCAGTCTGCGGAGCGATTACCCCATTGAAGTAGTCGATCCACACGCTGGAATCGACCAGAATCAATTGTCGCTCCGCATTCGGTGGAGATCGCCGGTCCAATGCAGTTTGCCGCGGAGCCGGCGAATGTCTCCTTGCCTCCTAAGCCGAAGGAGTGTCCGGAGAGCTTCGTCCACAACTTCGCGCTTGGTCTTCAGACCGGTGGCGCGAAGCGTTTCCCGCATCAGCGTATCGTCGATCACGATGTTGGTCCGCATGGATGTGTATCCTAACAACTTATTATACACATCAACGAAGGCTATTCTTCCGTGCGCTCGCGGCCGGAAAACTCCGCGAGGATGCCGATTGCCAGCGCGGCGGGCTTCGCTGAAGTCGAACATCGGCGGAGCCCTTCCGCAGCGGACGCGCGAGAATACAATCATGACCGGCGTGCGCATGGACAAGTGGCTCTGGGCCGCGCGATTCTTCAAATCGCGTTCTCTGGCCGCGCACGCTTGCGAACTGGGCAGAATCCAATCCAATGGGCAGCCTGCTAAGCCTGCGCGCGAGGTGCACCCAGGCGACCGGTTGCGGGTGAAGAACGACAGCGGCGATTTCGAGTTGGAGGTGCTGCTTCTAAGCGAGATGCGGGGTCCGGCCGCCGTGGCGCAAACGCTCTACCGCGAGACCGAATCGAGCCGGGAGCTGCGTCTCAAGTTGGCGGAAGAGCGGAAGGTGATGCAGCAGTTCGAAGGGTTCCGCGACAGCAAGCCATCCAAGCGGGATCGACGCAAAATCGATAGGCTGCGGGGTAGAGCGTAATCGAGACGCTTACGGATCGCGCCGCTTCAGAGTGGGACGGTCATCCTGATCCGGCTTCTGGCCGTCGCCGGTGGTGGTCCCATCCACCGGACCCGTGCCACTGCCAGGAGCGCGGCGCAGGCGCGGCCGGTTCGGATCTTCGCCATCCGTCTTTTTGCGATTGTGCAGCATCGCCAGACGGGCCTTCACGTCGTTAAATTCAGACGTGTTGACCACGTACTCCGGCTTGGCAGCCAGGATTTTCTGGATTTCCGCCTGGGCAGCCCTAATCCGATCATCCGTCATCGGATGCGTTGAAAAGACTTTCGCGACTGTTCCCGGCTTCTTCTTCTCCATCGATTGGATCTTCTCGAAGAAGTCCACGAAGGAGGTGGGATCGTAGCCGGTCTTGTACAGATACTGCAGACCCAGGTAATCGGCTTCTTTTTCGAACCCGCGCGAGAAGCTCAGGAAGCCCATCGGAATCGCCACTCCCATTCCTTGCCGGATCGCGTAACCAGCCCAGCCGCCCATGAAGATGAGCGGGATCGAAGCGATGTTGAACATTTCGCCGCGCGTCGCCTGCTTGGTGCCGTGGCGTGCTGCGACATGCGCGATCTCGTGAGCCATCACACCTGCCAGCTCCGATTCGCTGTCGGCCTTGAGGATCAGCCCCGTGTTCACGAAGAAGAAACCGCCGGGCAACGCAAACGCGTTGACTTCCTCCGTCTCCAGCACTTTGATGGTGAAGGGCACTTTGGCGTCGGAGTTGCGGACAAGGTTCTGACCGACGCGGTTGATGTATTCGGAGATGACCGCGTCATCAATGATTTTCGCCTGCCGCTCCACTTCCTGAGCCAACTGCTTGCCGAGCGCAATTTCCTTCTCGAGCGAATAGAAATTTACGCCCTTTCCCACATCACGATTTCCGATTTCGTCGGGATCGTCCTTCTTGTCTTTGGCTGCCAGCCCTACAGCCAACCAGCCAAAGGCTGTGAGAACAAGAAGGGGGGCTGCGAAATGGCGCCGCATGGAGGAAAACTCCCGTCTGTTTCATACTATACGCCCTGGCAGGCGGGAGCGAAACAGAATCGCACATCAAAAGATTCTGGCGGTCTTAGTTGTGGCTGGATTCTCTTGAGGGACCAAACGCCAAGCCGCAGAGAAAAGCAAAGAGCCAGCAGGCTGCTGAAAAAGCCCGCCAAGCCTCCGCTCTTTAACGGTCGCGGCTCGGTAACTGCCTGTGAACTCGATGCCGCGTTTCCGAGCCGCGCGCGTTAAGCAAGCGCCGAGCAGGCCGCGGGCGCAGAGGGAAACAGTTCTCGCATTCCTCTGTGTCTCGGCGTCTCCACGGTGATTCGTTGTGCAGGTCTGAGACCTATTGATCGCGCCGTTTCAGCGTGGGACGTTCATCCTGGTCCGGCTTCTGTCCGTCGTCGGTAGTGTTTCCATCCACCGGGCCCGTGCCGGTTCCGGGAGCGCGGCGCAACCGCGGCCGGTTCGGATCTTCGGTATCCGTTTTCTTGCGATTGTGCAGCATCGCCAGGCGAGCCTTCACATCGTTGAACTCGGAAGTGTTGACCACGTATTCCGGCTTGGCCACCAGGATTTTCTGAATTTCTTCTTGCGCGGCTTTGATCCGATCATCCGTCATGGGGTGGGTGGAGAAGACCTTCGAAACCGAGCCCGGCTTCTTCTTTTCCATGGACTGGATTTTCTCGAAAAAGTCCACGAAGGAGGTGGGATCGTAACCGGTCTTGTAGAGGTACTGCAGACCCAGGTAATCGGCTTCTCTCTCGAACCCGCGTGAGAACTGCAGGAAGCCGATCGGGATCGCCATTCCGGCGCCCTGCCGGATGGCGTAGCCGGTCCAGCCGTAGGGGATGGCGATGGACGCGGCAATCATGGCGATTTGCGCCATCTCACCGCGAGTGGCCTGCTTGGTACCGTGGCGCGCCGCGACATGCGCGATTTCGTGCGCCATCACTCCCGCCAGTTCGGATTCGCTGTCGGCTTTCAGGATCAGGCCCGTGTTGACAAAGAAGAAACCGCCGGGCAACGCAAAGGCGTTCACTTCTTCGGTGTCCAACACTTTGATCGTGAACGGCACCTTGGCGTCGGAGTTTCGAACGATATTTTGGCCCACGCGGTTGACGTATTCGGCAATGACCGGGTCATCGACGATTTTCGCCTGCCGCTCTACTTCCTGGGCCAACTGTTTGCCGAGCGCGATCTCTTTCTCCAACGAGTAGAAATTCACGCCCTTTCCCACATCACGATTTCCGATCTCTTCGGGATCGTCCTTCTTGTCGCTAGCGGAAAGCAGCCCTCCACCACCCATGAGGCCGAAGGCTACCAGAACGGCCAAGGGAA
The DNA here is from genome assembly GCA_035516375.1 of Bryobacteraceae bacterium. GTDB lineage: Bacteria > Acidobacteriota > Terriglobia > Bryobacterales > Bryobacteraceae > PSRJ01. Next base: position 24,450 of record DATJAK010000329.1, read on the forward strand.
CTACAAAACGGCGGGTCATCCAAGCCACTCCTGTCTCTCTACACTATACGCCATAGCGGGCGCGTTCGCTCTTCCCACCCGTTGAACGTATCGGACGAACGGTTGGTTTCGATTATTTAATCTTTGTGGTCGCCGCCGTATCCCTAAAGGCCTAGTACAACCCGAGACTGATCACTTTTCCATCAGTGTCCACCAAAACGTCCAGGTGGCGGTTGTTATAGGAGTAGAAGGTGCGGCCCTTACCGGCTTGGGTTGCGTTGACATTTACACCCCAAAGCCGCCGGCAGTCGTTCCAGGTCATTTGCGCCGGATAGATAAACACGGCTCGCAGCATGCCGTTGTCCTGCGCGAACTCGAGTTCAACCTCTTTGTAGTGGTTGCTGGGGTCCGGGAAGGCGTAGATTTGGCCGTTTACATTCTTGTCGGCGTCTAGGGAGGGGCGCTGGCGGATGGGCTCCCCGAGGGTACGGCGCGCATCCGCCAGTTTCCAGAGTCCAATCAGCTTGGGAAAATAGACGGAACTTTCGGCGGCAGGCTTGGCTGGCTCAGCTCGTTTCGCCTCGGGTGACCTGGCGTCGGCTATTTTCGTCTCTTCCGGCTTGGGCGCTGGCTCCGCAGCAGACTTGGGCGCCACACTCGTGGGTTTGGCGGCCGGGCGGGGGCCCGGCAGCATGACCACCGCGGTCCCCGATTCGGAGGACTCCACCACACGAGAGGCTTCGCCGGTTTCCGCCGATTCAGCGCGAGCCACCGGATAGACCAGCGAAAGGACCAAGATCAAAGGAAAGTGCTTCATATCTGCCTCTAAATCCGGGGATTTCAACCACACTCTAACCCAGCCCTGCGGGTGGAATAGCCTGAATTTAGATGACGACCGATATGTTTGCCAAAGTATAGTGTTGTGAGTCAGAAGTTCGTTGACACAGTCAGTGCCCGCGTGGGGCCAGGCCTTCCGGGCGGCGTCTCCGGTTGGGAAGCGCGTTCGCGGGTTGCGGGCCACACTGCGCCGCGCGGAAGCGCGGCGGCAGGCCTGGCGCCACATATCCGGGACTTATTCTGTGAATTTGTGACTCAGAACACGAGCAGGCTGGTGAAAAAGCCCAAGAACCTGCTAACGCGCGCGGCTCGGAAACGCGCCATCGTGTTCACAGGTAGTTACCGGGCAGCGCACGCCAGTAAGCGGTGCTTTTCGACTTCGATAGGCGAAAAACTCATGTGGTTTGCGGAGCCTCGCCGTGCATTCGCAACTCCAGGTGGTCCCGGAGAGCTTGGGGATATACCCGCATCCCCCGGCGCGTGTACTGCAGCAAGCCCCGCTGGCGCAACTGATTCATGTGAAAGGTCACGATCTCGCGCGAGGTACCCACATATTCGGAAAGCAGTTGGTGTGTCAACGGCGGCATCGCCAAGGAACCATCCTCGGTGCGCGTGCCGGTTCGGTCGGCAAAGCGGAGCACCGCGCGGACCACGCGTTCGGGTGTTTTATCCAGAGCGAAGTTCTGGAGACGGTCCTGGTGTTCGAGCGCGCGCCGGACCAGCATCTGCAGCAGGGCGATGCCGAGCCGTGGCTCGCGTTCCACTTGCGCCTCAATCTCGGAAGTGGCCCAGGACATAACGCTCACATTGTCTAAGGTGATGGCGCGCTCGGTATGCCGCAGGTTGCCCAGCAGGGCGCTCTCTCCGAAAAAGTCATCGGTGGCGAAAACATCGACCAGGGTCTGAGCCCCGTCTTGCAGAGGAATGATTACTTTGACGCGGCCTTTGATCACCAGGTACAGCTCGCGCGAGGGCTGGTTCTCCATAAATATCATTTGCCCCCGCGGATAATCCGTGACCGTCTTGCGGGGAAGGTAAATCAACACGTCTTCCACTCTCCGAGACGGAATCTGTCGGCTCCCATTGCCCATGATGAATCCTCCAAAGTTGAGATTGGAACATCCGCCCGGCAACGGTGTTCCCGGCATGAGACTGAGGCCAGCTCGTCGGGTCGACTACAAGAGGACTGGTCTACTTATGAGCCTAGCGAATCGCGAAGAGTAAATCACCGGGGGGTTAGGCCCGCACTGTGTCCGGAACCACAGTGCAGGCGCACGGAAAATGACGCGGGGAAAAACCTGATTTAGAACTTGCGGCGTCCGACGTAAATACCGGCAAGGCCGATCAACAGCAACGCGATCGTCTCCGGCTCGGGAACCAGCTCGATAGTAAAGGATTGGCTCGCACCGTTTCCAAGGCTCAAACCGCTGGCATCCCAAGACAGCGCACCGGCAACGTCGTTCGATCCGGAGTTGCTCCCGTTGAGCGTTGCACCCAGGCCAACATCCTGGAAAACAGAATTCGGAGTGCCGATCTCGTGCCCGGTGGGAGTGGTGCAGCCGGAGGTGCCAATGCCGCCGCAAATGCCGCCGTCGCGGATGAAACCGGAACTGCCCCAGGTGCCACTCGCCCACAATCCATAAACCCAATTGCCTTCGACGGTTTGAACCGGGTTATAGGTGAGCGTCCCTAACGTCGGATTACCTGCCCCATACGGGAAATAGTTGAAGTAATCAAAGAAGTTGATATTCGTAAGGGTTTGATTCGTCAGGTTCGTGATCTTGAACGTCTGCTGCAGATTATTATTGACCACGGTGGACGTAACGGTGACATCCACGCGTCCATCGGTAATCACGGATGTCGCCACTCCGTTGGAAACTGTCACCGGGGTAACGATGGTGAAATCGCTGTTGGTGTGTTTGCCGTCCGCGTACGGGGAAATCCAGTTGGTGTAAGTGGTGCCGCCCAGGGTGTAGCTTACGGCTTGCGCGTTATCGGCCAAGAGGTTCGATGAGGTATTCGCCGGATAGTCGCCCGGGGCGCCTGTAGCAAACCAGCCATTGCTCCAGCCGTAGTCGGAGACGCAGAAGGTCGTGCTCGACCCGCTCATCGCCACCATATCGGTTGACGGAGAGCTGCATTGAGGGTCGATGGTGTTGGCATTCAGCAGCAACGCGCCCACTGAAAGCAAGCCCGCAACCCGAATTAATGTATAAAGTAGTCGACCCATCACCCTTGAGCCTCCTGCCTGGAAAAAAACGAACTCTTCTAGGCTCGCTTGGATTATACGGAGCGACCACCTACTACTTCAATAAAGAACGCTTTCAAAAGTACCGCAAGCGGTACTAATTCAATGGGTTAGGCCGACTTAACCCATACCTTGGATGCAGCATTACGCGACATTCGGACGGGCCGTCCTCCACCCATGTCGAGGACGATGGCCGACTGCGCTGCTGCGATTCGCAACACCGCTCCCGGGCGAACGCCGATGTTCTCCAGGTATTCCAGGAGCTTTCGGTCGCGTTCGAAAACGCTAACCACCACGACCCGTTCTTGACTGGTCGCTTCCTCGAGTGGTTTCAGGCCTCGCCGGCGGCGGGCGCGCGGCGAATCGCTGCCGACGATATTGCCGTGGGGGCAGGGTCTGCCGCTGCCGAGCCGTTCGGCCAGCTTGCGCTCAAAATCCGCCGAGATGGCGTGCTCCAGGTGCTCGGCCTCGTCGTGGACCTTGTACCACTCCAGGCCGAAGATTTCCGAAAGCATGCGTTCCAAAAGGTAGTGCCGGTGAAGAACCCGGTTGGCGATGGCGCGGCCGGCGGGAGTCAGGGTGATCTGACCAGCCTTGGCAACACGGATGAGGGAATCGCGTTTGAGGCGCTTTACCGCCATGGTGACGGCCGGCGCGGAAACATGCAGCCAGCGAGTCAGGGTTACAGCTTTGACATCTTCTCCCTCGGACTCCGCTTCTGCGATGGTCTTGAGGTAATTCTCTTTCGAGACGGTAATTCGCACGAGGTGTGCTCCGATTTTAACGCGAGAGTATTTCGATAGTTATTTACTCTAGATGTGAAAGGGGATACTCTAAGGGCCACGTTGCGCATCTTCGTCCAGCGGTGAAACCATCATCATTCGGTATGCTGCCCTCCCGTAGCCGGACCAGTGGACGATGGGTTCGAGCGCTCGCTTTGTTCGCGCTGTGCCTGCCGATGCGCGCCTCCGAGGGTTTCGGGGACATTCAGGGCGCCGTGGTCGAGGAGACCGGCGTGCCGGCGGCTGAAGCGCACGTGGCGGTGGTCCGCAAGGACAGCCGATTCCGCCGGGAGGTAGTGGCCGATCAACAGGGGAAATACCACGCGCTCAATTTGCCGGCGGGATCGTATGTGGTGGTGGCGCGGTCGGCTCGCAGCGGCGCATCTGCCACCGTCGTCACGGACGTCCGCGAGGGGGAGAGCGTCAACCTGCCGGTGAACCTGCCCTCGGGCTGGGATGTCTTCGAGACCAAGGACGCGCCGGCGGCGCTCCCGAACAGCGGGAATTACCTCGACGTGATGCCGGCAGGCTCCGAAGTGACGCGCGGGCAGGAAGGCGGCAACATCGAGGGATACACCCCGTACTCGCCGCGCGGGAATGCGAGTTTCAATGCGCTGGGCCAGCGCGGGCAGGACAACAACTTCCAAATCGACGGCGTGGATAACAACGAAAACTGGCTCCGCGGCGCCGTGCTCATGCCCCCAGCCGAGGCGATTCAATCGGTGAGCCTGTCCGAGGTCTACATCCCGCCGGCATTGGGTCATGCCGCCGGCGGCAGCATCGATGTGCAAACTCGCGCGGGATCGGGCCAGTTCCACGGGAGCGCTTTCGACGATCTGCGGAACTCGGCGCTCGACGCGCGCAACTTCTTCGATGGAACCCATAAACCCGGCCTAACGCAAAACCAGTTTGGCGGGAGCCTGGGCGGGCCGATCCGCAAGAACTCCTGGTTTTTTTATGTGGATGCGGAAGCCTTGCGGGGGCGCGACGGTCTCACGGTGATGTCAACGGTTCCGACGGTAGCGCAGAAAGCCGGCAATTTCGGCGCGACCACGATCTATGATCCGCTTTCGCTGACGCCGATTGGCGACAACCGTTTTGCGCGCCAGGCGCTTGCCGGGAATCAAATTCCGCAGACGGAACTTTCGCCGCAGGGGTTTCGCCTGGCCGGGATCTACCCCGACCCCAACCTGCCTGGCGTGGCCGACAATTATCGCTTCAACCCCGACCAGATCCAAAACGGCAGTTGGTTCAATGCGCGCACGGACGATATCGTTTCGGCGCGAAGCAGCCTCTTCGCACGCATCAGCTACCAGCGCCAGAATCTGCAATCGCCCAGTGCCCTGCCCGGTCCTTTTGTGGCGAGCGATTCCACGCAGCATGCGGACGCGGCGAATACCTCATTGAGCGCATGGAGCGGCGCGGCTTCGTATACGCTGCAACTGAATCCGGCACTGACCAATGAACTGCGCGGGAGTGCCAGCCGCCTGAACCTGAACGCGCAACCGCTCGACCCGGGCGTGAACTTTTCCAGCGCATTGGGAATCCCCGGCTTAAGCGACGGGGGAATGCCGGTGGTAACTCCTCTGGGCTTTACCCAGTTGGGCGCTGCCGAGCAGGCGCCGGCCTCGGTGCGCACGACCAGCTACCAGGTCGAAGACACGGTGCTTTGGAAAACGGGGCGGCACAGCTTCGAGTTCGGCGGCCAGGCAATTCGCAGGCAGGTGGATGGCAGCGCCCCGGAATGGACCAGCCGCGGAACTTTCCTGTTCACTCCCGATTACACCGGCCAGCCCGGCGTAGGACTGGCGGGCGATTCGATGGCCTCGCTGCTGACGGGCTACCCCACGGAGGTGATGCGCGATGTTCCGCTCTCGCCCTTCCAGCTTCGCGGCCGGGAATGGGCGGCGTTCGCGCAGGATGAAATCCGCATTGGCAAGAGGCTGCAGATTCAGGGCGGCCTGCGCTATTCGCTCGACCCGCCGGTTACCGAAGCCGATAACCACATGGTGAACTTCAACTACAGCCGGAGCGTTCCAGCGCTCGATCAATTTGCCGGGCGAGGCGGGGTCAACGCGTACGGCGGATTGGGGTTCAATAAGCGGACCGTTGCCCCCAGGATTGGTTTTGCTCTGGATGTATTTGGGCACGGCTCGACCATCCTACGCGGCGGCTTCAGCAAAGCCTATGACACGGGCTCGTATATCGCGGAAGGCGTGCTGGCGCAGAACCCGCCATATGCGTCGCGCTTCGATTTGATCAACGGCACATTTCAAGTAGGGCCGAACCTGGCCGCTGGGTTGCCGGCACCCGTTGCGCTTACGCAGTTCGACGGCGCCAGCCTCAATGCCGCCCATGCTTCCATCTACGCGATTGAGCCGCGCGATTACACGCCATACGCCGACCAGTGGGGGCTGTTTCTCGAGCAGCGATTGCGGCCGCAGCTCACACTCGAAGTGGCCGGCATGGGCTCAATGGGCATTCACCTGTACGAGACCTTCGATGCCAACCAGCCGTACCCCGCACCCACGCCGTATAACTTGCCGCGCTACCCCTACGAGCCATATCATTCCCGCGCCGAATATCTGGGCTTCGCGGGCGGTTCGACTTACTATGGCGGCGAGGTGAAGCTTTCGGGGCGGCCGGCGCCGGGCTTGCAACTGCTCGCGGCGTTTCGCTATGCGAAGTCACTGGACGATTCGACGGCTCCCGGCACCGGCCAGGACAGCCGGCCATCGACGCCGCAGTACATCTACGATCTGCGCGGCAACCGCTCGGCTTCGCCATTCGATATTGCCAATCGGCTGGTATTAACCGCGGCCTACGACCTGCCGTTCCGTTCTCAAGGCCAGACAGGCGCCGGCTCGCGGCTGCTCGGCGCGGCGCTCGCCAACTGGCGCGTGGCTACGGTGGTCACGGCTCAGAGTGGGCTGCCGTTCACGCCGCAACTGGCCATTAACAGTTTGAACGACGGCGGCTACCAACTGCCGGATCGCATGGCGAACGGAGCGTTGCCGTCGAACCAGCGCTCCTATCTCGGATGGTTCAATAGCAGCCTGAATCCGGCCGATCCCAATCGAGCGTTTGCCGTCCCTGCGATTTACCAATACGGCAATTCCGGCTTCGACATTCTGCGCGGGCCCGGCCTGACGACGGCCGATGTGTCCCTGGCGCGTAGCTTTGCTGTGCGGGAACGGCTGCGGCTCCAGACGCGCATCGAAGCATTCAATTTTCTGAACCAGACAAATTTCGCTCTGCCCAATCGCATCCTGGGCGTGGAGTCTTCCGGCGTGATCAGCCACACCTCCACTCCCGCCCGGCAAATGCAAATCGTGGTGCGTTTGGAGTGGTAAGGATGAAGATGAGAATTGCACCGCTTTTGCTGTTTCTGCCGGTGCTGGCAGTTGGCCAGCCTGCCGATACATCGGAACAACCGGTTCCCGCTTCGGACCCGGAAACGGAACGGCCCGTTTCGTGGAAACAGCTGCTTCCCAATATCGGCAGCGATCAAAAAAAGATCTGGCTGTTTCCTTTGCACCTCGGGCAGCCGAATGTCTTCTTGCCGACGGCAGCCGTGGTGGGGGTCACGGCCGGACTGGTGGCTCTAGACCCGAGCGATGCTCCGTATTTCCGGCGGACCACTACCTTCCATTCCTTCAACAACGTATTTACCGGCAGCAACGCTTCCTACGGCATCATCGCCGCGCCGGTGGCTCTCTATCTCACGGGGCTCGCGCGCAAGAACTCGAAAATGCAGAAGACCGCTCTGTTCGCGGGCGAAGCGGTAGCCAACGCCGAGATTGTGACTACCGTCTTCAAGGACATCGACCGGCGTGTGCGGCCGGCGGCGATTCCGCCAAACGGGAATTTTTCCGATACGTGGTTCGAAAGTTCGGGTTCCACGCTGCGCGGCCGCGGCAGCTTCCCCTCAGGGCACACGATTGCGGCGATGTCGGTTGCGACGGTGGTGGCGCGGCAGTACCGCAACCATCGCTGGGTTCCGTTCCTGGCTTATGGCCTGGCGGGCGCCATCGGCTTCTCCCGAGTTACACTTTCAGCGCACTTCATCTCGGACGTTTTCATGGGGGGCGCGCTTGGCTATTCGATCAGCCGTTTTGCGGTGCTGCGGCAGTAGGCGAGAAGTGGCGCAGACCCCGTTTGGGGTCGGGTCTGTCCACGTCGCTTTTCAGCGGCCTGCGAAGTTGGCAGACGACAAAAACCGATCGTCTGCCCCACGTTGCGCACTCGCGGCTGTCATTCTGCTCATGCCTTTCACGGCTTGGGCGCAGTTGACTACCGGAATGGTCGAGGGCCGCGCGGCAGCCGGCCAGTCAATCGAGATTACGGGCCGCGCCGGGTTTCACACAACCCTTCAGGCAGATTCCCGGGGCACATTCACGGTTGCGCTTCCGTATGGCCAATACCAGTTCGCGGGCGTTTCGGTGTACGTGGCGCCGGTCCAAACCACGCGCGTGGATCTGACGGCCGCGATTAGCAGCCAACCACCGCAGCCCGGAATTTGGGCCGACGTGTCACGGGGCCAGACTTACCCCGACGCGCTTAGCTATCACGGTGTCCTGCTGAGCCGCGAGCCCTCCACGGTTACCGAGCCGCTGGATTTTCTAGGCCTCAGCGACTATCGCCTGGCGCTCGTTTCGCAGCGCGCAAGCTCCTGGACTGGCACTCAATTTACGCTTCAGGGAATGGATGCGACCGATTCGTACCAGCCGGGCATTCCCGTGATCCTGCCGAATGTTGAGGCGATGGATGAGATCGTCATGCGTGGTGCATTCGCGGGAACCACGAGCCGCAGCCCCGGATCGGAAGCCGGATTCTTTTTGGCCGAGCCTGGCGCGCAGTGGCACGCCACGCTTTCAAGCATGGATACTGGATCGGGCTTCGCTTCATCCAATCTTCCGGCCCCGGCCGACCGCGGACTGGTCGAGCAACCGGAACTGTTTAATTGGTTCACGCGCGACGGCCTGGAAGTGGGCGGACCGCTGGCGAAATGGGCCGACTGGTTTGGCTCGGTAGCGGGCCAGTGGTCCGGGCAGACCGTTCCGCTCACGGCGCCCGGAAATGAGCAACGCGCCCGCCAGCTCTTCGCCAACACGCGCGGGCGGGTTCGCGCCAGCGACGCCGATCAACTCGAAGCCGAATACGTCGGCTCACGGGTCGATCTCTCCGATTGGGGAGTTCCCGCTGGGTTTGAAGCGCTGAGCGGAGACCGGCTCGCGCCATCGTACGTTCTGCCCGGCGGGCTGCCTGGGGAAGCGGAGGTGGACCACCTCGATTTGGTCCAAGCCGGCTGGACGCATCGGATGCCGCAGGCTTCGAAAGTGGGCATCTTCCAAGTACGCTACGGCTACTCCACTTCGCACCAGGACGGGTTGGACGCATCGCATGGGGCCGGGCCGCAACAGAGCCGCATTGAACTGCTGGATGGAATGGTGACGGGCGCGGCGCCGCTCCAAAACCTGGCCATCCGGACGCGTCACGACATCGAAACGTCGTGGCAGCCCGAAACGCGGCGCACCGGACCGATCGAACACCAGATCGTGGCCGCCGCGGGAGGGAGACGATCGTCGGCGCGCAATCGCTTTAGCGCTCCTTCGAACATGAATCTGATCACGGCGGACGGGGCGCCGGCGTACGTGATCGACTTCAACACGCCGCTCGATACGGTTGAGGTGATTCGGTCGTTCTCGGTTTATGCCGCGGACCACATGACGCTGGCGCGCACCGTGTCGTTTGACTTGGGTGGATTGGCCGATTTCTCGAGGGGCTCGGTGCAAAGCCAATCCGGGACGCTAATCGCGTGGAACACCTTTTCGCCGCGCGCCGGGCTGGCGTGGCAGGTGCCGCACTCGCACGGGCTGACGGTGCGCGGTGCATATGCGCGGCGATATGCTCCGTTGGCCGGACGCTACCTCGATTTCGGCGATCCGAATGGCTTGAGCGGCCTCGCGTACCAGTGGATCGACAGCAATCACGACGGTTGGTTCGAACCGGCTGAACAGGGGCCATTGTTGATGCGTTTCGGCGGGCGTTACTCCGCGATTTCCCCTTCCCTGCACCGGCCCTGCGCCGACGAATTCCACGTAGGCGCAGACCTTGCGCTGGGGCGCGCGATGTCTGCCGGCATGCACCTGTTTCGCCGCGACGATGAGAATCGCATCGCGGCGCTGGATGTGGGCGTGCCGCCACAGGACTTCACTCCGGTGGCGATTCACGATCCGGGCCCCGATGGCCTGGCCGGGACGTCTGATGACCAGACATTAACGGTGTACCAACAGAGCCCCGGCACGCTCGGACAGGACCGCTATCTACTGACGAATCCATCCGGATTGAATGAGCGCACAACCGGGTTTGTGGCCGAGGTGCGGACCCAGTGGCGCGGCCTGACTGCCGGAGCGTCCTTCCTGGCGGAGAAGACCTACGGTCCCACCAATCCCGGCGACAGCCCCTGGGCCAACGATCCCGGTGTGATCGGCGCGCTGCTGCTTGATCCCAACACGGCGATTCACGATGCCGGCCGGAGCTTCTTCGACCGCGCGTACGTTGGCAAGGTGCAGGCGGCGTACCGGCTGCCATGGGGAGGCGTCGAGCTGGCAACCGTGGCGGATTACCTGGACGGACTGGTATTCGCGCGGCAATTGCTGGTGACCGGCCTGGCGCAGGGACCGTTCCTCGTCGCAACCACGGTCAGGGGAAGCCCGGAAGGCGGCAACCGCGCCGAGCACGTGACCAATTGGAACCTGCGCGCGCGGCGACAATTCCGCGTACCTTTTGGACGGATTACCGCCATTGCCGACCTGATGAATGTCACGAACGCGGGGCACCGGATTCAGGAAAGCGACCTGAGCGGGCCGGAGTTTAACTTGCGGTTGCCGGTGGCGCTTCAGGCGGCGCGCCAGGCGCGCGTGGGATTTCGGGTGGAGTTCTAGCTCACGGCAAAAAGCCCAAGAACCGCTTGCTAACGCGCAGGCAGTTACCGAGACCCTCAGGGAGCGGTGCCTTTCCGATCGCTTTGCGTCGTCTGCGGCGTCCAAACTCCAGGCGGCAGCCCGGCAGGGCTGACCCCACAACGCTGACCGCCGCGGCGAACTGTAAGATAGAGTTTTGTCCAATCTCCAGACAGGAGACAATCCGTGTTATCCAGCATTGGCCGTTACAACATCCTTAGTGAACTCGGAAAGGGCGGGATGGCGGTGGTGTATCGTGCCTTCGATACGCGGCTGATGCGTGAGGTGGCGGTGAAGGTGATTCGCACCGACGACGCGGCCGATCCGTCCGAGCAACGCGAACTGCATCGACGGCTTGAAAACGAAGCCCGAGCCGTGGCGATGCTGCACCATCCGGGGATCGTAACCGTCTTCGATCAGGGGGAATTCGAAGGCCAGGCTTACATCGCGATGGAGCTGATTGAGGGCCAGACGCTGGGAAACCTGGTTCGCGATCAGAGACTGTCCATTCCCGAGCGTCTGAATGTCTTGCGCGATGTCGCTGCGGCGCTGGATTTTGCGCACAGCAAGAAAGTGGTCCACCGCGATATCAAGCCCGCCAATATTCTGGTGCAGCCGGATGGCAAGGCCAAGATCACCGATTTCGGCATCGCCAAAGTCGATGTACTGGCGGCTACGCGCACGGCAACCGGCATGTTGATCGGCAGCCTGCACTACATGGCTCCGGAACAGATCGAGGGAAAACTCTGTACGCCGGCGACGGACCAGTGGGGGCTGGCAGTCACCGCCTTCGAATGCATCACCGGGCGAAGGCCATTCGATTCGGATAGCATTGTTTCTCTTTGCCGGCAGATCTGCGACAAGCCGGCGCCGGCGCCTGCGGAATTTAGCCCTGGCTTACCAGCGCAGGCGAGCGCCAGTATTACCCGAGCGCTGGACAAAGACCCGAACAAACGATATCCGAGCTGTTCCGAATTTTTGTCGGCTTTGGCCGGCGCGTTTCAGGTGGTGCAGCCGCCGAGCCAGGCGAAAGCGCCCGCGCGGTTCTGGATTGCGGCTGCTGTGCTGCTGGTGGCCGTGGCCGGAGCGATCGCGGTCGGGATTCGCTCGAGAAGTCATTCGAGCGACGGTGGCGCTCCTGTTTCGGTGGCGCGATCGGTGGTGCGGCCGGAAACTCCTCCCAGCCCCCCGGTGGTGGCTAGTCCACAGCCGAAGGTACCGGCTACGCCGCCCGTTCGTGCAAAGAATCCTTCGAAAGAGCCGCCACGAGAAACGACGGAGCACACGGTTGCGGCCCCAGCCCGCCCGCAGGCTCCCGAAGCACCTAACCCCGAGCAACTCACGGAACGCGCCGAGACCTACGAGAAGAATGGCGTGACCGCTCGCGACCAGCGGGATTTCAGCACTGCCAGAGATTCTTTTTTGAAAGCGGCGGCCGCGGGCAACGCGGAAGCAATGCGCAATCTCGGGTTGCTGTATCAGAATGGCCAGGGAGTGGCCCAAGATCTGAGTGAGGCGATGAAATGGTATGGCAAAGCGGCCGATGCCGGCAACATGGTGGCAATGTATAACATCGGTCGGCTGTACCAAGCCGGCATGGGTGTCCCTCAGGACCTCACGGAAGCAAAGAAGTGGTATTCGAAGTCGGCGCTGATGGGGTTCCCGGATGCGAAAGAGATGCTGCGCGTGCTTTCCACACCAGCCAGCCCAACGCCGGTCGCTGCCAATCCGGCTCCGGCGCCGGCCAATGCGCCGAGTGCCACGAAATCGGCGCCGCCTCCTGCTGTTGCCGCGACTCCCCAACCTTCGCCCAAGGTTTATAGCGTCGGTGGTGGCGTGAGTGCGCCGACGGTGATTTCGAAAGTCGATCCGGATTATACGGAAGAAGCACGCGCCGCCAAGTTTCAAGGCGAAGTGGTGCTCTATACGGAAATCGGACCCGACGGCCTGGCCCGCAATTTCAAGGTGGTGCGTCCTCTCGGCTTGGGTCTGGATGAAAAGGCCATTGAAGCAGTCAAGAAATGGAAGTTCAAACCTGGGTACTTGAATGGCCAACCGGTAACGGTGGGCGCCCAGATCCAAGTGGGCTTCCGGCTTCTATAAACGCAGAAACCGGGCGGACGTCTGAAGGAATTCGGGCCACCGCTTGCTGAAGACGGGGCCGTGACCGCTGTTGGGAACGATCCATAGGGCGGATCGCGGAATCGCTCGGCCATTTCAACCGAGAGTTCTACCGGGTAGAGCGGATCCGTTCCGAACTGCCCGGCGCGCCGCGCGGAAGAGCGGCGGCAGCCCGGAAGGGCTGGCCCCGCACCGCTACTTCCGCGCTACCAGGACCCTGGACGGATAGAAGGTCTGCCGCACCACCCGGTCCTCCACGATTTCGAACCGCTTGCTCTTGATCAAATGCGGCACGCGTTCTTCGACTTGCCGACCCCAGAATGCTGGCGCGAGTTTTCCGAGCACTTTGTAAATGGCGTTAAACGCCGCTGTGTTCTGACCGATCAGGACCATCGTCAGGCGGCCGCGGCCGCGCAGAACGCGGTGAAATTCGCCGAGCGTGGCGGTGATGTCTTCAGCAGCGAGCAGTTCTAACAGGTAGCAGCAAAAGACCGCGTCGAACGATTCTCCGCGGAATGGCATGTGGCGCGCATCCACGGCCTGGCAGTGCGCGCGGGCCGCGGGGTATTTGCGTAGCGCGGTCCGCTGCGTTCGCGCCGCCATGTTGGGCGAAAGATCCACCCCCACGGTGGCGCCGCCCGCATTCGCGCGCACGAGGCGGCGAAACATTTCGCCTGAACCGGTGGCCACTTCTAGCACGCGCATACCATCTTGCAAACCGGAGACCTCCAGAGCGCAGCGGTGCGCGCGCGAGTGGAAGAACATGGTGGAAAGCGGGTACACCGCGGCCAGACGGTCATAGACGCGCCGCGTGCGGTCGGCCAAGGTTGTGGGGAGGGCGCTGACCGGCCAGGTAGTAATCGATTCTTCGAATCTGTTCAAACTGAACTCCTCTTTGGAAAACACTACGATGCGGCCGCCAGGTCTGTTTGTAGCTCGGGCATTTCCAGTTGGATGCACGTGCCGCGTCCCGGCTGGCTGTCAATCCACATGCGGTAGTCGCTGCCGAACAACACTTTCAGGCGTTCGTTCACGTTGCTGACGCCGATGCCGCGATCGAGCAACGTCGCCAGTTTGGCTTCCGGAATGCCGACACCGTCATCCTCCACCGATATATGCAGCCGCCCGTCGCTGCGGCGGGTGCGAATCCGGATCGTGCCTCCTTCCACCTTGCTGCTTAATCCATGCTTAATCGAATTTTCCACCAGGGGTTGCAACAGCATGCTGGGCACCAGCATGTCCAACGTGTCATCGGCCACTTCGGTATCGAAGCGGAGCTTGTCCCCAAAGCGCGTCATTTCGATGGACAGATAGTCCTCGATGAAACTCAACTCGTCGCGCAGCGCGGCGAAGTTCTCGTGCTTGCGCAGAAGCCGCCGCAGAACTTTGGAGAGCTTGACTACCATGAGCCGGGCTTGATTGGGGTTGGTGCGAATCAACGAAGAAACCGAATTCAGGGTGTTGAACAGGAAATGCGGGTTGATCTGGCTGGTGAGAGCCGCCAGGCGGGCCTCTACCAGAAGCCTTTCCTGCTCCTCGAGCTTCTTTTCGGTGCGCAGGGTGTTCCAGATCTTCAGCGGAATTGCCACGAGCAACAGAGTCGTACCATAGAGCGCGACGTAGGTGAGTGGATGCACTTCTTCGGGGCGCAGGCGAAACAATTCGGCCGGTTGGAACGAAGCCAGAATCTGGCGAAAGAACTCGGCAGCCAAAATCGCAGCCATCAACAAGAGGTGGTAGGCGGCGCGGCGGTGGTTCTTGCTTTCCTTGAAGAACCGGTAGATGCTCAGATCGAAGAACGGCGACACGTGCCAGATTTCCTCAGGGTCGGGGGCAAGGTCGCGCAGCAAACCGCCCAGCACACCGACGGCGGCGAACACCGGCATGCTGAGATGCTCTCCCAGGAAGAACGCGGGCAGCGAGATCAACACACCGGAGACCAGCCCGGTTACGTAGCCGCCGATCAACCCGGCCATCAGGCTGCCCTCGAGCCCGAGGTCGACCGCATTGTAGGTCTTGATCATCAGCCGAGTGGCCACGCTCGATCCGAACATTGCGGAGAGCCACAGGGAGAGGGACAGACGCTGGTTGAGCGTACGGCTGTCCTGAGTGAGGACGGATTTAAATGTGCTCCAACGCGCGAGAATGCTGGCGATCGACGCTACCACGCCCATCTTGATCAGCAGCGAGATGAGGAACGCGCGTTCCGAGTCGGGCATTTAGTCGTTGGAAGCCATTATAATGGAACCGATTAGCGCTGCCCAAGAGCCGCCATGAACTCTTTTTCATCGAATTTGAAAAAAGTGGCCGAAGCCGATTTTCCCACCCAGTTCGGCTTCTTCCGGATCTACGGATTCGAAGGGCGGTTTGGCGGCCAGAGCGAAGAGGCGGTAGCCCTCCGGATGGGCGAGCTGGCTGGAGAACCGGCGCCGCTAGTGCGTATCCATTCGCAATGCTTGACCGGCGACGTGTTCCACAGCCTGCGGTGCGATTGCCGGGCGCAGCTGGAGATCGCGCTCAAGAGCATCGCGCAGGAAGGCCGCGGGTTGCTGATCTACGAGCACCAGGAAGGGCGCGGCATCGGTTTACTGAACAAGCTGCGCGCGTACGAGCTGCAAGACCAGGGCGCCGACACCGTGGAAGCCAACGAGCGCCTCGGCTTTGAGAAGGACCTGCGCAGTTACGGTTTGCCCGGCGCGATCCTGCGCTATTTCGAATTGTCAGCGGTGCGATTGCTTTCCAACAATCCGGAAAAAGTGCTGGCGGTGGAGAATGCGGGCGTTCAGGTGGTGGAACGCGTGCCCTGTATTGCCGATGTGGTGGATACGCGCGAGGCTTACTTGCGCACGAAGAAAGAAAAGATGGGGCACCTGCTCGAGGACTTCTGAGCAGTCCTCGGAGCATAATCGTCAGTTCAAGGTCGCGCCGATTTGGACGTGGCTCATAATCTTCTGGGCGACGGTTCGTTTCTGATCCAATCGCGGATTGTGCCGCTTCCCGTAAACGTAGTCACCGATGAACCAGCCCATGGCCGAGCCGGCTACGACATCGCCGGGGAAGTGCTTCCGCGCGCCGACTCGCGATACCACGACGGTGGATGCAAGCAAATAGGCGATCACAGGGACGTAGCGCGGGTGCGAGTACTGGTGGGCGCCAACGGATGCCAGAGCCCAGACATTGATTGCGTGACCGGAGGAAAATCCCGAACTCCAACGCCCACTCGGGCTATCTTCAAAGTCCCCCTTGCCATTGCCTTCAAGCGGCCGTGCGCGGTCTGCAACTAATTTCATCGCCTCTGCGACCAAGTTGACATCGATCAGGGTCTCAAAGCCAAGCAGGCCCGTTTCGCGAAAGCGATCGCCATGCCACGCGGTTCCGGCGAAGTAAATGGCTGCAGTGAGCGGCACCAGAGTGTATCCCGAACCGATGCGTGAGCCCCAGGTGCTTACAGAAACCTGGCTTGAGGAATTTGGCAGCCACTTCACAGTCGATTTGCCGCTGGCAATGAGCCCCACGGTGGCGCCCCCGAAAATGGCCCACCAATCGCATCTTTCTTCGAAGTATGAAACGGGCTGGTCCAGATCGCTTTCTGGTCGTTCCAAACGTACTTCGGCATACGCACGAACGGATGGAAATATCCTGTGGCGTCGTATAGGTCTTTCGGTTTGAGGACTTCGGGGCCCGGCTGTACGCCTAGGGCAGAGTGATCTTGGGTGACAGAATTATCGGCCGCCGCCGGGGCCTGAGCGAACAGAGGGAAGCCGGTCAGTACGAGAGTCATCGTAAGCAGAAGTTTCATTTTGTTGACGATCCCCCGCGAAGGCGAAGCAAACAAGGTGCCGATACTGTGAGTCAGGTCGGCAATTGGTAACTTGTCGTACTGTCAAAACCGCTCCTTCTAGTCGCGGCTCGGTAAAACGGTCCGATGCGTTTACCGAGCCGCGATCAAAGGGAGCGGTGCTTTGAGCGATGACCTACGCTACTTGCCGGCCAATGTCTTCTCAATATCGACGCACCCCAAGTGCAGTTGCGTCAGCTTCGTTCCCAGATCCGTAAGCCCCATCTTGCCGGGCACAATCTTGTGGCATAGCGTACAGCCGAATTCATCGAAGCGTTGTGCCTTTGTCTTCTCATCGGCGGACCGCTGACTCGCCGGAACCTGCGCGATCACGTTCATCGCCGTCAGCATGCGG
>DATJAK010000330.1:0-10806 GCA_035516375.1 Bryobacteraceae bacterium
GGAAGAGCCGCGCAACATGGGGGCGAGGCGGTTCATCGAAGAGCAACTGGAGCCGCTGCTCGAAGCCCCGCGCCGCGACCTGCGTTACGTCGGCCGCCCCGAAAGCGCCAGCCCGGCCACCGGCTCCGGCAAGCGCCACCAACAGGAGCAGTCGGAAATTGTAACGGATGCACTGACGCCGGGCACAATCTCGCAGACACAGCGGGTGCGGGTGGTGGCGCGGCGGAAGAAGTAGGGTAAGCCGGAAAGGCACCGCTCCTTCCAGTCGCGGCTCGGTTTTGTCGCGGCCGGTTTCCCGCGCGGCCCTAGTACCCGAACACGTCCCAACCTTAGTAGGGCGACTGGCAAGATGGAGACGTGCACCAGCTAGCGAGCCGCATCTACCATCTGAAGATCTGGACGGATTCGAAAGGTCAGGACATGCTGGAATACGCGCTGGCTTCCGGCATGATCGCACTCGCAGGAGTCGCGGCGATGCCCGTGTACTGCGGCGCGATTAACATGGTGTTCAACAAGGTAAGCGAGATTGTCCTGAATAGCATCCGTTGAGGCGCGGCTCGGCGTGGTCTGCTTGCGAGCCTTAGTACTCGAAGCTATTTCGCCAGCGTTCGCGCACTGGCAAGATAGGGTACATGCAGGAGACAAGAATTCACATGCTACGAATCTGGACGGAACAAAGAGGGCAAGACCTGGTGGAGTATGCCCTCGCGGCAGGCATGATCGTATTCGCGGGCGTTGCGGCGATGCCGGCCTTGTGTGCGACGGTCGAGAACGTTTTCTCGAAGGTCGGGTCGATGGTTTCGACCGCGATGCAATCCGCTGTCTAGTCTCTGCGGCCGCCGTGGTGATTGCCACCGCCGCGATGGTTACCGCCGCCACCGCCGCCGCTGGTAGGCGTTTGGTTCCCGCCGGCAGCCGTGTTCGCCGCTGTCAGTTGATTGTCTCCGGATGTCCAGATTCCCTTAACGCCCTCTCCGGCGCTGAGAAACAACCCCGCCGCTACTAATACAACGGCAGCGATCAGCATGCTGTACTCAACCAGATCCTGCGCTCGATCCTCAACCCAAATTCGTCGGCAGATGCGGGGCATTTCGTTGTCCTCCGATGTGAAGATCTCATGCCCGGCTTCCTGCCAAAAGTCGCAGCGGTCTGGAAGTACGCTCAGTACCCGCACGAACCGCGTGCCGGCAGGCATCCTCGGTGCGGCGGCATTCTATTCTGAAGGGAAATGCCCTATGCCTATCCGGAGTTCCGCATTCGTCCAGCCGAAACGAGTGATATCGAAGCAATTGCGCACCATCGAGCAGCCATGTTTCGGGACATGGGCTCGATCCCGCACGACGACTACGAACGGTTCCGGCACGCCTCGGCGGACTGGTTGCGCGCCGTTTTCGTGCGCGATGGCTATGCCGGCTGGATGGTAGAACATCAGAGCGAAATCGTGGCGGGAGGCGGCGTTCTCCTCCGCGAGATGGGACCACTGCCGGGATGTTACCGCCTGAGCCGGTGGGCGCACATCGTGAACGTGTACACAGAACCGGCTTATCGCCGCCGCGGCCTGGCACGCTGGATCATGCAGATCATGCTCGATTGGTGCACCAACCAGGCGTTCGATCTGGTGACGCTGGCAGCGTCCGATGAAGGCCGGCCGCTCTATAAATCGCTGGGCTTCGTGCCCACCAACGACATGATCTGGAAACGGCGATGAAGGCGTCTGCGGTAAAATTTGAATTCCCCCTGGAGGAAGCCCGTATGGCAGTGAAACCGCGCCGGCAGGCGGTGGTGACGGACGTAGGCGGTGTGAAGGTCGGCGGCAATCATCCGATAGTGGTCCAGTCGATGACCAACACCGATACCGCCGATGCGCCCTCTACGGTGAACCAGGTGATGGAACTGGCGCGCGCCGGATCGGAACTGGTGCGGGTCACGGTGAACACCGAAAAGGCCGCGGCCGCAGTGCCCAAGATCGTCGAAACGTTGGACAAATTCGGCGTGCGCGTCCCGATCATCGGCGATTTTCACTATAACGGCCACATCTTGCTGAAGAAGTACCCCGAGTGCGCGCGGGCACTCGCCAAGTATCGGATCAACCCTGGCAACGCCAACATCGGCCGCAAGACCGATGAGAATTTCCGGACCATGATCGAGGTGGCGATCGGGAACCAGAAGCCGGTGCGCATCGGCGTCAATTGGGGTTCGCTCGACGCCACGCTGCTCACGCGCATGATGGATGAAAATGCCAAGTCGGCGGAACCCAAAGACGCGCGTGAAGTCACTCTGGATGCCATGGTGGCGAGCGCGATCGAATCAGCCAAAGCCGCCGAAGGCTACGGCCTACGCCACGACCAGATCATTTTGAGCGCCAAGGTCAGCGGCGTGCAGGATTTGATCGACGTGTACCGCGTGCTGGGCGCGGTCTGCGACTATCCGCTGCATCTGGGTTTGACGGAAGCCGGCATGGGCAGCAAGGGAGTCGTGGCCAGCACGGCCGCTCTTTCGCCGCTGCTGCAGGAGGGGATCGGCGACACCATCCGCACGTCGCTCACTCCGGCGCCGAATGGCGACCGCACCGAGGAAGTGATCGTCTCGCAGCAGATTCTGCAGTCGCTCGGCATCCGCAGCTTTACGCCGCAGGTAACGGCCTGCCCCGGTTGCGGCCGCACCACCAGCACGTTTTTCCAGGAAATGGCCGACGAGATCCAGACCTACCTGCGCCAGCAGATGCCGCAATGGAAGGCCGTGCATCCGGGCGTGGAGACCATGCGGGTGGCGGTCATGGGTTGCGTGGTCAACGGACCGGGCGAATCGAAGCATTCCAATATCGGCATCTCGCTGCCCGGCACGTTCGAAGAACCGAAGGCCCCGGTGTTCGTGGATGGCCGCCTGATGACTACGCTTAAGGGCAGTCAAATCGTGTCTGAGTTCATTCAGATTCTCAATGAGTACGTGACCTCGCACTATGCTTCGTAGGCCCCGCTAATGCCCAAACGGTTCACGCTATCGGAAGCTCAGAGCCTGATCCCCAGTGTGGACCGGGTGCTGCGCAAAGCCATCGATTTTAAATCCGACTATGCCGAAGCCGCGCAAGAGATGGAATCGTTCAGCCGGCGCATTCAGATGATGGGCGGCCTGGTAGTGAATCGCGAGCAGGCGATCGAGACGCGGCAGCGGCGGGAAGCGGCCTCGACGAAACTGCGCGAGGCGATCGAGGAAGTCGAGGAGTTTGGATGTGTGCTGAAAGACCTGGACGTCGGCCTGATCGATTTCCCTACGCTATTTCGAGGCCGTGAAGTGTATCTCTGCTGGAAACTGGGGGAGGCATCCATCGGATTCTGGCACGGAACGGATGAGGGTTTCGCCGGACGGAAGGCGATTGATCAGGACTTTCGCGAACATCACAAGGGAGACCGGTCGCAGTAAACAAAACTGTTCGGACGATTCTACGTTTTGGCGGCCAAGACGGCTCGAATACCGCTGGTGATTTGATCCACCGTCGCTTCGTACGGAAACTCCATCCGCACACGTCCGGCAGCATCCAAAACATAAAGCGTCGTGCTGTGGGCCACGGTGTACTTCATCGCCGAATTGGGTGTGGGGATGATTTTGTATTCGGCCTGATACTGAGCCACCACCTTGTCGATCTGAGCCTTGGTGCCGGTCAAGCCCAAAGCGTCGAGCTCGAAATCTCCCAGGTCCTCTTTCAAAACCTCCGGGGTGTCTCGTTGCGGATCGACCGACACGTAAAGCGTCTTTACCCTTTTGGCATCGCTTCCCAGCTTGCGGCACACGGACGACAATTTGGAAAGCGTGGTAGGGCATGCATCCGGGCACGAGGTGTAACCGAAAAAGATCAGCACGGCCTTTCCGCGCAGGGATGAAAGCTCAAAATGTCGCCCATTGTGGTCGGTAAGCGAAAAATCCCCGCCGATTGGAATAACCGGCAGCGCGCGCTGACAACTCAGCGTGGCAAGAGCAGCAAGACCAATGATCCACCGTGTCACTTTCGTGTCTCCTACTTACGCACCGTTGCCGTCACCGGAACGGTGGTGCCATCGTCCAACTTCAGCGTCGCATTGATTACGTCGCCAATCGCGGGACGGGTCTTCAATCCGAACAGCATGATGTGATATCGATCCGGATTCAGTGTAGTTTTGCCATGCGCCGGAATCGACAGCTCCGAAATCGGTATCATCGACATGGTCATCTTCTCCATCCGCATCTCGTGCATTTCCGCCACGGACGCGGCATCGGTTGTCACGCCGATGATTTTTCTCTTTTGCGCGGTATGATTCTCGACGACCACAAATAGCGCCGCGTCATGCTTGGAAGGCGCCGGTTTACGAACCCAGGCATCGCGGGCCACCACTCCGGCTTCCTGCGCAGGAACCGCTGATGCCGCTAATAGCGCCGCAACCAATCCTGCGAAAGCCGCTGCCCGCGCCCGTTGCTCCTTGGCACTGAAACTCATGGTTGAACACTCCCATGGCGCAACGAGATTACATACAGAGCGATCGAACGCCGCTCTACTTCGGCAAGATGGTCGAACTTGGGCATCGCCAGTTCGTGGTGCGTGTGCTTCTCGTGTATCCCAGAAAGACCGTTATCGAGAACACCTTCTGCCAGCGTTCTGGCGATCTCGGCTTCTCCTGAGCCTCTAATGAAGCCGGTGGGGTCGGTGAGATTGGTGGGAGGAGACAACAACTTTGCCGCCATGGGTCCATCGCCTCTACCCGACACCCCATGACAGCTTGCACAACCGTTGGCTCGGTAGAGGGACTTTCCATCTGAAACAGAAGGAGACGGCCTTGCACAGCTCGACAGCAGTAGCGCAAAATACGCCAGGGAACCCGACCTGTACAGTCCTGACATGCTCGTTCCGGCCTCACATTATAACCTGGCCGGAAAAACTCAACAGCCAACATCCGGACGCATCCCTTCGACAGAGATGCGTCCGGAGGCTTGAATCTACGGTTTCTTCTCAACAATGTTGTTGCCGAACACGAATCCGATTTCTGCTACTGCGCGAGTCTGGTTGTTGTCCAGGCCGGAAGGACCGAACACATAGCCCGGCGTGGAATCTTTCACGTGCACATAGGAAACGTCGCCGCGGAAGAAGAATCCGCCGTACTGGAAAGTAGGCGTCACTGTAATCGACGTGCCGGCGCTGCCGGGACCGTACATCAGGTTAACCGCCCCGTTGGCTGCGTTTCCCGAGCTCGCGAGATATTCCCAGCGGACCGGGAGCGAAAAGCCGTGCTTGAAGGTGCGGTTTACCATGATGGCACCGCCCGTGGTCGACGCACCCTTCGCAATGCCGATCTTGGTATTGGTCGGAATGCTGCTGTACTGGAAGTACGGCGTGATGATCCAAGAGCCCTTCGTGTACGTGTAAATCACATTGTAGATGGAGCCGTTGTTTTGAACCGGCGTAGCGAGACTGCTGTAAGCGGTCTGTCCCAGGTTGCCGCCGCCCACAAACATGATCATGTGGGCGCCATTCTGATACATGAGCGACCCGCTCATCCACGAGTAACGGTTGGAATAAAAACCGTCATTCCAGCTGACCGACGCCGTGAATTTGCCCATCGTCTGATTGACCTGAACTCCGCGGGTGACGGCGTTTTCCTGGTTCCACAACAAGCCACGCTCGATGTTCATGTTCTCGAAGCTGAACGTGTATTCGGCGCCGATTAAGGTCGGCAGCGAACCGATCTCGAAAGAGGTGTTTTTGCCCGCCTGCAGTTTCAGGTAGGCGACCGGCAGTGGTCCGTAGAGGTTGGTGATCGTTTTGTCGGTGGCCAGAAACGGCGTGCCGAGAGCCAAAATATCGTAACCGCCCGCTTGCAGGTAGAACTGAAATACACCGTCGGTCTTCTGAATAAAGATCTGACCGTTGCTGAGCGCCTCTTGTGTGCTCTTATCGCCGGGGACGTGATTGTTCTGCGCCACACCCATGCCGCTCAAAAAGCCGTTGACAGCAATTTTGCCAAAGGGTCCCGCGTCAAACACTGCTGGCGGCAGCTCCGAGAGCGGTCCCGAGATGGAAGGCGTAGGGAGCGCTGCGGGGGCGGCGGGGGCGGCAGGCGCGGCCGGAGCGGCGGCCGAATCGGCCGGCTTCTGGTCGGACGCGGGGGCGGGTGCGTTTTGCGCACCGCAAACCGAGGCTAGCCCAAACGAAAGCGCAAGCGCCGCGAAATTCTTCACGTAGCATTTCATAAATTCTCCTGTTCTGACAAATTGCTGAAGATATGGTGCGTCGCGGGCAGCTGCTGCGGGTGTGCCGAGACCCGTGCGCCGATGGATGCCACATTACGACCCACGAGGTCGTATCGACATCAACGTCTGCTTTTGTTAGCCCGTGAAGCAGGCACCGGTTTACGTACACGGCACGGTGCACGCGCTGTGATTTCACTTAGCATCCTACGAAGTTGCGCATTGACACAAGATAAAAATTTTTATCCGGATCATCATTATTCTGATTGATTGCGAGCGGATCTTATTGAAGGGTAATGAGTTCGAGGCCCAACCGCGCTGGCCGAGGCGATGGAAACTACCACATGATCGACTGGAAGACCCGTTCTGTTGAATGAAAAAGGAATGAACATTGATTTGGCAGCGCGAACGCACCCGCGAAAAAGGCGCACGACCCGGTGAGAAGATGGGAAGAATCTTGCGTTCTGCGGCGTCTGACACACTTGCGACCTCTGCCATGGTGCTCGACGGTACCGAGCGAGAGCTCATCGAATCCTGCCAGCGGGGCGACCGTGAAGCCTTCCGCGAGTTGTTTGAAGCGCACAAGGACCGGGTCTATTCGATTGCACTGCGCTATTCGGGCGACGAAGCGGCGGCCATGGATATCGCACAGGACACCTTCCTGAAACTGTTCTCGGCGATCCGCGATTTCCGCGGCGGCGCACAATTCGAGACGTGGCTGTACCGCGTCGTGGTGAACAGCTGCCTCGATCGGAAACGGCGGAACCGGCGTTTGATCCCGCTGGTGGGCGAGATGCTGGGGATGCTGCGGGCTTCGGGTGAAAGCGTTCTGCAAAGGATGCTGCGCGCGGAATTGAGCGGGCGGGTGCAGTCGGCCGTATCCAGTTTGCCGCCGGAGCAACGAATCGTGATTGTTTTGCGGTATACGCAAGGCCTCTCGTACGAGGAGATCGCGCAGGTTTTGGGGTGCTCGCCGGGGACGGTGGCGTCGCGCCTGAACCGGGCACACAAGGTTTTGGAACGGCGCCTGGCGCACCTGGCAGAGGCCCGAGGAGGTCGTGGTGGGAAATAGATTGGAAGAGGAATTGGCGCGGCAGTTGCGGCCAGTGGCCGCTCCGGCGGGATTATGGCTGAGGATCGAGGGATCCGGGCCGGTGGCCGCGGGCGCCATGCTGCGGTGGCCGGTATGGGCGCTGGCGGCTGCGGTGGCCGCGATGATCGCGCTGTTTTGCTTCAGCCTGCGTTCCGATACGGGCCCGTATATGGCGAAGGCCGCGGCGCGGGAACTGGCACGGGGAGCGGACCAAGTGGAATTCCGTTCTGCCGATCCGGGCGCGATCCGGGCGTGGGTGAAGGCGAATGCCGGCTTCGATGTCGCCTTGCCCGCGGAAGTGCCCGCCCAGGTGAAGATCGTCGGCGTGAGCGTTCTCCGCAACGGTTCGCCGATGGTTTGCGTGACGTACCGCGTGGGCAATCGGCCGTCGCGGTTGCTGGTGGCGCGAGCGGCCGCGGCGGCGCAGCACCGGTCGATGGAGCAGACGCGCTACGGCGCGGCCTCGGTTTCCACGTGGGCGATCGGCGGACAGATGTACGCGTTGGCTTCGGCGGCACAAGAGAAGGCTCACGGCGGCTGCGTGCTGTGCCATAGCTGAGCGGGCACGGTAGCGCGGACGATCGTTTTTTGTCGTCCGCGTCTTCGATCAGGCAGGCAGGCCACAAAAGCCGATGGCCTGCCCCACATACAACCCGCGTAAAATATGACGAGGCTATGGATATCGAAGCGCTCCACCACGTCAGCATCCCCGTCACTCATCTGGATCGGTCCAAAGAGTTCTATCGCGAGATCCTGGGCTTGCGCGAAATTCCGCGGCCGAATTTTCCGTTCCAAGGAGCCTGGTTCCAGGTGGCCGGCCGGCAGGAACTGCACCTGATTCTCGAACACACCGACGTCACCTATCGCCTGAACAAAGGCATCGATCCGGGCGACCTGCACTTCGCCGTGCGCGTGAAGAGCTTTCAGAAAACCGTAGAGTTTCTGCACTCGAAGGGCTACCGGGAAGACGCGCCCGCATCGGATTTGATGCAGCTGCGTGTCCTGCCGCATCCCATCACGGGTTACCCGCAGGCATACATCCTCGACCCCGACCG
Organism: Bryobacteraceae bacterium; assembly: GCA_035516375.1. Classification (GTDB taxonomy): domain Bacteria; phylum Acidobacteriota; class Terriglobia; order Bryobacterales; family Bryobacteraceae; genus PSRJ01. Next base: position 8,362 of record DATJAK010000330.1, read on the forward strand.
GCACCTGATCGAGATCAACGCCGACGCCCTCGATTGAACGCCAACCGCCCCTAGCCGCAGGCGCGCGCGCGATGTATAGTGTTTGGGTCCTGACAAACCCACGGACGAGTCCGGTAGCGGACAAGGAGAGTGTTTATGAAGTACTCGCGCAGAGATTTAGGCTTACTGCTTCCCGCCCTGGCGGCGGCCAAAGCGTCGGCGCAATCCGCAGAAGCGCCGGGCGTCGAGAAATTGCCGTTGATCACCACCCACTCCTATCTCTATAACGAACTGCCCGTCACCACCAACGGAAAGAACAAACAGCGCCGGATGTTCACCGGCAAGACGCACACGGGCTTCAAAATCGAGAGCCACCAGAGCGACATCGCGCCCGGTGAAGTGAATCATCCGCCGCACATGCACCTGCGCGAAGAGATGATGCTGGTGCGTACCGGCCTAATGGAGCTCACGATCTCGGGCAAGCCGTACCGGCTGGGGCCCGGCGATGTGGGCGTGATCGGTTCCAACGAGCTGCACAACGCGAAGAACGTAGGCACCACGCGCGCCGAGTATTTCATCGTCAACATTGGCAGGGACGACGTATGAGACGCGAGTTCTACGCCATCGGAGCGGCTCTGCTGGTAGCGGCGGGTGCATTGGCTGTTCGGACGGCGATGCCCGGCCGCCCCGCCGTGGTTCACGCCGCGAACGTGATGGCGCCGCGTTTTGAAGTGGATCCGATGTGGCCGAAGCCGCTGCCCAGCCACTGGATCCTGGGCCAAACGATCGGCGTGTCGGCCGATTCCCACGACCACATCTGGATCATTCATCGTCCTGGATCTCTGGAGGCCGGCGAGCAGCATGCCACCACCAATCCGCCCACTGCGCAGTGCTGCCGGGCGGCGCCGCCCATTCTGGAATTCGATCCGGCGGGCAAGCTGGTACAGTCCTGGGGTGGGCCTGGCGCGGGCTACGATTGGCCCGAATCGAACCATGGCATCACGGTCGATAGCAAGGGCAACGTGTGGATCGGCGGCAACGGCCGTGGCCCGCAGAGCGGACGTGGCGCCGTGAACGGGCAGGACGAAGAGCTGGGCGGCGTCGACAGTTTCCATGACAATGAAATCCTGAAGTTCACGCATGAGGGCAAGTTCCTGATGCAGATCGGCAAGCCCAGCCACAGCAAGGGCAGCAACGATACCGAGAACCTGCGGCTGCCGGCCAAGATTTTCGTGGACGAAAAACGCAATGAGATCTATGTCGCCGATGGGTACGGCAACCATCGTGTGATCGTCTTCGACTCCGAAACCGGCAAATACAAACGCCACTGGGGCGCGTACGGCAACAAACCGAGCGACGCCAACCTGGGGCCGTACAACCCCGATGCGCCGCCCGCCCAGCAGTTTCGCAACCCGGTGCACTGCGCCATGCTGGCACACGACGATTTGCTGTATGTCTGCGACCGCGCCAACGACCGCATCCAGGTGTTCAAACCGGATGGCACGTTCGTGAAAGAAGCCTTCATCGAGAAGCAGACGCGCGGTTCCGGATCGGTGTGGGACATGGCGTTTTCCGCCGATCCGCAACAGAAGTATCTCTACGTATCCGACGGCGAGAACGACCGGATCCACATTGTGGACAGAGACTCGCTGGAAGTGCTGACCTCGTTCGGCGAAGGTGGACGGCAGCCCGGCGAATTCTACGGCGTGCATAGCATCGCAACGGATTCCAAAGGTAATATCTACGAGACCGAAACCTACCACGGCCAACGCGTGCAGAAGTTCACGTACAAAGGCATGGCGCCGGTGACCACAAAAGACCAGGGAGTGGTGTGGCCAAAATAGTGGGGCCGGCCCCACTTTGAAAACCTTTCACGCGCGGAACGGCGACGAATGGCGCGAGTGGCTGTCCGCGCACCACGCCTCGGAGTCCGAAGTCTGGCTGGTATTCTACAAGCCTCACGCGAATCGCCCGTCGGTACTTTACAAAGATGCTCTCGATGAGGCGTTGTGTTTTGGCTGGGTGGACAGCTTAATCAAACGCCTCGACGACGATCGGTACGCGCGCAAGTTCACCCCGCGAAAGCCGGACAGCAAATGGTCGGAGATCAATCGGAAACGCTACGCGGAGCTGAAGGCCAGTGGGCGGATGATGCCGGCGGGACTGGAGCGCCCGCCGACGGATCGAAGCTACAGTGCACCACCGAAACCTCCGGCAACGGTTCCGGCATATATTCAGAAAGCCATCAAGGAGATGCCGGCAGCGTGGAAGCACTTCGAGAGTATGCCGCCCTCCCACCGGCGCGAGTACGTGATGTGGATCGATACCGCCAAACGCGAGGAAACCAAGGCGCGGCGGCTGGCGGAAGCCATCCGCCTGCTGTCTAAGGGCAAGAAGCTTGGGTTGAAGTGAGAGCGTACTCGCTTGATCAGCGCTCGCAAGGCCCCAAAGCATGAAAAGCAACAA
>DATJAK010000331.1:0-6757 GCA_035516375.1 Bryobacteraceae bacterium
CGATGCGTGCTCGCATGGCGACCGCCTGGGAGGATTTCGGACGGCGGGACAGCATCGCCAGTTTTTCCCTTTCCTCAGAGCTCAGGTTGAGCGGCTTGGTAGGACGTCCAATGGCCATAGCCAAGTATGCGCCACGCGGCCCTATTATTCAACGAATTTCTGATTCAGGACACTAGAATCGCCCGCCGAGCCCTCGGTCCTTCCGTTGTCACGATACGTGCCGAGCTTGCGCATCATTGATTCGCCTTTCAAACGTGCCCCTTCTGAGTAGCTTCCGTCCATAGCAGCCCGGCTCCCCCCCGCCACGCCACGTATAATCGGAAGTAAGCCTATTTCATGAAACGCCCGGCCTACATCTTTGCCACGATTTTGTTGTGCCTGACGGTGCTGCTGGCGCTGTGGCAGGGATCGTTCAATCTGAAGCAATTCGGACCGGCCGATCCGTACCAGACCCTTATCTTTTGGGCAATCTCGAGCCTGAACTTCGTGCTCATGGTGACGCTTGGCTTCATGCTCTTTCGCACCGGCGCGAAGTTGTACATCGAGCGGCAGAGCAACCGGGAAGGCTCGCGGATCCGATCGAAGCTGGTGCTGGGGGCGCTGGCGCTGACTATTCTGCCGGTGGTCTTCATGGTCCTCTGGGGCGTGGAGGTGTTGAACTTCAACCTGAAGGCCTGGTTCAGCGAGCCAGTCAAGAATCAACTAGCCGTATTCACCAAGGTTTCCGGCCTTCTCAACACAGAATTGCAGGAAGGCGTGATCGATGAGGCCGCCCTGCTTGCGTCGCTGCCGGAGACGCGTCAAATTCTCACCGGCGGCGCGGCCAACCCTGCTCTCCTCGATCGCTTCGCCCAAGAGCACAAACTGGCCTCGGCGGCGATCTACTCGGCGTCGGGAAACATGGTGGCGCAGTGGGGAGCCACGTCACAAAAGTCGGACGGGCAGACCGTAACGGCGCATGCACCGGTGATCAACGGCGCGTCGAAGTTGGGAGAGGTAGTGCTGGTCTCGCGTGTGCCCGTCGACGTGACTGCGCAGCAGGCGGAGATCCGGAAATACGCGGCCGAGTTCGATCAGAACCAAAGGAACCGCAAGGACTACCGGCTGTTCTACACCATGCTCCTGCTCCTGATCGCGCTCTTCGTCCTATACGTGGCCACCTGGATGGCTCTGTTCCTCGCCAAGCAGATCAGTGTCCCGATCACCAAGCTGCTGGAGGCCGCGCGCGAGGTTCGCAAGGGAAACCTCAAGCATCGGGTCCAGGTGCGTGCCATCGATGAGCTGGCCTTGCTGGTGAAGGGCTTCAACCAGATGACCGAAGAGCTGGAAGCCAACAGCCGCGAATTGGGCCGGCGGCAGCGCTTCACCGAGGCGATTCTCGAAAGCATCCCGACCGGTGTTCTCTCGATCGGCTCCGATGGCAGCATCCAGCTCGCCAACCGCGCGATCGCCAAGATTTTTCCCGAGGAGCAGGTAACCAAAGCCACGCGGCTCGAAGACCTCTTCTCCCGCGAAGATACCGCCGAAATCAAATACATGATGAAACGCGCGCGGCGCACCGGCATCTCGTCGCGCCAGCTCGAACTACGCATCGGCAACCGCAACGCCCAGATCGCCGTGACCGTGTCGGCCTTGGAGGAGAACCTTACCTCCGGCTTTGTTGTGGTTCTGGAAGACACCACGGAGTTGCTGCGCGCGCAGAAGACGGCGGCCTGGCACGAGGTGGCGCGGCGCGTGGCGCACGAGATCAAGAACCCCTTGACGCCGATCGCCCTTTCGGCGGAACGCATCAGCCGGCAGATCGACCGCGTGGATTTGGCGCCCGGTTCGGCGCGAATCGTGCACGAGTGTGCCGCCACGATTTCGAAGTCCGTTGAATCCGTGAAGATGCTGGTGGATGAGTTCTCACGCTTTGCGCGCTTCCCCGCGGCGCAACCGGTACGCGGCGATTTGAACGAGCAGGTTGCTCAGGCCCTGGCCGTATTTAACGGCCGCCTGGATGGGATCCGCATCCGCACCAGCTTGGCTTCTGGATTGCCTCCCGTGAATCTCGATCGCGAACAGTTTCAGCGCGTGGTGGTCAATCTGGTCGATAACGCCGCGGAAGCGATGCAGGACTCGTTGGTCAAGGATCTGTATATCGCTACCCAACCTGGCCCTTCGGAAACCGTTGAGTTGATCATTGCGGATTCCGGGCCGGGCATCACGCCCGAGGACAAGGAGAAACTCTTTCTCCCCTACTTCTCCACCAAGAACCGCGGTACGGGCCTCGGTCTGGCGATCGTGAATCACATTCTCTCGGAGCACCACGCCCAGATCCGTGTGGAAGATAACCAGCCGGCCGGCGCTCGATTTACCGTGGAGATTCCCGCCCTGGTTGATTCCGAACCCGCCGATAGCGCCATGAGACCCGCCACTGCCAAGGTATGAAGGCGCGCCGCATCCTGGTAGTCGATGACGAGCCGGGAATTCGCAAGTCACTCAGCGGAGTTCTCGAGGATGAAGGCTACGCCCCCGAGGCCGTCGAGAGCGGCGAAGCTTGCCTCCGCACCCTCTCCGAGGAAGCCGGGTTTGAGCTGGTCATGCTGGATATCTGGCTGCCTGGCATCGATGGCATGGAGGTGCTGGCCCGCATTCAAAAGATTCCGCCTGCCGACCGGCCGGTGGTCGTGGTGATTTCCGGCCACGGCAGCATCGAAGCGGCGGTCAAGGCAACCAAGTTGGGGGCATACGATTTTCTGGAAAAGCCGTTGACGTTCGAAAAGGTCGCCGTCGTGGCCAAGAACGCGCTGGAACACCGCCGTCTGATCCTCGAGAACAGCCGGTTGAAAAGTGACAGCGATTCGCGCTACCGGATCATCGGCAATTCGGTCCCCATGAAAGCGTTGCGCCAGCAACTCGCATTGATGGCCGCCACTGATGGCCGCGTCCTCATCTTCGGCGAAAGCGGAACCGGAAAGGAGCTCGTGGCGCATGCCATCCACCAGATGAGCCCGCGCACCACCGAGCCCTTCGTGGAGGTGAATTGCGCGGCCATTCCCGAAGAGCTCATCGAAAGCGAGATGTTCGGCCACAGCAAGGGAAGCTTCACCAGCGCGCACCAGGATAAGATCGGTAAGTTCCAGAAGGCCGACGGCGGCACACTCTTCCTCGATGAAGTGGGCGATATGAGCCTGCGCACCCAGGCAAAGGTCCTGCGCGCCTTGGAAGAGCAGCGCTTCGAGCCGGTCGGAGCCGCGGCATCGGTGCAAGTGGACGTGCGCGTGGTGGCGGCCACCAATAAGAATCTGGATGAGGAAATTCAGCGCGGCAATTTTCGCGAAGACTTGTTCTATCGGCTCAACGTGATTCCATTCTTCGTGCCGCCTCTGCGCGAGCGGCGGGAAGACATCCCGCAGTTGGCGGAACACTTCCTGCGTGAGTTCACTACGGCTTACGGGCGCAAGCCCAAGGAGCTGACGGCCGAGGCCTACCGCCTCCTCACCGATTATCACTGGCCCGGCAACGTCCGCGAGTTGAAGAACCTGATCGAGCGGATCGTCATTCTCAATCCGCAGGTGCGCGTGGATGCGCGGCACATCCCGTTAAACACCCTGCGCCGGCAGACGGATCGCCCGCTGGATCGTTTCGGCAGCCTGCAGGAAGTGCGCGAGGCGGCCGAGCGCGAATACATCCTCAAGAAACTCGAAGAGACGAACGGCAATGTGACCCGTACGGCCGAGCTGCTGGGCCTGGAGCGCAGCAATCTCTACCGCAAAATGAAGACGCTCGGCATCGGTCCTAAAGAGTAGTTAGTTGCTGATGCGAAGCATCTGCGAAGCCACCTGAATGAAGCATTCATTGAGATCGCTCGAAGAGGCGGCGTTGCAGAATCTTCCCTGGGCGCCGGCCGCTACCGGATTGGGCGAGAGCGTCGGGTCGTTGGCGATGCGTTGCAACAGAACCTGGTCTATACCTCCGGGTGCGTTGTTCAGACCGACGGTGTAGATCACCACATTGGCGAGCGTCTTATTGCCCTGTGCGGAATCGGCCACCCCGCTGCGAATGCGAAACCCGGCATCGTCTGCCGCATTCGTGGAGAAGTTCTGAATGTTGGTGGCGGTTACGGCCAGGCCGGATCCGCTAGTCGTGGTTGATTTGTACCCCGTGGCGGTCAGTGAATTGCCCCAGATATCTGTAAGTGGTGCGTTGGACAAATCCGAAGCGACGCTTGTAAAGGAACTGGTAGGGTTCTGACTAAAAGCGCACCCGCTCGTGCCAGAGCCTGACAACGCTTGCAGGTCCTGTGACTGAGAGACCGGCTCGGCGGGCGCGTTCGGTACCAACAATCCATACGGTTGATTCGTCATCGTCAGAACTCCCGTCAAATACGCGCCGCTTCCATGCGGGTTGCAATGACTGCTGGAACTGATGGGAAACTTTTCCGTAACTGCGGTGGGATAGCCGTCTGTGAAGAACACGATGGCGTTCAGGGCGCCCGTCTGGCTCAGCTGCACCAATTGATCGTATGCCTGCCATAGCCCTTGCGCCGAACTGGTGGCGCCGGTGCAGTTGATGCTGTTGATGATATTCGTGACATTCGGCGAGAAACTGGTGGTGGGCGCGGCATCCACGCGCGAACCGCTGCCGAAGGTGATCAGACCAACGTTGTCGCGGCCCTGGGCGAAGTTACTTACGAATCCAATCGCCGCGGCTTTGAGGGGAGTGCAGGACCCGCTATCGGCTAGCGAACCCGAGCGGTCCATGACGATCATGACATTCACGTCGCGCCGCTGGGCCGTAGAACTGGCCGAAATCGTCTGTGGCCTCAGACCCAGCATGTTGAGGAAAATTAGCGGCAGATTGACACTGACTGTGGTAGTGACGGAGCGCATGGCCGTTTGGCTTTGACCCGCCGTGCTGTTTATTTGAAGGTTGCTGCTGAGCAGATAGCCGCTCGGAAAATTCGCATTGAAGTAAGCCGTGGCCGTCGCTTCCGCGTTGGCCAGTTGCTGAGCGCTGTTGGAGCCGCGGCTCAAGGATCGTGCTCCCGCTACGGCCGACGCGTCCGCCGCTGCCGACATCACCGACTGCACCGTGTACATCAATCCCACATCGATCGCCAACCCCATTACCGGAATCAAAACCAGCGCGATCATGAGGGTACCGAATACCATCACGTAGCCGTTCCGTTTGCGCTTTGGCCGGTTGTTAGAAAATGAAGCGGACATAGTATCCTCCTGTCTGGTTGTTGATAGGGTCCAGCAGATCCAGTTGTGGCATGGAGAAGTACCCCTCCGTCAAATAAGCGACCTGATTGTCCGCCAAGGTCATTACGGATCCGAATCCCGTTGCGATCAGTTGTGCCTGCTGGTATGCGTTCGTCAGTGAGATGCTCCCGTTGGCACCGACGTAATTCGCCGGAGGCGTGCCAAAGGCACTGCCGCGCAGAGTCGCATTACCTAACACGATGCGCTGGATGAAGACCGGCTGGTTGAGGTTCGGGCAGCTCTGCAGATTGGCAGCCGTGCAATCGGCCTGATAGACCTGCACAATCTGTGACAGGATCAACTCGGCCGTCCCGGTACTGGTGAGAGAAAAATTCGTGCTCAAGGTCTGCGCGATGCTGACGGCACCCGGTTGCGAAAAATCGGTGCCCAGCGCGTACATGTGAGCCACATCGCGCGTTAACTGCGTCCCATAGAGGGTCCCACCCATGCGCACGCCGACGCCAGTTACGCCCAGCAGCAGGGTTAGGCCGAGCGACAAGATTAGCGCTAATTCGAGCATCGTGCTCCCCCGCTCGGCGCGCGGCGGCTGCCGGCGGGTTCCGGACTCAACGAACGGGTGGACCGCCAATGGGGGTCGCCTCCATCACATCTGCCGACGCCGCCGAAAACTGCAGCGGCGTATTTGTTCGCCACAAGGGAAACATCCAGGCCCAGGACAATCCCGAGGCCGACACCAGTACGATGTTCCCGCCAACGTTACTGTTTGCGCCGGCCACTGGTTGAAGCGTCACGGGATTGTAGTACGTGATCGTGATCTGGTTCGCTCCGTTGCCCTGGGGGCTCATCGAGTTCAGCAGCCCGATCGTGGAATTGATCACAGTCGTTTTGATGGACATGTCCTGCCCCATGCCCGGCATGGTCTGGCTGGTGATGGCGTAGCGCACGCCCTCGCGCACGGCAAATGACAACGTGTTCTTGACAAAAATGGCGAACGCGACATCGAAAATACCAAACAGGAATGCCAGTAACGGTAGCGTCGCCAGCGCCGCTTCCACCAGCGCACTCCCGCGACTCCGGCGTCTTCGGTTCGATCGCATATTCGCTCGCCTGTTTCTAGTCTCCGGCGAGACCGCGGAAAATACGAGCGATTTGAAACCTGCCTTAGTTTGAAAAACGCCTGAGACGGCGGCCTAAGGTGTTCCCGTAGGCCCTCCCCGCTAAGGCAAAAGCCTTAAGGGAGGCTCAGAGTTGTGGGGTCAGCCCTTCCGGGCTGCCGCCGCGCTTCCGCGCGGCGCGCCGGACGGAAGCCCGGCGGCGGGCCGAAGGCCCGACTCCCCCCTGGCATTCACCACCGACGCATAGAACGCACGAATCGCGGGCGCTCTCGCAATCATCGGGTCACTCCACTAAATAAACATCTCTTCGTCTTGCGTGGCATGGTCCACCGAAGGCCGGTTCGAGCCGTGGACGAGACTGGATACCGCAGCCGAGATCCCGGCGGCCAAACCGTTTACCTCCCGCACCGGCCGCAACACTGCACGCTTCAC
>DATJAK010000332.1:0-17504 GCA_035516375.1 Bryobacteraceae bacterium
CGTTCGAGATCGCGTCGGTTCTGTTGCTGGTGGCAGTGCTCGGCTCCGTGGTGATGGCGAAAAAGAGGATCTGACGATGCAGCCGATTACGACCGTACACTACCTGGCATTGAGCGCAGCGCTGCTATTGATCGGCACCGTAGGAGTGCTCACGCGCCGCAACACCGTGATCATCCTGATGTCCATCGAGCTGATTCTCAACGCGGTGAACATCAACCTGATCGCGTTCTCGCACGCATTGCATAACGTGAACGGCCAGATCTTCGCCATTTTCGTGATTACCGATGCGGTGGCCGAAGCCGCCGTAGGTTTGGGCATTTTGATCGCGCTGTTTCGCAACAAGGAAACCGTGCTGGCGGACGAGATCGACTTACTGAAATGGTGACGCCATGAACTTCCTCGATCGAATTTGGCTGATCCCGCTCTTCCCGCTGGCGGGCGCGCTGTTGATGCTGCTGGTGGGGAAATGGCTCGATCCGCAGCACCGCGATCAACACCGCAAGTCACCGTGGAAATTCCTCGTCAGCCTGATCTGCCCCGGCATGGTGTTCGCTTCCTTCCTGCTCTCCTGCGGCGCGGTTTGGCAGCTTTCGCGCTTGCCGGAGAGGATCCACCAGGTTGTGCAGTTCACCTGGATCGCCGGCTTCCCGTTCCACACGGCCAGTGGGGCGTTAGCAACGTTCCAGGCCGATTGGGGTTTTCTGCTCGATCCGCTCAGCTCGGTGATGATTCTGGTGGTCACCGGCGTCGGTTTCCTGATCCACGTCTACTCGATCGGATACATGGCTCACGACGGCGGATACTACCGCTTCTTCGGCTACCTCAACCTGTTTGTGTTCTTCATGCTGATGCTGGTGCTGGCGAATAACTACGCGCTGTTGTTCGTCGGTTGGGAAGGCGTGGGCCTGTGCAGCTATTTGCTGATTGGATTTTACTTCCACAAGAAGTCGGCCGGAGATGCGGGTAAGAAGGCGTTCGTGGTGAATCGCGTGGGCGATGCCGGGTTCATTCTGGGAATGCTCCTTTTGCTGTCGCTGCTCGGCACCGTGCGGTTCACGGATGTAAATGCCCTGCTGCGCTCGGGCAGTTTCCCGGCGGCTACCTTGACGGCAATCGCCGTGCTGCTGTTCATCGGCGCGACTGGAAAATCCGCACAGTTTCCGTTGTACGTCTGGCTGCCGGATGCCATGGAAGGCCCGACGCCGGTTTCGGCTTTGATCCACGCGGCCACCATGGTGACGGCCGGGGTGTACATGGTGGCTCGCTCCTCGGCGCTGTTCCAGTTGACGCCCACCGCCTCGACGATCGTAGCGACCATCGGCGCATTCACTGCCATCTTTGCCGCCACCATTGCCCTGGTGCAGAACGATATCAAGCGCGTGCTGGCCTATTCCACCGTCAGCCAGCTCGGCTACATGTTCCTGGCGCTGGGCGTGGGCGCGTATTGGGTAGCCGTGTTCCACCTGTTCACACACGCGTTCTTCAAGGCTCTGCTCTTCTTATGTTCCGGCTCGGTGATTCACGCCCTCGGCGGCGAACAGGACATGCGCTTCATGGGTGCCCTCAAGAAGAAGATTCCGATCACGCATTGGACCATGTTCGTCGGGTCGGTTGCGATTGCGGGCATCCCGGGCCTGGCTGGATTCTTCTCGAAGGACGAAATTCTGTGGCGGGCGTATCAGAAGTCGCAGGTGCTCTGGCTGGTTGGGCTGGCCACGGCCGGCATGACCGCGTTTTACATGTGGCGGCTCATGAACATGACCTTCTACGGGAAGTCGCGTGTGCCGTCTGAGAACGAAGCCCACATCCACGAATCGCCGGCCAGCATGACCATCCCTCTCACACTCCTGGCCATCGGCAGCGTTGCCGCCGGCTGGCTGGGGACGCCGAAACTATGGAACCTGGGCGAGAACTTCCGCGCATTCGAGCGCTGGCTGGAGCCATCCTTTGCGGCGCGAGCGGTGGAAACCGGGCATCCCGCGTCAACCGAATGGATTCTGATGGGCGTGTCGGTGGCCGTCGCACTCGCCGGCATTGCCCTGGCGCGCTACTTCTATGCGGTGCGTCTGGACATCCCGGAGCGCCTCGCCGCCCGATTCCACAGGGCGTACACGGTTCTGTACCACAAGTGGTACGTCGACGAGATCTACGATTTTCTGTTCGTCAATGGCCTCGCGAAAGGCGGCGGGCTGGTTCTGGGTGTGTTCGACCGCAACGTGATCGATGGCGGAGTTAATGGCGCAGGCTGGCTGACGCGCTTCACTTCCAAAGTCTCGATGTGGTGGGACACCTGGATTATCGATGGCGCCGTGCGCGCCGGCTCGTTCCTCGTCCGGATGCTTTCGTTCCCCGTGTGCAGCTTGCAGACCGGCCGGCTGCAGGGATACGCCTTTTGCATCGTGATCGGTGTGTTGCTGTTCTTCGGGTATTACGTAACGCGGTGATCTATGGACCAGCATCTGCTTAGCATCGTTCTCTGGACGCCAATCGCCGGCCTCGCGGTGCTGCTCTTCCTACGCTCGAAGAATGCGATTCGCATCTGGGCCAACGTGGTGGCGCTCACCGGATTTGTGGTGTCGCTGCCGCTGGTATTCCGGTTCCAGAGCGGGGCGCCGGGCTTCCAGTATGTGGAGCACGCCGATTGGATCCCCTCGCTGGGCGCGAGCTACTCGATCGGAATCGACGGCATCAGCCTGTTGCTCCTCATGCTCACCACCCTGGTGGGCTTCATCGCGATTCTCTCCTCGTGGAACGCAGTCCAGGAACGGACCAAAGAATACTACGCCATGTTTATGCTCTTGCAGACGGGCATGATCGGCGTATTCGTGTCGCTCGATTTTTTCCTGTTCTACATTTTCTGGGAGCTGGTGCTGGTGCCGATGTACTTCATCATCGGCGTTTGGGGCGGCCCGCGGAAACTCTACGCTGCCATCAAGTTCTTCCTGTACACCCTGGCCGGCTCCGTGCTGATGCTGCTCGGCATTCTGACGCTCTACTTCCAGCACTTCAATCAGTTCGGCTTTTACACCTTCGAGATTTCCGAGTTGATGAAGCTGCAATTGCCGCTAGGCGTTCAGCAGTGGGTGTTCTGGGCGTTCTTCCTGGGATTCGCGATCAAGGTGCCGATGTTCCCGTTCCACACCTGGCTGCCCGATGCGCACGTGGAAGCGCCCACCGCCGGTTCCGTGATCCTGGCAAGCGTGCTGTTGAAGATGGGGACTTACGGGTTCTTGCGGTTCTCACTGCCGCTTTTGCCGCAGGCCTCCATGGATCGCACCATCGTCCAGATCCTGGCGATCCTTTCGATTGTCGGCATTGTGTACGGGGCGCTGGTGAGCCTGATGCAGCAGGATTGGAAGAAGCTGGTGGCGTACTCATCGGTGAGTCACCTCGGTTTCTGCACACTGGGGATTTTCGCGCTCAATCCGAACGGAATCGCCGGCAGCGTGCTCCAGCAGATCAACCATGGAATCTCCACCGGCATGCTCTTTTTGATCATCGGCGTAATCTACGAGCGGCGCCACACGCGCGAGATCGCCGAGTATGGCGGCTTGGCGCACGTGATGCCGCGGTTCGCGGTGATCTTTGCGATCGCCATGCTCAGCTCGGCGGGCCTGCCGCTCCTCAACGGCTTCATCGGCGAGTTCACCATTCTGCAAGGCGCATTCGAAGCCAATCGCGCGTGGGCGGCATTCGCGGTGACTGGCGTGATCTTTGGTGCGGCGTACTTGCTCTGGCTTTATCAGCGCACTATGTTGGGCGAAGTGACCAATAGAAAGAATCTTGGTTTACCGGATTTGAGTTTTCGCGAAGTGGCGATGTTTGTGCCGCTGATCCTGTGGGCCGTGTGGATCGGCGTGTACCCGAAGCCATACTTTGACGTGTTGCAGAAGCCCGTAACCGAGATCGTAGAGCGCGTACGGCCCGGGTATTTCAATTCCCACTCCCTGACGGCCGCGACTCAAACACGTGACTTCGCGATCCAACGTGACACCGCCGCGCAACGCGATACCGCCGCTCCACGTGACACTGCTGCCCACCGTGACGCTTTCTTACCGAGCCGCGACCATAAGGGAGCGGAAATCCGGGGGAACCAATGAACCAGTTCTACACCTCCGATTATTTTGTGGGGCAGCCCTTCCGGGCTGCCGCCGGGCTTCCGCCCGGCGCGCCGGCTGAAAGCCGGCGGCAGGCCGAGAGGCCTGCCCCACTGGAGGCCGCGCAATGAGCCCGTTCTACACCTCCATCGACCATTTCACGATCGAGCCTGCCATCATCCTGGCATTGTTCGGATGCGCCATTCTCCTCGCCGACTTCTGGATCTTCCCGGCCACGCACCAGCGCAAGTGGCTGTCGCTGTTCGTGCTCGCTGCCGAGGCTTTCGCCGGTGTTGGTTTGTGGCGGCAGCATGCCTACCTCGCCGCGAGCGGCCTCAAAGAAATCACCGGCTTTCAGGGTTCGGTTACCGTCGATAGCTTCGGCATCTTCTTCAATTGGATCTTTGTGATTGCTGCCGTCGTCGTCGCCAGCGTCTCCTACAAGTACCTGGAAATCGCCGGCGAGCACCATGGCGAATATTACAGCCTGATCCTGTTTGCGCAGTCCGGCATGTACTTCCTGGCATCCGGAACCGATCTGGTGACACTGTTCATCGGCCTGGAACTGATGGCGCTGTGTTTCTACGTAATGGTCGGTTTCCTGCGCGCGGATAAGCGCTCCAATGAAGGCGCGCTGAAATACCTGCTGCTGGGCGCGTTCTCCACAGGATTTCTGGCGTACGGATTTTCGGTGATGTACGGATTAGCCGGATCGACCAAGCTTTCCGCGGTGACAGCGGCAATTGCGGCGCGCCCCGCCTGGGACCCGGTAGTCTTCCTGGCTCTGACCACCACCGCTGTCGGCCTGCTCTTCAAGATCTCGGCCGTGCCCTTCCATATGTGGGCGCCGGATGCCTACGAAGGCGCGCCTACCACGGTTACCGCGTATCTTTCTGTGGCGTCGAAAGCCGCTTCGATCGCGTTTTTGCTGCGCATCTTTCTCGGCCCGCTCGCGCCCGCGCGGCAGGAGTGGGAGCCTCTGCTCGTCGCCGTTGCCCTCGCCACGTTGACACTGGGCAATCTGGCGGCGATCAATCAAACCAATATCAAGCGGCTGCTCGCCTACAGCTCAATCTCGCATGCCGGCTACATGCTTCTCGGCCTGATTGCGGGCAACCAGACGGGCATCGACGGCATCTCGGTCTACGTGATGGTCTACACGTTCATGAACCTGGGCGCGTTTCTGGTTGTGATCGCGCTGCGGCGAGCCAACATCATCGGTGAGGATCTGGACGACATTGCCGGCTTGATGCATAAGAGCCCCGGCTACGCCGTTCTGATGTTGATCTTCCTGCTCTCGCTCGCCGGTATTCCGCCGACTGCCGGCTTCCTGGGCAAGTACTACATATTCCTGGCGCTGCTCCAGACCGGTCATTACGTGCTGGCGGTGGCGGCGACATTATATGTCGCGGTTGCCATCTATTACTACTTCAAAATTGTGCGCAGCATGTTCGTGCGCGAAGAGAGTGAACCGGCTCCGCTGGCCACGAGTTTCGGGCTCCGCATGGCCCTGGCGCTGAGCGGCATCATGACGCTGGCGATCGGCCTGTACCCGGAACCGTTCCTGCGGCTGGCGCAGGCTTCGTTGATGCGCTGAGGATCATATGGCGGCCATTTTTTCGCATCCCTTGTTTGTACCGATCGCATTGACGATCGTGATCATCGCGGTCTTTCCGCTGGTGGCCGGTTACATCACGCTGGTGGAACGCAAGGTCCTGGCCGATTTCCAGGTGCGCCTCGGGCCCATGCGCGTCGGGCCGCACGGTTTGTTGCAACCGATCGCCGACGCTCTCAAGCTGCTGCTCAAAGAAGATATCGTTCCGGCCGATGCCGATCATGCGCTCTTCTGGATGGCGCCAGTGGTTTCCACCTTCACAGCCCTCACTTCGTTCGCGGTGCTGCCGTTCGCCAGGAACATCTTCGTCGCGGATGTGAACGTCGGGCTGCTCGTGATCTCGGCCATGTCGGCGGTCGGCATTCTGGGGATCATACTCGGCGGCTGGTCGTCGAACAGTCACTATCCGCTGCTCGGCGCCTTGCGCAGCGCCGCTCAGCTGGTGAGTTATGAAGTAGCGTTGGCGTTCGCTCTGCTCTCCGGAGTGATGGCGGCAGGCACGCTGAGCATGCAGGGAATTGTCAGCGCCCAACTCCATCGCGGCGTCTGGTTCGTCTTCGACAACTACTGGTTCATGATCGTGCCCTTTGTCGTGTACATGATCTCGGCGGTCGCGGAAACCAACCGGGCGCCTTTCGATCTGCCGGAGGCTGAATCGGAACTGGTGGCCGGGTTCCACACCGAATATAGCGGCTTTCGGTGGGCGCTCTACTTCCTGGCGGAGTACGCCAATATCTTCGTGGTTTGCTCCGTCGCCGTGACGCTGTTCCTGGGCGGTTGGCTGCGGCCGTTCCCCAGCATCGGGTGGCTGGCAGCGCCGCTCAACATCGGTTTTCCAGTGCTCCTATTTGGCGGCTCCGCGCTGCTCTCAGTCCGGCTGGTGCGGCGTTTGATCGATCCGGTTCAGCAGAGAGTCCTGGTCGCGGTCGTGGCGCTTCTGCTGGTGGTCGCCGTGGTGTTCGCCGTTCCCTCGGCCAACAGCGCCATGATCGGCGTGTTCTGGTTCCTCTTCAAAGTCTCGTGCCTGATCTATCTGATGATCTGGTTCCGCGGCACCTTCCCACGCTATCGCTACGACCAGCTCATGAACATCGGCTGGAAGGTGATGATCCCGATTGGCATGGCGGCGGTGCTCATCAACGCGGTGCTGGGCATGACGCGGCACGCGTAATTCGTGGGGGCCCGGCCCCACGGCAAAAAACTTAGACAAACCTGCCGGCGTTTCTACTTCCAGAGTGTAACCATCATGGCCGGACATATTAAACAGATGATAGATTCGATCATCGAACAGCGTTCCAAGGGCAACGCAACTCTCGCGCTGACCACTAAAACGAAACTGGTTCTGAAAGGCCTCAACCCCGACCGTTTCAATGCCGGCTCGCCGGACGACCCGGCCGGCATCGCCAAGGTACAAGCCATTGCCGCCGAGTTGGGTGTCCGCGTTTAGCCCGGAAGGAAGGAAATCGTACTGATGCCTGTGAGAACTGCATATTCCACCAAAGACCTGGCGGACGCCGTCGACGATCTGAAGAAGCAATGCGGAGCTCAGAAGCCGCGAGTAGTGATCTATTTTGGCTCGGCAAAATACGATCCGCGCGAGCTGAGCCGGCGAATGCGGCAATGCTTTCCGGACGCCTGTCTGACGGGTTGTTCTTCGGCGGGTGAGATCGCCGCTGGAAACATGATGAGCGGCTCCGTGGTGGCGATGTTCCTGGACGACGACATCGTGGAAGACGCGGCTTGCGCGGTGGTCGAGAACCTGAGCGGAGAGATCTCCGTCAAGGATGCTCTTGCCACACTGGAGCGGCATTTCCAAGCCACGCTGGCTTCCATGGACCTCGAAAAATACGTCGGCCTGGTGATGGTAGATGGCTTGAGCGGGGCCGAGGAGCGGCTGATGGAAAAGCTCGGCGATGCCACCGATGTCTTCTTCGTCGGAGGATCTGCCGGCGACGACTTGAAATTCCAAAGCACCCACGTTTCCGCCGACGGGCAATCCTATACCAACGCCGCCATTCTGGTGCTCCTGCGGGTCAAACGCGGTTTTGAGATTGTCAAAACCCAAAGCTTTCAGACGACCGGTAAGACGCTACTAGCCACCAAGGTGGATGAAGCTCATCGCCAGGTGATCGAGTTCAACCACCGGCCCGCACTCCAGGCTTACGCGGAGAGACTAGGCGTGACCGTGGCCGAGGCGCCCGCGCGTTTCTTCCACAATCCGCTGGGCCTGATGATCGCCGGAGAGCCGTTCGTACGCAGCCCGCAGCGCGCCGAAGGCTCCGCCATCGTCTTCTACTGCCAGATCAAAGAAGGAATGGAGCTGGATATTCTGGAAGCCACCGACATTGTGGCGGATACGCGGCGGGCCATCGCGGCCGCGAAGGCGGCCCATAGCACCCAGGGGCTGATCGATTTCCAGTGCATCCTGCGCACGCTACAGCTTCGCGAGGAGAAGCGATGCGAGCAATACGGCTCGATTTTCAAAGATATTCCCATGATCGGCTTCAGTACCTACGGCGAAGAGTACCTGGGCCACATCAACCAGACTTCGACGATTCTGTTGTTCCGTTGAGCGTGCCGGCTTCGGCGGGCGTGAGCATGCGCTCATAAACGCCGCGGGCCGCGCGCTGGGCCGCAATCTTCTTGGTGCGGCCTTCGGCCTGTGCGCTCCAATCTTTACCCACCCGTACTTCCACAGTGAACGTCTTGGAATGCTCGGGGCCGCGCTCGCTCACGGTGGTATAGCGCGGCTGCGGCAGCTTACGGGATTGCGCCAGTTCCTGGAGCGCGCTTTTGAAATTGGTGATGCCCGGCTGGATGTCGGTTCCCTCGGCCTCATCGCCGTCGAACGGCGCGTCCAGGATGTGCGCCGCGACGAACGCGCGCGCGGGCTCGATACCGCCATCCAGGTACATGGCGGCGATTACCGCTTCGAGCGCGTCCACCAGCAATGTCTTCTTGGCGCGGCCCCCGCTCATTTCCTCGCTCCGGCCCAGCTCCAGGTAACGGCCCAGCTCGAGCCGCCGGGCCACACCGTGGAGATGTGCGGCGCTGACCAGGTGGCCTTTCCGGCGCGACAATTCGCCCTCCTGGTATTCGGGAAAGCGCTCGACCAGCGCTTCCGCCACCAGGAACCCGAGTATCGAATCACCCAGGAATTCGAGCTGCTCGTTATCTTCGGGCGGAGTATCCGGACTGGTCCGAGCCTCGTGAGCGTGCGAGCTGTGGATCAGCGCGCGGCGCAGCAAATGGGCGTCGGAGAAGCGATGGTTGAGCTTCAGTTCGAGCGATGCCGTGTCCGCGCGCATGTACGGCTGCACGTCAGGGCCGGTTGACCTCGATCTGCTTCGGCGGGGGCGTCGTGCCGGCCGGCTGCGCGCCGCTGGCTCCTCTCTTGGCGACCACGGCCTGCGCACGCACCGACTGCGCTACCGACTTGATTGGAGCCGGAACGGTCGGGTCGTTCATCACCTTCTCAGCCGTGCTGATGGCGTCATCGAACTTGCCCGCTCCCTGGTAGGCGGAGGCCAACCGAACCGAGAACGCCGGTTCCGGATGAGCCGCGCCGTCCACCGCCATCTTGAGCTCAGCAATCGCCACGTCAAACTTCTTGCTCTCGAGCGCGCTCATGCCGAGCGCATCGTGGGCTTGGGCGATCATATCCTTCTTGATCTCTTCCCATTGCGCATCGGTTAGATTGGGATTGGGTTTGGTTGCGGTATTGATGGCCGCGATGGCGTCGTTGGCATATTTATCCGCTTTTGACAGCTTCTCGTCGCGATCCAGATCGTGCTCGCGGGTTCCTTGAACGATGCCTTCGGAAAGCATCAGGTCAGCTTGGAAGTGTTTGGGATTAGCTTGCAAAGTACGCTCGGCGTAGATCTGCATCTTCTCTTTGTCACCCTTTTGCCGGTACGCATCCGCTTCCATGAAAAGAGCCGAGTCCTTGAACTCCGTGTCGGGGAACTTGGTGAGCACGTTCTCCGCTGCGGCGATCACCTCGTCCGGCTTTCCCGCCGCCGCGAACAGCGCTTGTAAGGCTTTCAACTCATCCGGGGTCTTCGGCGTGGGACCTTTGGGCGCCGCCTGGCTTGTCGGTTGTTGCTGCTGTTTCTTGTCGGCGGCGATCGCACCGGGTGCACTGGCGGCCAGGATCAAAATACCGGCCATAATGGTTCGCTTCATTTCCAAACTCCTTCGATTCGTTTGCTTACTTTGAACTCAATTCCACGCCTTGCGTGGCGGCTTGTTGCGTGGCCGCCGATGCTCCTTCCACTTGCAAGGCGCTCTGAAAATACTGTCTGGCCTGGTCGCGCTCGCCGGCCGCAACCGACAACCGCCCCAGGTATACCAGGGCCCACGCCTTGACTGTGGGCTCCGGCCCCAGGTCCAAGGTCTTTTGAAACAGCCGCACAGCCATCTCGGGGTCCTTCTGCAGCGCGGCGATGCGCGCCAGTCCATAATAGGCTGCGCTGTGCAGTTTCGTGTCCTCTGTCTGTTTGAGAACCTCCAGGTACTGCGTCTTGGCCTGATCGAGATTGCGCGCCGTGTAAAGCTGCTCGGCTTCCTCGAGTGTCTTGGCCGCGCCGGTCAGCGGCGGCGGCTCCGGCGCGGGAGCCGTCTTCACCACGCGCACCATCGGTTGCTTGTCGAATTGCACTTGCGCCAAACGCGTTTCCTCGGTCTTCAAGTCGATGGCTCCAACCAGATCCGGGTAATAGAACAGCATCGCCTGTTCCTGTTTTTCGTAAATCGGCAGCTGTTCGGAGAAAAATGGCGTCAGGATATGTCCCTGCAAGAGCGCCTCGTGAACGCCCGCCGGGTTGTGGTCGAGCTTGGCCTCCACCGCTTTGATCAGCGATTCCGTGACCAGTAACAGAAAATCGTCTTTGAACGAATCGTCGAGCGCGGGCGCGCGCTTGGCCTCCATGACGATGGGCTTCTTGCGTTCCAGAATTTCGGAATATCGGGCAGACAACGGATCGAGCAGGTAGTGCAGATACGCGTGACGAATGTCGAAAATACGCGGTACGGGCGAAGGCGTCAATACGATGGTGTAGTTGTCGCCGTAGCTGCGGGTCTGGATCTGGTTCGGCGCCCCCTGCAATTCCAGAAAGATCTGGAAGTGCCGCCCCTTGAAGCCCGAGGTTTGCTGGCGCAGGTACGTGTTCACCTGCAGCACCGCCTCGGAGACCGGCTCGTGATAACGCTCCAGATACTGCTCGATGGCCGGCTGCGACCGCTTCCAGAGATCCGGGATATCGGCTTCCTTATAGAAGGCCGTGAGCAACGGCGTCAGCTCTTTCATTCCGGTCACGTCCGGCGGAATCTCCACGTCGCGCATCCGGAACTTGAAATTCGGCGGATCGCCCACCGTCAGGGCATAGGATACGTACTGCCCCAATTCTTCGGCATCGGTGCGCTTCCGGTGCTTTTCGAAAAACTCCCGGATTGGACCAAGCGAGGCCAGATTCTTCTTGGCGATTTCCGCGCGGATGGCATCGCGTAGCGGATGGTTATTCGGGGAGGAGAGGTCGGCGCTGTAGCCGACAGCGTTCAGAGCGGCCATCAGGGTAAAGAGCGTGGGACTGGCATCCAGTTGTCCCATCTCGGGATTCTGCGCGAAGGCCGTCAGGGCAAAGGCGCAGAAGACTGGCAGCAGAATACGACTCAAGCAGGGTCCGCCTTGAACACCCCCCAGTTTACCCTAGTCCGTTGGGATCACGGGCGTGACCCGGTCCCCAGCCTTGAGCGGCACATCGGCTGGCATAGCCACGGCGTCTCCCGGGTTCAGCCCTTCGGTCACCTGCACATCGTTGACGCTGGAGTTGCCGGTCTTCACCGCCCGCCGTTCCACAGTGTCGCCGTCCAAGCGGTAGACAAAACTGCCCTGCGTGTCGCGCCGCAAGGTCTCTTTCGGGATGACCAGGGCGTTTTCGACTACCGCGGTGCGGATGGTGGCATCTACGTTGGTGCCGGGGATGAGGCGGTGCCCGGGATTATCGATCCAGCAGATCACCTCGCCCACCTGGCGTGAGCCGAGCGGCTGGATGGAACCGGGCTTGCGCTCCACCGAGCCTTTCCATTCCGATCCGCTCAACGCTTCCCAGGTGATGGTTACCGGCTGGCCTTCGGCCACGCGGCCCAATTCGGGTTCATCGACATACAGCCGCACGCGCAGCCGCGCGAGCTGGCCGACATTGGCCAAAAGGTCGCCGGGGTTGACGTAGCCGCCGGCGCGCGCCACCAGTCCGTATATGGTTCCGTCTATAGGCGCCCGAACGAATCCTTGCGCAGCGCGTTCCTCGGCAAGGTGCAGCGCAGATTGCGCGTCCTGCAAGCGTGCCTGGGCCGCCGCGACGTCGCTCTTGGCCACGAGTGATTGGCGCCGCCGCTCCAGCCCTTCGATCCCGGTCTCAGTCAGTTGCACTTTCTGGTGGGCCGCGGTGGCTTCCAGGGACGTGGCCGCCTGCTTCTCCACCAAGCGGTCGAGCGCCGCGGCGTTCTTTTCTTCTTGTGCCAACTCCAGCCGCGCCTGTTTCAGGCTGTTTTCGATTTCCACCAGCTCGGCCGGCTTGCCGCCGCTTTCAAGCGCCGACAGGTTGGCCCGCGCCTCGGCTACCCGCGCTTCCGCCCCCTGTACATCGTTTTGCAAGATGGGATCGGAGAGAGTAGCGATCACTTGATCCTTGCGAACGTCTTGCCCTTCGCGCACGGCCACACTGCTGATCACGCCGGCCCGTTCCGCGCGCATGGCCTGCCACTCAAACGGTTCCACCTTGCCGTTGGTGGGCAAGGTGCTGATTAAGGTGATCCGTTTCACCGCGGCGAAATTGACTTTGGGAGGCGAGTGTTTCCGCAGGACTCCCCATCCCAGCACCGCCGCCGCCAGCACTGGCAGTGCGATCGCCAGCTTCTTCAAATGCGCATCTCCAAAGTATTATCTTAACCGGCGGTAGGCCGGACGATCGGTTTGTGTCGGGGCCGCTTTCCGGGTTTGGTAGGGCAGACGATCGGTCTGTGTCGTCTGCCGCTGTCGAGAAGACAGACCGCAAAAAACGACGGTCTGTCCTACTACCTGGTTGTATGCTGCCAGGGCGGGGTTGGCGCCGGGTTTGGTAGGGCAGACGATCGATTTTTGTCGTCTGCCGTTTTCGGGTTTGGCGGGAACTACCTAGTTGTACGCCGCCATAGCGGGATTGGCGCCGGTATCGGCGGGACGTGCGTTCAGCAGCGAATCGAGCCCTTGCGTGAAACTGGCGAGCTCTTCCTGCCGGGCGCCAGTCGGCGCTAACCGGCCCAGGGTGGACGGGTTGAGTTGGAGCGCGCCGCCGCTCATCGAGGCGCGGTAGCGCATCAGGTCGACGGTCTGTTTCTCCAGCCCCATGCTCATCCAGCCGGCGAAGCACTCCATATGCAGTTTTTCCAGCATGCGCGCTGTTTCTGCCATGCCGTACTCCTTGGCGCTTTCGGCGTCCTCGTACGCGCGGATTTCCGGCTGCCAGTAGAAGGATAGGAAAACCAGCTTGCCCAACTGCGTCGGAATGCGCGCCAGCTTCTCGTGCCAGAATTGGTCGCAGGACGGCGGCGCCATGGCCACGATCGCCGATTCCTCCGTCGTTTCGTTCTGATCGTCCTGCACGAAACAGCTCTCGAACGCGCGGTTCAGCAGCTCATCATTCAACTCGTACGGCAGCTTTTCGAAATGAATCAAATTCAGCGCGTGCGAAAGCACATCGCGCGGATGGCACCGCCGGAACCGGCGGTTGGTCGGCTTGTAATGCTTGTCGATAAATCTAGTAACTAATCCGGGAGGGCAGGCGATCTTCTTTTGTTCGCAGAAACGCTCGAAGATGAACTGGAACTCGCTCCGCCCGGGGCTGCGCAACAGCAGCTTGTATTGAATGCGCCGCAGGAACGCTTCGTCGCCCAGATCGGCCGGGTTCAAGTTGGTCGAGAACACCAGGAACGTTTCGAACGGGACCGTCATCTTGCCGCCGGTCAGGAAGCTCAGATAGTCTACGCGCCGTTCCATGGGCACGATCCACCGGTTCAGAACTTCCGCCGGCGTGGCCTTCTGGCGTCCGAAATCGTCCACCAGGTAGATGCCGTTGTTGGCTTTTAACTGGAATGGCGCTTCATAGATCTTCGACGATGCGTTGTAGCGCAGGTCCAGCATATCGAGCGAAAGTTCTCCGCCGCTGACGATGAAAGGCCGTTTACAGCGCAGCCAGCGCCGGTCGTGGCTGGCCGCCATCGAGACCGAAAGCACCGACGGTTCCTGTTCTTCCGTATCGAGCGCCGTGTGATAGATGGGATCGAACACCTGGATGATGTTGCCTTGGCTCTCGATGGCGTACGGCAGGTAAATCGGGGACAATTCCAGATTGGCGAGCGATTCGATCAGGAAGGTTTTGCCGTCACCCGGCTGGCCGTAAATCAAAAACGAATTCGCGGAACTGATCGCTGGTCCGACCTGCGCCATGAGGCGCTCGGTGACCACCATGCCGCGCAATGCCTGCTTCAACGACTCTTTGTTCAGCCAGCCATCGCGGTGCTTCTGGCGCCGCACCATGGCGTTGTATTGTTCGAGAGGCACCGGAGTCGGACCCGCGTACTGATTGACGTCCAGATACTCCCGGGCGCGGTTGCGTCCCGCTTCCGTCAGCGTCAGTACGGCGGCCACGCTGCCCATGCCGAGCGACCGTTTCACCGTGATCTGATGCTGAATCTTCAGCATCTCCACCAGTTCGTGGATGACGCTGTACTTCAAACCCATCGCGACCGAAAGATCCTGGCCGTAGATCTCGCCACGGAAATACAGGACCTTCAGGATCAGTTGCTCCAGGAAGTTTTGCGAAAGCCCGGTTTCCTCGACCGATTCGGGTTCCGGCGGAGGCGCCAGCTCTATCAGTTCTTCGGTCATGCGCTCGTGTCAATTACAGATCACGCGAGGGTACTTGGGAAAGTTGTCGAAGGTTAACCTGAGTACTGAAAACATTGTAGGTGGAGCGGAGGGGTGGGACGCCGCCGGCGCACGCCCCCAGCTTACGGATGTAAGCTGTTAGAGCATTGCTTTGGGGAACACGGAGATGAGAACTTTGGTGATACGGGTTGCCGCTGCTATCCTCGCAGCCATTCCAGCTACTCTCGTGGCGCAATGGCCCTCCTATCGGGGCGCGGCAGTGCCTCGCACGCCCGATGGCAAGCCGAACCTGGAAGCTCCCACGCCGCGGACTGCCGATGGCAAGCCGGACCTTTCGGGAATCTGGCAGAACATTCGCGGCGGCGGAAATCCGGGCAACGTGCTTCCCGACGGTTCGATTGCGGTAGCCACTTTTCGAGACATCGGATCGGGCATCAAAGGCGGGTTGCCCTTTCAGCCCTGGGCCGCCGATCTTCTGAAGAGCCGCATGGCGGAAAACGACAAGGACAACCCCGACGCCCATTGTTTGCCGATGGGTCTCATGCAGTTCCACACGCATCCCCAGCCTAGAAAGATTATCCAGACGCCCGGACTCATCGTCATTCTGTACGAGGCCAACGGAGGGATCCGCCAGATTTTCACGGATGGCCACCCGCTGCCCAAAAACGGCGACGTGCAGCCGTGGTGGTACGGTTATTCGGCCGGCAAGTGGGAAGGCGACACGCTTATAGTGGAAACCACCGGCCTGCGTGACGGCGGCTACCTCGATATCAATGGCAGCCCGCAAACTGAGGCCGCCAAACTGACCGAGAGGTTCCGGCGATGGAACTACGGCAATCTCCAGATCGACGTCACCATCGACGACCCCAAGGCGTATACGAAGCCATTCACCGTGAGAGTGGAACAGCGCATCATGCCGGACACGGAACTGATCGAATTCATCTGCAACGAAAACGACACGTCGCCGAAGCACATGGTAGGGAAGTAGGTTGTGCCTAGACAAACGCCTGAAACGACCGAACAAAAGCGGGCTTACCGGATGTCGAACACAAACGCGAGGCCCACGCTAACCGCGATGACTGCCGTTTGTGATAAGCGGCCAATTCTTTGCTGAAGTCGAGATTTGTCAACAACTCTCGCTTGATCCGTTTTAGCCACGCTGACGGATAATTGGGTATTACAGGAAGCGTCCTTCGTGATCTCGCCAACGGGTATTACTATCCGGAAGGGCGGCTGATTCGAGAGGATCGCAGCGTCTATGGTTCGGTCCCCAAAAGTCGTCATCGGCACAACAATAACCGTTTTCACCTGCCGGTTGAGAGCAGTGCGTGACACCACTACGAACGGCCGCTTGCCGAATTGCTCAGATCCCTCTGCCTGATTGGAAGGGATATCTATCCAGTAGATATCGCCCTGCTGGACGTCCATCCTTCAGTCTAACTCTTGCTCTAAATCCCGCATTGAGTCAGCCAACAGGCATTCGTCCTCCTCGCTCCATTCCACGTGACTTAGGACCGGTTCTGCCTTGGGATTGCGAAGGTCGGCCCATCGTCGAATACACGCATATGCGTTCACTGCCGCCCGCAGACCGTCGCGGATCGGTTCAACAACTTCTGGGTAAAGTGGCTTTTTGGCGCGCATCGACTTTGTAAGACAGTCAACGTGAAATCGATTCCAAACCGCGAGTGTAACGAATTCCATGGCCATCTCATTGTCTTTGTTCTTAGAGTCGTCTTCTATCGGAATCGGCGAGGCCACGATTTCTTGAGCCAAGTCATGGATTTTACGAAGCGTCCAGACAGTGAACATTCCGCGTTCGGTCAGATCGGTACCGAACGTAGGCGGTCCGAGTTCGCGGAAGTCTGCCTCCATTTCAGAGAAGGATTCTGCGACCAAACGTTCGATGGCTTGTTTAGGTAGAACGATTTTAGTTAGGTCGCCGAGCGCACGCATGGCGACGAAATATTGAGGGAATACCTCATTGCGTTTTTGCAAGAACTCGTTCGCGGTGCGCCTCTCGATACAAGCCGTGACTAAATTGTCAATTACGGATACCACAGTGCGGACTAATTCACCGGCACCATCCGCGATTCTTGCGGCCTGCTCTCTTTCAGACGGCAGCCCGATGATCTTCAATAATTCTGCCCTGTTCACCTTCGGCAGGGCGATGGATGCACTAGCCACAGTTCGTTTCCTTCGACCAGACTACATGGTATAGTCTTGATCTTTGTAGTAGCACGCTTCCTTCCATCCTCCTTATCGGCCCTCATCAGCCTCGCCCTTAGGAAGCCTGATATGTTAAGCCCTCTGAACGGTCGACGAACGGAACGGCGACTTGAGGGGGTTAGTGGTCGAGGATCGGACATCCTTTCATAATATTCTTCGACTGCCGCTGCCGAGTGGCCAACGAGGTGTCTCTGTGGTGGGATCCAAGCCAGTTGTTCGGTCATCGACTGCTCCCCTGTCGCCCGCGCATCGAAAGCAGAGCAGTACTTAGCGCAATAGGCTAATTTCCACCTTAGCACCTTTGGTGCTTGCAAGCAAACATATCATATTGATTCGGTTATGCTTACTGTAGTTAAGCGATAAATTGTTGAAAATTAGCGGTGTTCCTAAATTGCGCTTTTGGTGACCGCCAAGGTTTGGCGTTCTGGGTGAGTTCGATCTGAGCTGCACTGCGGCTTCCTCACTACGCCGGCAGCCGCAATCGCGCGATGCACCCGCTACCCTGAGCGCGATTGTCCAGCGTGAGCGCGCCGCCGTGCCCTTCGGCAATCTGCCGGCTCAAGACCAGGCCAATGCCCGACCCGCCCGGCTTGGTGGTAAAAAACGGAACGAACAGGTTGGCCGTTGACGATAGTCCTGG
>DATJAK010000333.1:0-12469 GCA_035516375.1 Bryobacteraceae bacterium
TGGCATAGCCGGGAAGCGCTGCCAGAGCGTATGCCAGGGCCAAAACAAGAACCAGATTTCGCGGTTTGGGCATGTTGCGCGGCTCCTTTACCTACCGATCGACAGTTTAGTATACTACAGGGGTTCCGACAGTTATCGCAAGTTCTCGGGAACCGATCGGTCGGTAGTCTGCGTATAATCTGAACGAGAGGGTGAACATGAAGCTGCTGTCGATGCTGCTCTGCGGTGTTTCGATGGTTGCGTATGCCGCGACCGGATCCGTGACGTTTTCCAAAGACGTCGCTCCCATTTTGCAGAAGAACTGCCAGGGCTGCCACCGGCCGGGCGAGGCGGCGCCAATGCCGCTGCTGACGTACCAACAAGCGCGTCCCTGGGCCAAGGCGATGAAGCAGGCCGTGCTCACCAAGAAAATGCCGCCATGGTTTGCCGACGCGCAATATGGGCATTTTCGCAACGATCGATCGCTTGCGCAGAAGGACATCGACACGCTCGTGAGCTGGGTGGATGCGGGCGCACCAGAAGGCAATGCCAAGGACTTGCCCAAGCCCGTCCAGTTTGTCGATGGCTGGAACATCGGCAAGCCCGACATGATCTACGAAATGCCCCAAGGATTCCAGGTTCCGGCCTCGGGCACGATCGACTATCAGTATGTCGTGCTGCCGTACCAATTCCCGGAAGACCGCTGGATCCAGATGGCCGAAGTCCGCCCGGGCAACCGCGCGGTGGTGCACCACGTGATCGCGTACATCCGCGACGCGAAATCCAAATGGATGCGCGACAAAAAGCCGGGAGAGATCTTCGTTCCCGAGCCCAATGACAAGGGTGAGCGCCCGTCGTTGAACGGCGACCTTCTTTCCGGATTTGCGCCCGGCCTGCCGCCCAGCATTCTGGAGCCGGGGCAGGGAAGACTCATCAAGGCGGGTTCGGACATCGTGCTGCAGCTTCACTATACGGCCAACGGCCACGCCGGCGAGGACCGCACGAAGGTGGGCGTGGTGTTCTGCAAGCAGCCGCCCGCACAGCGCGTCATGACTCTCGCCGCATCCAACAACAAATTCACGATTCCGCCGGGCGACTCCAACTACCAGGTCGATGCCGAGTTCGAGCTGGCGCACGAGGCCAAGCTCAGCGCGCTCCTGCCGCACATGCACTTGCGCGGTAAGGATTTCGAATACCGCTTGATCTATCCCACGGGCGAGACCCAGACCATTCTGAGCGTTCCGCATTACGATTTTGGCTGGCAGCTCTGGTATGAGCCGGTTACCGATATCCTGTTGCCCAAAGGCTCTAAAATCGCCGTCACCGCGCACTACGACAATTCGCCCAATAACCGAAACAACCCGGACCCCACCAAAGCCGTGAAGTGGGGCGACCAGAGCTGGGAGGAAATGATGATCGGATTCTTCGACGTCACCTTCCCGGCTGATCTCGATCCAAAATACCTTTTCCCCGAGAAGAAGAAATCGCCGCCGGCTACCACCGGCTCGGCGGACTAGGGCCGAGGCACTTCCTCAGTCGGCCCGCAAGGAGACCGACATGACCAACCGACGTTCGTTTCTGACTGCGCTCGGCGCGGGCTGCACTTTCCTGCGCTCGTCCTGGGCGCAGCCATCCCAGCTCTTCTGGACGGTCGAAACATCATCCGGCAAAGTCCAGGGCATTGCCAACACCGGGATCAAGGAGTTCAAAGGAATTCCGTATGGCGCGCCGACCGGCGGCAAGAACCGGTACATGCCTCCGAAGAAACCGGCTTCCTGGACCGGTGTGCGCGAATGTTTCGGCCATGGCCCGATTTCGCCGCAGACGCTCGCCAATTTGAATGGCGACTACGCCATGCTCATCCAGTGGGATCAGCACGTCGGCGGGATGAGCGAAGATTGCCTGTCGCTCAACATCTGGACACCGGGCGTGAACGACGGCCAGAAGCGCGCGGTGATGGTGTCGTTCCATGGCGGCGGTTTTTCCACCGGGTCCGGCAACGCA
The DNA here is from genome assembly GCA_035516375.1 of Bryobacteraceae bacterium. GTDB lineage: Bacteria > Acidobacteriota > Terriglobia > Bryobacterales > Bryobacteraceae > PSRJ01. Next base: position 1,984 of record DATJAK010000333.1, read on the forward strand.
CCGGGGTACGACGGGGCACAACTGGCGCGATTCGGCGATGTGGTTGTTGTAACCGTGAACCATCGCCTGGCGAGCCTGGGCTATCTCCATCTTGCCGACCTGGGCGCTCCGCCGGAATTCGCGCATGCAGGCGTGGTAGGCATGATGGACCTGGTGGCTTCGCTCGAGTGGGTGCGCGACAACATCGAAAAGTTCGGAGGAGATCCCGGGAAGGTGATGATCTTCGGGCAATCGGGAGGCGGCGCCAAGACCTCCACGATGTTGGCGATGCCCTCGGCGAAAGGACTGTTCCACAGCGCCGGCGTGCAGAGCGGGTCCACCATCCGGTCGCAGACTCGCGAACAGGGGACCAAGTCCGCCGAGGCCCTGCTGGCGAAGCTCGGAATCGCCAAGGGAAATATCGCGGAGATACAGAAGGTCTCCTGGCAGCAGATTCTGGAGGCGCAGACGTCGCTGGGTCCCACGGCGAATTTCAGCCCGGTAGTCGACGGAACGGTTCTGCCGCACCACCCGTTCGACCCAACTGCGCCAGCCGAATCGGCCGACATCCCCGTGGTCATCTCGACGACGCTGGAAGACGCCGCACTGGCCCTGACTAACTTTGATCTGGATGAGGCAGGGCTGAAGGCGATGATGGCCGAACGCTATGGATCGAAAGCCGAGCCGATGCTCGCCATGTATCGCGCCCGGTATCCCAATAAGTCGCCGTTCCTGATTCAGGCGCAGATCGCCACCGACGCGGGATTCCGCCAGAGCGCGATTCTGCAGGCGGAGCGGAAATCGGCTGCGGGAAAGGCGCCCGCCTACATGTACCTGTGGGCCTTTGAGAGCTCCGGGTTCAACGGGAAATTCGGCGCGGTTCACGGGACGGACGTCTCGGCTTCGTTCGACAACTACCGCGACGGCATCGGCGGGACCGGCTCGCGCCAGGAGAGAGCTCTCTGGGATCGCTTCGCATCGGCCTGGGTTTCGCTGGCCAAAACCGGCGATCCGAATAACCCGAAGATCCCTCACTGGCCGGCGTACGATACGTCCAAGCGCGCCACCATGATCTTCGATCGCGAGGTGCGCGTAGAGGACGATCCGCGCGGAGAGATCCGGAGATTTTGGACGGACATGCCGCCAGCCGGGCGGCGAAGCTAGTGGGTGTGGGGCCCGACCCCACTAACAGCCGATCACGCCGTCGCGGTGGAGGCGCTGTATCTCTCGCTCGTCCATCGCCAGCAGCTCTCTCAATACCGCACTCGAATCTGCTCCTAGCGGGCGTGCCGCGGTAGAGATCGCGGTAGGGTTTTGAGACAACTTCACGGGCACGCCCGTCACACGAATCGGGCCGGCAGTGGGATGTTCCACGACCGGCAACATGTTCCGGGCCTGGAGCTGTTCGTCTTCCACGACTTCCTTCAGGTTGCGAACCAGTGAACATGGAATTCCCTCTCGAGACAAAACCTCCATCCAATGCGCTGCGGGCTGGCTCCGGAACATTTCCTCCAGCAGCGGTTCGAGAACCGCACGATGCTTGACGCGCTGAGGGTTGGTTTTGTATCGATCGTCGGCGGCAAGATCCGGCCGGCCGATCGCCTGGCAGAAGCTCTCCCAGAGCTTCTCGCTGGCTACGGCAATGGTGATCTCACGGTCCGCGCAGGTGAAGTTGCGGTACGGCACGATGGTGGCAAACCGGCTTCCCAACGGGACCGGGATATTTCCGGAGCCAAGGAAATAGGCGAAGCTGGGCGCCATGGTGGAAACGAGCGTATCCAGCATGGAGACGTCGACGAACTGGCCTGTTCCGGTTCGGTGGCGAGTTTCGATCGCCAGCATTGCCCCGATCAAAGCGAACATCCCGGCGGTGATATCCGCTACCGAATGTCCAGTGCGGACCGTTTCGCCGGCGAGGGTGCCGGTAATGCTCATCAGTCCGGACGCGGCTTGGGTGACCAGGTCCATCGACGGCTCATTGCGGCGCGGGCCAGTCTGGCCGTAACCGGAGATGGAGATGTAGATGAGCCGGCGATTCGCTTCCGCGAGCGTCTCATAATCGAGCCCGAGCCGGTTCATGGTGCCGGGGCGGAAGTTTTCGATCAGGATATCGGCGCTGGCAGCAAGCCGCCGACAGATGGAGAGGCCTTCCTCGTTCTTGAGATCGACGGCCAGGCTTTGCTTTCCACTGTGGAGGCCGAGATAGTAAGAAGCCTCGCCGCCCTGGAATGGTGGTCCCCAGGAGCGCCCGACATCACCCTGGCCGGGGTTCTCGATTTTGATGACTCTCGCGCCGTATGCGGCCATCAATAGCGTGCAGTAAGGGCCGGCCAGCGCATGCGAGAAATCGAGAACGGTGAGGCCATCGAGGGGTGGGGCGGTATGGGTCATTGGTCCGAAAATCGAGCTATGCCCTCGCCACGGCAGCCTGCGCGGCGATTTGCCGTTTTTCCATGTCGCGGCCAATCGTGCGGGATCCGACATAGAGAACCACAGCGAGCATCAGTGCCAGTGCCGGCATGATCAGCATCGCCTGCTGCAGCCCGACCGCTTTGAAGGCTTCCGTTACCGTGGCCGATCCGGCGGCATCGGCTGCACGGCGCGCCATCAGGTCGCTCAGGCGTCCCGTCAGAATGGGCCCGAACGAGGCTCCGCACAGATACATCGCCATAAAGTAAATCGCCATTGCCGTTCCGCGCATGGCCGGCGCCACAATGTCCTGGATTGCCGAGTACACGAGCCCGTAGTAGGTGCAAAGCGTGCCGTAAGAAAAGGTGAGGAACACGACGGCGGCTCCCACATCGCCTGCCAGAATTCCGAAATAGGAGGCGGGTGCGCCGATGATCACAATCCACGCAGCCCAAAGCAGCCGACCGTTCTGGCGCCACTGCAGGACGCGATCTCCCAGCCATCCCGCCAGCACCGTTCCGGCGATGCCGCCGACGGCGTAAATGATCCCGGTATCGATACCGGATTTCGCCAGGCTCACGTGGTGGATGCGGCTGAGAAACGCCGGGACGAACGTGCCCAGCGCATACATATTGAAGTTCAGGAGGGCGCCGGACGCAATGATCCACCACAAGGTTGGGACCCGCGCGACGGTCTTCATGGCTGCTAACCCTTGCGGCGCGGCCTCGCGATGGGTTTCCACCGCGCCACGCTGCGGTTCCTTTAAGCGGAGAAGAAGCGGCACCAGCAGCAGAGCAGGCGCTGCCGCGACCACCATGGCGGCGCGCCATCCGAATGCCTGGGCGATCGGCCCGCTGAAGAAGAATGCCAGCGCACCGCCCAGCGGCACGCCGATCATGAACAGCGCCAGAGGAGCCGCGCGTTTGGAAGCCGGAAAGAGGTCTCCAATCCAACTGGTAGCCGTGGGCGCCACCGCGGCCTCGCCCACCGCAAATCCCAGGCGCGTGACTAACAGCATCGTGTAGGTGGCGGCCAACGCTGTCAGGCCGGTGAGCGCGCTCCAGACAACGATACCCCCGGCCAGCAGCTTCTTGCGGCTCCATCGATCGGCCACGCTTCCCAGCGGAACGCCGACCAGCGCGTAAAGCCAGATGAAGATGCTTCCGAGAAAGCCAATCTCGGTGTCGGTGAGATGAAACTCTTTGCGGACCGGCTCCGCCAGCGCACCCGTGACGTTCCGGTCATAAAAGTTCAGCACATTGATGGCGACCAGCACCACCAGCGCGGCCTTAGCGCCTCTTGGGACTGTCACGGCTGACTCCCGTCTCTGCCTTGTTCGCGCCGCGCGCGTCCAGGAAGATGTAAGTGACGATCGCTGTGCCCACGGCCATGCCGCGGCCATTGGTCAGATCAACCTGGCCCACGCACAGCGTAGATCCGACGCGGAGAAGGCGGGCTCGCGCGAACAAGGTGCCTTCGCGAACCGGCAGAAAGTAATTCACCTTTAGCTCGACGGTGCTGATCGGGCGTGTTCCCTCGCAGTGCCGGTGAATGGCTACACCGACAGCGACATCCGCGAGGCTGGCGGTCACGCCTCCGTGCAGGGCTCCGTGGCTATTCAGAAGTTCCTTGCGGATTCGGCAACGCAGCGTCACACCGTCCGCGTGAAAGCGGCTGATCTCAACGCCGAGGATGTTGTTGAACGGGATCCTCCCGATCAGGCTGCGCGCTCGCGCGAGAGTGTCTTCCGCCCCCTTTCGGTCGCGGTTCTTTGGCCCGGTCATGCCGATGCTTCGATGCCGCGCTTATCGTAGCTGGCGAAGGTCTTGCCGTCCCGCACGAGTTGCTTCAGCAGGGGCGCGGGCGACCACAAATCCGAGCCGTGGCGGGCTTCGAACTCCTCGACGCGCGCCAGAACTTTGTCGAGGCCAACCGTATCCGCGTAGAACATCGGGCCGCCGCGCCATGCCGGAAAACCATATCCATTCAGGTAGACCACGTCGATATCCACCGCGCGCAAGGCGATTCCTTCACCCAGGAGTTTGGCTCCTTCGTTGACGAGGCCGAATACGCACCGATCGATGATCTCTTCCGGCGTGATGGTTCGCTGCGGAATGCCGGCTTCGCGAGCCACGTGCTCGATGAGCGCGGCGGTTTCCGGGTCGGGCAACGGCCGGCGGTTTTCGTCATAGCGCGAGAACCCGCGTCCCGTCTTCTGGCCAAAATGGCCCATCTCGCACAGGCGATCGGCCACCAGGGGAATGCGTACGCCGGGCTTCTCGGTGTGTTTGAATTCCTTGCGGATGCGCCAGCCGACATCCAGGCCGGCCAGATCGGAGACGGCGAGCGGCCCCATGGCGAAACCGAAATCGTAGAGCGTTTGATTGACCAGCTCGACGGATGCGCCTTCTTCGATCAGAAATTGCGCTTCGCGGAAGTACGGACCGAGCATGCGGTTTCCGATGAAGCCGCGGCAATTGCCCGCGAGCACAGCCACTTTCTTCAAGCGCTTCCCGAGCGCCATGGAAGTGGCGATCACTTCTTTTGACGTTGCCTTGCCGCGCACCACTTCGAGCAGACGCATGACATTGGCCGGGCTGAAGAAGTGGTGTCCGATCACCATTTGCGGCCGTTTTGTGGCAGACGCAATCTCGTCGATATCGAGAGACGAGGTGTTCGAAGCCAGGATGCAGGATGGTTTGGCGATGGCGTCGATCTCGGCGAAAACCTGCTTCTTGAGCGCCATGCCTTCAAAGACAGCTTCCACAATGATGTCGGCCTGATCGAAACCGTCGTAGTTCAACTGGGGGGTGATGAGCGCCATCCGTTCATCCATCACCGCCTGGGCGAACCGGCCCTTCTGAACAGAAGCCGCATAGTTCTTGCGGATGGTGGCGATCCCGCGGTCGAGCGCTTCCTGGCTGGCTTCCTTTACGCGGACCGGAATGCCGGCGTTGGCGTAGTTCATGGTGATGCCGCCGCCCATGGTGCCCGCGCCAATCACGGCGGCGCTGCGGATTTCGTAGACTTTGGTCTCCTTGGGGATATCCGGGATCTTGGCGACCGTGCGCTCACCGAAGAACGCATAGATCAGCGCCTTCGATTGGATGGAAAAGAGACAGTCTTGGAACAGCTTCGCTTCCAGCTTGATGCCTTCGTCGAACGAGAGCTTGGTGGAGGACTCGACGGCGTCGATGGCCGCGAGCGGCGCAGGCTGGCCGCGCCGCGTCTTTCGGGCGGTGTCGCGGGCGGCGGCGAAGATGGACGGATCGACGCCACCTAACTTTGTCTGGCGCTCGCGCGTTTTGGGAGCGGGGCGGCTTGGGATCTCGCGGGCGAAGGCCACCGCGCCCTGGAGAAGATCGCCGTCGATGATGCGATCGGCGATGCCGAGAGAGAGAGCCTCCTGCGCCGGGATCGGCTCGCCGAACGCGCACATCTCGAGGGCTTTGGCGACACCCGCAAGACGGGGAAGCCGTTGCGTTCCGCCCGCGCCCGGAATAATTCCCAACTTCACTTCCGGCTGGCCCACTTGCGCCCGGGGAGCGATCACGCGGTAGTGGCCGGCCATGGCCACTTCGAGGCCGCCTCCAAACGCCTGCCCGTGGATTGCCATTACCACCGGTTTGGACGAATCCTCAATGGCGAGAAGCAGCGGGTGCAGAGCGATGCGGGGCCGTTCGCCGGAAGTCATCTTTCCGAATTCGCGGATGTCCGCCCCGGCGATGAACGTAGAGCCTGCGCCGATGACCACGACGGCGTTCACGGCTGAATCTTTGGCGGCCGCGTCGAGCGATGCCAGGATGCCCTCGGGCACCCCTGGGCTGAGCGCGTTGACCGGCGGGTTATCAATCGTGATTACGGCGACGTTTTCGTGACGTGTGAGTTTAACCAGTTCGTTCATGAGTCCCCACTGAAACAGTTAGTCTACACTGTGGACAGCAATCGGCCGCCATCGACTACCAGAGTCTGCCCGGTCATAAACGACGAACGGTCGCTGGCCAGCAGCGCGGCCACCTCTGCGATTTCCATCGGCTGCCCGAGATGGCGAATGGGCTGCTGCTCGAGCCGTTGTTCCAGGCGCGTGTCGTCCTTCCAGTAATACTCGCTCAACACCGTTTGGATCAAGCCTGGGGCGATCGCATTGACCCGCACGCCCTGCGGACCCAGCTCCAACGCGTACGACTGGGTCATCATGATGAGCGCAGCCTTGGTCATGCTGTACAGCAATCCTTCGTATTGTGGCCGAAGTCCTGAGATCGAGGAGATATTGATGATGGAGCCGGAACCGCGCGCACACATGCAGGGGGCTATCGACTGAATCAACCGGAAGGCGCTCTTGAGGTTGATTTCGATCATCTTGTCGAACATCCCCTCGTCGACTTTCAGGCAGGGGAGCTGAGCCACGTTGGTGGCCGCGTTATTCACCAGGATGTCGATGCGTCCGAATTCGCGCGTGGTGGTCTCCACCATGGATGCGATCTGATCGCTTCGGCCCACATGGCAGACGATGGGCATTACGCACGGACCGAGTTCGCGGGCAACCTGTTCCAGGGCCTCCGCTTTGCGGCCGCAGATGACGACACGCGCACCCTCGCGGACGAAGGTTTCAGCGATGGCACGGCCAATCCCGCGGCTTGCGCCGGTGACTATGGCAACCTTGTCTTTCAGCATGCCTGTGGACTCGGGTTAGGCGAGGGCCCGGCGAGCCGCCATCACCTGTCCCTCATGTGGGGCAGACGATCGGTTTCCGTCGTCTGCCGGCGGCGCACAGTGGCGCAAAGGCGCGCTTCGCACGCCATGGCAGACCGCGAAAGACGACGGTCTGCCCCACGATCTTTGTGACGCTGACCATTAAAAAGTAAAGCGGCCGGCGATTTGGAAAGCCCGAGGGCCGGCAGAACCAAAGGTCTGGAAGGCGCGCCCTGTGGGCTGGCCAAACGTGAATGTCTGAGCGGCCGAGCTGGCTGCCTTATTATCGAGTTGAAAGGCATAGCCGGTGAGGTTGGAGATGTTGAACGCGTTAAATACCTGGCCGGTTATCTGGAACTTGTAGCGCTCTTTGACGGTGAATACCTTTTGCAGTGCGAAATCCTGCGTTATCGTCGGATCGCCGAGCTGATAGTCGCTGGGCAGAACCACTTGAGGAATCACAGCTCCAGTAGCGTTCTTGGTACCGGCGATGTTGGTATTGAAGCTGGCCACCGCGTTGGCGAGATCCGATTTGGTGCAGGAAACACCAAAGCAGTTGTACGGCAAACCGGGGATCGGTTCTGCGCCGGTGGTGCTCGCGGGAGCGGTGCCGGGCAAGAACAGACTGCCGATATTCACATTCACCGGGAGCCGGCTAATGTAGGACATGTTCATGCTCAACTGGAAACCCCACGGCAGCACGTAGGTACCCGCCACGTTCAAGGTATGACGCGGTATCGTTGCGCCGTAACTGGCGTTGTAGTTGAGGAGATCCTGCGGAGACGTATCCGCATTCTGCTTGGCCAATTGATAGGAAGCCGTAAACTGGAGATGCTGGGAGAGGCGCTTGTTTAGCTTCAAGAGTAGCCCGTTGTAGCGGGAGTGGCCATAGGGCGTCCAGAACGTAATTGGGCCAGTGGAGCATTCCTGTCCCACAACGAACAGTTGAGCCGGTTTGCAGGTTGGAATCACTGGTGTTTGCACGCCATTGATGTATCGGGAATTCAGGTTCCAATCCAATTCGCTTTGGCTGACGTTTTCGCCCTGGCGCATGGCGTAATCGGCGGTTAGCACCATATTATGTCCCAGATCACGCTGGATACCAGCGTTGATCTGGTAACTCCGTGCGATTGGATATTGGGGCGGGAAGATCTCGATCCCCGATTTGGCAATATCGATACCCGTCACGCTGTAAGGCCCGCTGGTCGGAGGAGTGGGGGATAGCTTCGCGGTGATGGCGCCGATCTGCTGGTTGTAAATCTGGTTGAACTGGCTGAGAGACATGGTGGTCAGGTGTCCCACCGGAATGGGCGCGCCGGGGAGGATCAGGGACTGAGTGCTGAGGTCGAGGATCCCTGGGAAGATGTTGGTAAACGCCTGGCTGCTGAGTGTTGCGCGTCCATCGCCGACCGGCCCGTTAGAAGCATAGGTACGGTTGTGATAGTATCCCGGAGGGCTATCCCAATAGAGGCCGCCGCCGGCGCGAATCACGGTCTTGTTGCTCTTGCCGGGGCTCCAGGCGAATCCCACGATTGGTTGAAATTCCTTGTAGGCATTCGGTGTTTGGCCGAGATTATTCGCTCCCAGGATGGGCGTCAGGAAGGGCGATTCGTTCAGCGGAGTAAAGTAACCTTTTTGAGCGTTCCAGGCGAGGCCGTAGTTCAGCGTGAAGTTGGGTTTAATTTTCCAGGTGTCCTGGACAAACAGGCGGTATTGGCTTTCGGTGATGATGTCGTCACGGTCATAAGCTGGCGGTTGCTGCGAATTTCCAACGCCGATGCCGGTGAAGATGCCGCTACTCAAACTCAGGAAGGGCGAATTCCAGAAATCTTGTGTGGTCGAAAGCGTTTTCGGAAATCCGAAGAGCCCACCGACGTATTGCGGTCCAAAGATCCCCTCGCAATAGGGAGTACAGAAACCCCACTGCCCGACACTCGGAACGCGCATAACCTGGCCGCCAAACTTAAGGCGGTGTGAACCGAGCGCCCAGTTCACGCTGTCGTCGAATTCATAGCGCCGCGTGTTGCGCGTTTGCGGCGCATTGGGATTCGCGCCAACCTCGGCGCCGCCGAATCCGATGTTCGTGCCCAACACAGCCAGAAGCCCCGGCAGTCCGCCGCCGATGCAGGAGGGCTCAACACAATCGGAGGGCAGCGCCAGCAGGTTGTGGTTGCTCCAGTACATGTACTGAATGCGGGCATCGTTGACGATGGAGGGCGTCAGAGAGCTGGTCAGACCGATGATGCTTTGATCGGCCCAATTGATGTTACGGATCCAGTTTGAAGGATTGGATTGAGGTGAAAATACTTCCCCGAATCCAGAATTGCCATCGTGCGAGTAGCGGGCAAACAGAGAATGCTTTGCCGAGATGTGGTAATCGATCTTAGCAGTGACTTGAGTTCCGGAATAGGGACTGTTGTAGACGCCGGCCACCGCTTGCGCCAAGGGCGTATTCGGCTGCGTGAGGATCGCCTGGACCTGATTGGTGTGCTCGATGTTGAAAAAGAAAAACAGCTTGTCCTTCAGGACAGGCCCGCCCAAAGTGGCTCCGGGATTCCGGCGGGCAAAGAACGGGCTGGGATCGAGCGTCTGCCGCTGCAAACCTGGATACGCCGACATGTTGTGATCCCGGTAATAGAAATACGCGCTGCCGTGGAACTGGTTGGTGCCAGAGCGGGTAACGATGTTGATGGCGCCGCCGGAGCTGATATCGGTGGCGATATCGAAATTAACCGAGGAGAGCTGGAACTCTTGCACAACGTCTTGGGGCAAATTCAGAGAGGAAATGCCGCCGCCGGTATCGATGCTGTCGGAGATGTTTCCGCCGTCCACCGTGTAAGCCGTCCGGTTACCTCCGCCCAGGACGCTCACGGTAAACAGCGCGTTGAACTGCGCCGTGGAGCCGTTCGCGATGGTGACGCCTGGTTCGAGCACGGCGAGCTGCATGAAGCTTCTGCCGTTGAGTGGGAGATCCTGCACCGCGGAGAGGTCGATTACTCCCTGGACGGCGTTACTTTCATAGTTCATCTGAGTAGTCGCCGCTTCCACGTTGACCACTTCCTTGGTGGCGCCGATGGTCATGGGGAGGTTGACGGTGAAGGTGCCGCCGGCCTGCACTGTGGAATCACGCACATCGGTGCGGAAGCCTTGCGCCTCGGCTTTCACTTCATAGTCGCCGGCGGGCAGTGCCGGAGCGCTGTACAATCCAGCGGCGTTGGTGGTCACGGTGCGGCCCGCTCCCGTGGCTTTTTCCGTGATCGTGACGGTCACGTTGGGCATGGCCGCCCCCGATTCATCGGTAACGATACCGGTAATGGTTCCTGTGGGCGCTTGAGCGTAGATGACGAAACTCAGCGCGAGCAAAACGAAGACCGTTACGATCGACTTCGCAGTGACAACTGGCATG
>DATJAK010000334.1:0-4267 GCA_035516375.1 Bryobacteraceae bacterium
ACCGCCAGCGTAATCAGCACGAAGCCCAGCCCCATGAATCGCGTGATCAAGTCATCGAGCGTGCCCAGCGGCGGCAGGCGATGGTAAAAGCTCCGCGGCTTCTTTCGCTTCAGCTCGCGTTCCTGCATCAGGTAGAGCACAGCCGCCACCGCGGTAAACAGCAGCGCGGCGTAGCCAAGCAGCACCAGGACCACGTGCACCATGAGCCACGCATCCCGCACGGTTTGGCTTGACCAGGACGCTGAAACCGGCCGGCCCAGCGAAGCCACCATCGTCATCAGAAACACCAGCGGAAAAATGAACACGCTCAGGCTTTCCAACCGGTAGCGCCAGTAAACGAACAAGAATAACGACGTGATCAGAAAAGCGCACAGCGACATGGATTCGTAAAAGCCGCTGGCCGGAAAACGGCCGATCGCCATTCCCTCCTCGACGATGGAGACCAGATGAAATACCGCAGCCAGCGCGAACGCGGCCACAGCGATGCGAAACAGGCGCCCGCGCCGCCGGATGATGGTGAGAATGGCGTCCAGCAGGCCGAGCGAGTATAGCGCAGCCGCCACACGGAGCCAGATGATGCTCATTTCCGCCATGCAGCGTCTAATTTACCCACGGCCCGCCGCGGCCTTGCTTCCGCATGTAGACCTGAAACTTCTTTTTGGCGCGCTGCATCTTCCAGGTCTGGTACCGGCCGATCAGAGAGCCCGTATCGAAGTGCACGAAGCGCATTTTCAGGTACGCGTAGCCGAATAGCATGCCGCCCAGGTGCGCCACGTTGCTGACGCGGCTGCCGGAGGTGCCGATCGAGCTGAGGAAGGCGATAGCGCCCATGATCATGACGAAGTACTTCGCCTTGATGGGAAACAGAAAACTCATCAGCACCGTGCGGTCGGGGTATAGCATCCCAAACGCCAGGAGCAAGCCGTAGATCGCGCCCGAAGCGCCGATGGTGTGCGTATCGAGATTCCTGATGATCGCGTTCACCGTAATGTCGCAGATGCCCGCCCCGACTCCGCAAAGGAAGTAATACTTCAGGAAGCGGCGCGTGCCCCAATCGCGCTCCAGGTCCATGCCGAACATCCACAGCGTGAGCATATTGAAGAGGATGTGGCCGAAGCCCACCGGGTCGTGCAGAAACATGTACGTGACGAGTTGCCAGATCGCGAAATGTTGCAGCACCGCGCGCGGGGACAGCGCGAAAATGGCAAACACCTCTCCGGAACCGAACCGTATAGTGAAGAAAGAGAGCAGCCAGATCGCAATATTCGAGATAAGAAGCCACTTCACCGCAGCCGGGAAGAAGCTGGAATAGGAATAACTGAATCGATGCCGGGAACCGTACCGCATGGGTCTTACGTTTAGGATATCAGACACTCCACCAGCGAACCGTGGCCCGCGTTACCAAACCATGGCCTTTTGCGTTACATTAGTCGGTTCGGAAAACAATATGCGCAAAATCAAGACGGCGGTTTTCGGAACGGGATTCGTGGGGCGGGTGCACGTGGAAGGTATCCGCCGGTTGGGCAACGTCGAACTGGCGGCCATTGCCGAACAGGGCGACGAGCGCGCGAAGAAATTCGCCGCCGAAGTTGGCGTCGAGCGCGCCGCGGGCGATTACCGCACTCTGCTCGACGACAAAGAAATTCAGGCCGTGCACATCTGCACGCCGAACGCGCTGCACTTCCCCATGGCGAAGGCGGCGCTCGAAGCCGGCAAGCACGTCGTATGCGAAAAGCCGCTGGCCACTTCAGTCGCGGAGGCCGAGCAGATGGTGAATCTCGCGCGCTCCAAGAATCTGGCCAATTGCATCAATCACAATTTGCGTTACTACCCCATGGTGCAGCACCTGCGCCGCATTCGCGAGGCCGGCGAACTCGGCGACATTCTGTGCGTCCAGGGAACCTATTCGCAAGACTGGCTACTCTACGACACCGATTGGAACTGGCGCATCGACTCCAAGGAGGGCGGCAAACTGCGCGTGTTCGCCGACCTCGGCACTCACTGGTGCGACATGATTCAGCACATCACAGGTCTCGAAATCGCCTCGCTTTGCGCCGACTTGCAGACGTTCCACAAAACGCGCAAACGGCCCAAAGGCGCCATTGAGACTTTCGCCGGCAAGACCCTCAAGCCGGAGGATTTCGAGCAAGTGCCCGTGGATACCGAGGACTTCTGTTCCGTTATGATCCGCCTGGGCGAGCACGCACGCGGCGTTTTCACCGTCAGCCAGGTCTCAGCCGGCCGTAAAAATGGCCTGGTCATCGAGATCTACGGAACCAAGGGATCCGCTGCGTGGGCCCAGGAGCGGCCCGACGAGCTTTGGCTCGGCCGCCGCAACAGTCCCAACCAGGTCATCATCAAAGATCCATCGTTGATGGCGGAAAAGGCCCGATCCTACGCCGATCTGCCCGGCGGCCACAGCGAGGGCTACGACGATACGTTCAAGCAGATCTTCCGCCGCTTCTACCGCACGGTGGAAGACCGCTCTGCTCCCGCCGAATATCCGCAATTCAGCGACGGCCTGCACGAAATGCGCATCTGCGAAAAGGTGCTGGAAAGTTCCAACAAGCACGCCTGGGTGGACGTGCCGTCGATAAAAACCGAAAGCGCAGCCAGCTAAGCGTCTGGCCCAAACTGGCCCTGGTGTGGCATTCACACGCGATATCCCTTCGCACGTAGCACTTGCATGAGCAGCCGGCGTAGGTTCCCTCCCAGGATGAGTTCTTTCGCCGAATCCGGGATTTCAGCGCCGAGGACCTTTCCGAGTTGCGAGGCGAAGCTCCTGCCTCCGACGTCGCTCCCATAAATCACCCGTTCGGCGCCGAGTTCCCGCACCGCCATTTCCACGAACCCTGACGTTGGATTTGACCCGGCAATCTCGGCCGACACATTCTTCGTGTCCCGAATGATGCGGATGCCCCGCTCCCAGTCTCCTCCAGTGTGGACACACACGAACTGAACCTCGGGGTGCCGCCTGGCCAGTGCCACCACGTCGTAGGGTGTGGACTCGCCGGGCTCATTGCCGCCGACCTTGAGCCAGGTGTGCTGCAGGATGGGCACCTGCATGGAGGCGGCTCGCTCCACGATCAGATCCATCTCCGGAACGCCGCAGCGCTTATCCGCTTCGACCTCGCCAATGCTGACCATGGGGCCATCGCGTACGCAGCGATTGAACTCCTGCACGCTGAATTCAGGATAGGCCGGGCTCAAGTACACCGAGCCGAAGGAACGGTCGGGAAAGCGGCGCACCGCCCGCATCACGCGATCGTTCTCCTCTCGAAACTGGCCGGGGGTGGGATGCAGTTCGGCACAGTAGCCTTGGGAGACAAGGAGCCGCTCGATCCCCAAACGATCCGCCCAATGGACCAGGGCCGTCATGCGCTCTTCTGGTGTGTCGCCGGGAACGGAAGCCAGATGGCAGTGCTCATCCCAAATGCGAAAAGGCCGGCGGGACTCCGATGCGGTGTTCGGCGGGGGCCCAGCCGAGGCAGCGGCCAGGCTTGCGCAGAAACCCTTCAGTAGGGTGCGGCGGTCAACGATCGAAGAAGCCCCCCGGGTAGCGCCTTTCGAATGGATGGGCATCTTTTGTGATCACCCTTCCAGCAACCTGCGCGCGTTGTCCTCGAATATCGCCCGTGTCTCCAGGTCCGTAAAACCACCTTCGCGCACCTTCAGCAGAGCCGACTCAAAATAGAACAACGGGTAGTGGGAACCGAACAACACATGCTGGATGGAGATCTGTCGCGCCAGCCGAGCCACTCCGCCAACGCCTTCCACCATCGAAATATCAAAATATACACGGCCCGTGGAAGTAAGTCTTTGCGACAGTTCCAAATCGTGCCCGGGATCGGAATTCAGAATGACGAGGCGCACTCCCGGCTGGTTCGTGATCAGATCAGGCAGCGGCGCAAGGTCCACAGGAGGCACGCGCATCAGCGGATGCTGCGTTCGCTCGTCTTCCATACACACGGCGAGCTGCACTACCAGCCGGCGCACGGCCGCCAAGTGCAACAACTCCGCAAAGACAGGATCCTTCAGGCCGTATCCGTGGTAGTTCGGATGTAGCCGGATCCCCGGCATTCTGTATTCTTCGCGGCAGCGGCGCAAATCTTCCTGCCAGTCCGGGAGCTTCGGATTGATGGAGCCGAACGGGACGAGAATGCCCGGCCCATACCGCCGGCAATCGTTCGCCAGCCGCTCGTTGGCGCTCGAAAGATCCTTGTGCAGGATTCCGTCGAACGTGCCAGCCCATGCCTGGGTGACGTTG
>DATJAK010000335.1:0-20071 GCA_035516375.1 Bryobacteraceae bacterium
CAAAGCTCGAATTCGGAAACCGCCGATACCGCAGCATGTCGTACAGAATCGTCGTCGCGTCGTTGGTCAGCATTCCGAACCCGGCCAGGTATTGCAGGCGTAGATCGCGGTCGCGATTGATCTGCGCGTTCCGCAGCCACCGTTGCAAATCCGGACCGCGCCCCGCATACGTACTCAGCAGACTCACCGCCGAACCCAGCCCCACTTCGTTCAGCGACTCCCGCACGGCGCCATAATCCGGCCGCGCCAACCGCTGCTCCAACTGCGCGATATCGATGCGCGCCGGACCCACCTGCCCCACCAGCACCACGTCATAACCCTCGCCGCTGATGTCGTTGTTCCAGATGGTCGCGTTGGGAAACACCGACAGGAACGTGGCGATCTCGCTGCGCACGGTGGCCATGTCGCTCTGATAGAGCGGCACCCACTGGGTCACCAGCCCGCCGGGGTTCAGGTGGCTCTTCACCATCTCGAAGTATTCCTTCGAATACAGCGTGGCCGCGCCTTTCACCCAGGGATGGATCGGGTCGGACGTGATGATGTCGAAGTGCTCCGGAGTGGTGAGCACGTAGTGGCGGGCATCGTCGTAGACGATCTCGGTCCGGCGGTCGGTGAGCACGTGGTGGTTCTCTCGGGCGAAGTGGCGCGCGCTCGCCGGGGGCACCAGCGGCTCGAGCTCGCAGATCAAAATCCGCTCGACTTCCGGGTGCACCACAAACGTCCCCGCCGTGACCCCCGCGCCGCAACCGACCACCAGCACCGAGCGCGCGTGCGGATGAAACAGGGCAGGCAGATGGCCCAGCATGCGCTGCAACCGCATATCCTGCGGCAGGCTGGACGCCTCCACTTTCCCGCTGATGTGAAAGAAGCGCGTGCCGTAAGGGTCGAGCGAAATCGCGATGGATGCATTGCGTCCCTCGCCCACATAGACCGGTTTCGCCTCTTTGTACGAGATCAACAGCTCGCGTCCGTAGCCGATCACTTCCCACGGAATCGCCGGAACCCGCCAAATCAGCAATCCGGCCGCGACGATCACCGCCAGCGCCGGCGCGATCCGCTGCGTTTGCGAAATCGCCACCAACCCCGCCACCGCACACACCGCAATCAGCGCCCGCTGCGCGTTCTGCGTCCCGATCCACGGGATCAGCACCATGCTAAACACGAGCACCCCCACAATCGCACCCGCGGTATTCGCCGCATAGACTGCGCCCGTCAGCCCACTCGGGTCGGCGCCCGGACGCGCAGCCGCGGCCAGGGCCAAAGGAAAACTCGCACCCCACAGAACCGCAGCCGGCAGCACCGCGCACATGCTGCGAACCAGATCCACGCGAAACGTCACCCAGGCGTTGGTCGAGGTCACCACCGGCCAATACGGAATATGTTTGGCCAACAAAACTGCGGCTGCCGTTACCGCGCCCAGAAGCAGAAACTGGCAGACGCCCAGAGCCAGCCGCCCCGACAGGCGCGTCCGCGACACATACGACCCCACCGCGCTGCCGATGCCCAGGCCCGCCAGAAACACCGCCAGGATCACCGAGAACGCATACACCGTCGCTCCCAGCATCAGTGACAGCAGCCGCGTCCAAATCGCTTCCGCGCCCAGCGCCGTCAGCCCCGAAAGCGCGATGACCCAGTAAACCGCGCGCGCGCCGGAATCCACCTGAGACCCGATATCCGGGAACGCGCCGATCCCCGGCCACCAGCGCGCCATGGGCAACGCCGCCAGCGCCACCGCGCAGTTCAGAGCTACCGCTACAAAACTGGCGACATACATATCGTGCAGCCGCAACAAATAGAACCCGGCCAGCACGCAACCCCCTACCGCCCCGGCCGTATTCGCGCCATACAAAAATCCGAGCCTTGAAGCGCCGCGTGGCGTGCTCTCCCACTGGCGGGCCAGCGCCGGCAGCGACGCGCCCATCAGCACCGTGGGTGGCAGCAGACACAGCGTGGAAATCAACGCACGAATCACGATTCCTGTCAGCCCGTGCCCCGCATGCCCGGCGTACATGCGATCGATCCACGGAACGCCAAACAATACCGCGACGCCGCACACCCCAATCCCCGCCTCAATCGCCGCATAAACGCGCAAAGGATGCCACCGCGCGGGAACCATGCGCGAATACACCAGGCTCCCCAGGCACATGCCGCCCATATAGGTGGCGAGCAGCGTTCCCAACGAAACGGCTGATGAACCGATCACCAGCCCAAGCAACTGGAACCACACGATTTCGTAAATCAGCGCAGCGCAGCCACTCACCGCAAAGAGCGCCAGCAGAACCGGAAAAAGCCCCATGAATCCTGGCATCATACCGCATGCCAAGATGTGGGGCGGGGCTTTCCAGCCCGCCGCCGGCTTTCTAGCCGGCGCTGCCGACCGCAGACGCGCTCATCGCCCTGTCCTAATATGAAACCTACGCTATGCCCGATCCGCCAGTCTTACTCGTCACAGGCGCCAGCCGCGGAATTGGCCGCGCCACTGCTCTACTCGCCGGCCGCCGCGGCTTCGCCGTGTGCGTCAACTATCTCCAGGATCGCCCGGCCGCGGAAGCTGTCGTGAACACAATTGAGCGCGATGGCGGAAAGGCCCTGGCAATCCAAGCCGACATTAGTTGCGAACCACAGGTCGTGTCTTTGTTCGCAACAATAGACCGCGAACTCGGCCGGCTCACCGCTCTCGTGAATAACGCTGCAACCCTCGAATCGCAGATGCGCCTCGACTCCATGGATGCCGCCCGCCTGCAACGAATGTTCGCCGCCAACGTCATTGGAAGTATGATCTGCGCGCGCGAGGCTGTGCGCCGCATGTCCTCCCGCTACGGGGGTTCCGGCGGAGCCATCGTCAATATCTCGTCCGGCGCGGCGCGTTGGGGCTCGCCCGGCGAGTATATCGACTACGCAGCGACGAAAGGCGCTTTGGATACCGTTACCATCGGCTTGGCGAAGGAAGTGGCTGAAGAGGGAATCCGCGTAAATGGCGTTCGGCCCGGATTCATCGACACCGGTCTGCACGCCAAGGGCGGCGAACCCGGCCGAATCGAAAGGGTGAAGAAGCTGGTCCCGATGCAGCGCGGGGGAACACCCGAGGAAGTGGCCACTGCCGTGCTCTGGTTGCTTTCGCACGAAGCATCTTATGTGACAGGTGCGATTCTGGACGTATCGGGCGGGCGATGATCGCATTCACCAAAGGAGATCACCTTCACGTTCGATAGCCGTGGGAAAATATAACAGGTGGCAAACAAAAAGGAAATGAAAGTCCGGGTCGCTAAAAAGGCGCGCCTGGCGCAGTTCTTTTTGAGACCAGTCGGGCGCATTCTGGTTATCGGCATCGCGCTCTCGGTCGTCGTCGGGTGCGGTGTCTTTACATACTATTACTCTAAGTACTCGCGGCTGATTGACGCCAAACTACGCGCGGGTCCGTTCGTTGTCACGGCCAAACTCTTCGCGGCGCCGCAGTCTGTAGCGGTCGGCGATGCCCTGACTCCCGAAGCCGTGGCCGCCCAGCTGCACCGCAGCGGTTATAACGAAACGCGCAGCAATTCGACCGGCTACTACCAGATCCATCCCGATTCGATCGAGGTGTTCCCCGGACCCGATTCCTATTTCGACCAGGAAGCCGGCGTCATCAAGTTTTCGCAGGGCAAGATCTCGCAGATCATCTCCCTCGAAGACAACACTTCGCGCAACCAGTATCAACTCGAGCCCGAGTTGATTACCAACCTCTCCGGGCCCAATCGCGAGAAGCGGCGCATCGTCAAATTCGCGGACATTCCCAAGGTCGTTGTCGATGCGATCACTTCCGCCGAAGATAAGCGCTTCTTCCAGCACTCCGGCATCGACCCGATTCGCATCGTCAAAGCGGCCTACGTGGACCTGAAAGAAGGCCGCAAAGAGCAGGGCGCCTCCACGTTGAGCCAGCAATTGGCCCGCGGCTTCTGGCTCGATCAGGACAAGCGCTGGACGCGCAAGCTCGCCGAAGTCGTCATCACGCTCGAGCTCGAGCAGAAGCTTTCCAAGGAAGAAATTTTCGAAGACTACGCCAACCAGGTGTATCTGGGCTGGCGCGGATCGTTCGAAATTCATGGCTTTGGCGAAGCCGCCGAAGCGTACTTCGGTAAAGACCTCAGCCAGATCAGCCTTCCCGAAGCGGCCACGCTGGCCGGGATGATCCAGAGGCCGTCTTATTACAACCCCTACAAGTTCCCCGAGCGCATGCGCGAGCGCCGCAACATCGTGCTGGCGTTGATGCACGCGAACGACCTGATCAATGACCGCGATTATGAACTGGCGGTCCAATCACCGCTCACCGTTGCCCGCGGCACCGCCGCCTCCGTAGATGCGCCTTACTTCTCCGATCTGGTCGAAGATGCCCTGCAGAGCAAGTTCCAGGATGCCAATTTCCGTTCCGGTGCGTTTCGCATCTATACGACGCTCGACATGAACTTGCAGCGCGCGGCCGCGGAAGCCGTCCGCATTGGCATGCAAAGCGTGGACGAGCAGATCCGCAAGCAGCGGCGTTTCAAAGGCCAGCCGATTCCCGAACCGCAAGTCGCATTGGTCGCGCTCGATCCGCACACCGCCGAAGTGAAGGCGGTAGTGGGTGGGCGCAACTACGGCCTAAGCCAACTGAATCACGCCATGGCCAAGCGCCAGCCGGGCTCCATCTTCAAGCCGTTTGTCTATGCGGCCGCGCTGAATACCGCCATCCAAGGCGGACCGAACATCCTTACCGCTAGCACCACCGTGATGGACGAACCGACCACCTTCTGGTTCGACGGCAAGCCCTACGAGCCGAGCAACTTCAAACATGAGTTCCACGGCCTGGTGACGCTGCGCGAAGCCCTGGCTCATTCCATGAACGTGGCTACCGTCAAAGTTGCGGAGATGGTGGGGTACGACGCCGTGGTCGAGATGGCCAACCGCGCCGGCATGAACTACAAAATCCAGCCGACTCCCGCCGTGGCCTTGGGCGCGTACGAAATCACGCCCCTCGAAGCCGCCGGGGCGTACACCATTTTCAGCAACCAGGGTGAGTACGTAAAACCCAGTTTCATCGGCCTGGTGCGCGGACCGGATGGCCAGATCATTTATAAGAACCAGCCCGACCGTAAGCAGGTGCTCGACCCGCGTGTGTCCTACCTCATGACCAACTTGATGGAAGAGGTGCTGCGCAGCGGCACGGCGGCCGCAGTGCGAGCCCGCGGGTTCACGGTGCCCGCAGCCGGCAAGACCGGCACGTCGCATGATGGCTGGTTCGCCGGCTACACCTCGGAGCTGATGTGCATCGTGTGGGTCGGCTTCGATGACAACCGCGAGCTCGATCTCGAAGGCGCCCACTCCGCGGCCCCGATCTGGGCTGAGTTCATGAAGCGCGCGCTGCAGTTTCGCGAGTACCGCGATGCCCAGGAATTCGTGGCTCCTGAGGGGATCGTGTCAGTCGAAATCGATCCTGATTCGGGAATGCCCGCCACTCCGTATTGCCCGCGAACGCGCACCGAAGTCTACATCGCCGGCACACAGCCGGTGGGCACCTGTCCCCTGCATGGCGGAGGCCGGCAAAATGTTACGAATGTTGCCGGATGGGAAACCCCCGGTAAAAACCAGCCGGCTGATGGTGGAGTGAAAGTCACCGGTTCCGGCGGCGACGGCCAAGCCTCTACGCCTACAGTGGTTGCGCAGCGCACACCGCCCTCGCCACCGCGAGCCGACGCCTCCGCCTCCCAACAGCCGGAAACAACCGCGCCTAAGGAAAAGAAGGGATTCCTCCGGCGCTTGCTGGGTGTGTTTAAATAGCTTCGGGAGAGCCAGTATGGTTTCCAGAACGCTTGCGTTGGTTTTCGCGGCCGCCGCCGGGTGCGCCGCTGCGCTGGCGCAAGCCGGTGGCGCTCTTGTCGATCAAACCAAACCGGCTCCTGCGCCCTCACACCAACTCACGCCCGAGGGCCGCGGCGATATCCTCATGGCCCGCAAAATGTACCGCGAAGCCATCGAAGTTTTCCTGGAAGAGCCCAAAAAAACGCCCGTCCTCTATGACAAAATCGGAATCGCGTACCATCAGTTGCAACAGCTCGACCAGGCCAAGAAGTATTACGAGCTTGCGCTCAAGACCAAACACGATTACAGCGAAGCGCTCAACAACATCGGAACCGTCTATTACGCCAAAAAGAATTACCGCCGCGCCATCGGCTACTACAATCGGGCCCTGAAGATTAACGAATCGGCATCGGTGTACAGCAATCTCGGCACTGCCTACTTCGCGCGGAAGGAGTACGATAAGGCAACCGATTCCTACCAGAGAGCCTTCAACCTCGACCCGGACGTGTTCGAGCACAAGAGCAACTACGGCACCCTGCTCCAGGACAGCAACGTCGAGGAGCGCGCCAAGTTCCACTACTATCTGGCCAAGATGTACGCCAAAGCGGGGCGGAATGAGTTGGCGCTGCAGTACGTGCGGAAGGCCCTGGAAGAAGGATTCAAGGATAGGAAGAAGTTGAACGAGGATCCGGAATTTGAAGCCATCCGCGACACACCCGAGTTTCAGGAACTGTTGACCCTTGAGCCGCGCGTATTGTAGAGCGTTGGCCGTTTTGGCCGCTTGCCTGGCGGCGTCTTCCTGTTCGCGCACTTCCTCCGATGGTGGTCCTGACCGCATTGCCATCCTGCGTTTCGAGAATCTCAGCTCCGACACTTCCATCGATTGGATGGGCCGCGCCTTCTCCGAAGTGATCACGCGCGAACTGGCCGGAGTGCCCGGGTGGTATGCCATCCCGTTCGAAAAGCTGCACCGTCTGGATCAGGCTTTGGGAAGCCGGCCGCTGTCGGCGCCAGGGATCTCGGCCGAGCGAAGCCTCGCGCTGATCGAGAGCGCCAATCGCATCGGCTACGGACAATACTGGCTGCGCGGCGGCAAGATCGAAGCGAAACTAACGCTCGAAGATCCCCAATCGGCGAAGATGGTCCAGGAAGTAACCGCCTCCGCCGATGACCCGGTCAGCGCCGCCAGCGCGCTCGCCCGCCAGATCTCGAGCAGCGCCGCGCCCTACTTGACACGCAATGCCGCGGCGGTGAAGGCTTATGCACTGGCCCTCGAAGCCCCGCAGCTCGACCTCATGGTGGCCGAACTCGAGCAGGCCCTCACTGCCGATCCCAACTATGCCGCGCCCTACAGCCGGCTGGCGCAAGCGAAACTGCAGCGGCTCGACCGTGCCGGCGCCATGGCTACGCTCCAACAGGCTCTCTCCCACACCGGCGAGATGCCGGAACTCGAACGCGCGAGATTGGAATTCGAGGCCGCCAGTCTGGGCGGCGACCACCGTGGTGCACAGCGCGCCTTGACCACGTGGGCCCGCCTGACGCCCAACGACCCCGCAGTCTGGCAGTCCATGGCGCAGTCCAACATGAATGAGCATCGCTATACGGATGCCGAGCGGGCCTATCAGCGAGCCTCAGCCGCGTCGCCTGAGGATGTGAACCTGCTCAACCAGCTCGGCTATACCGCTGCCTACGCGGGCGACCTGGATACCGCGACTCAGGCGCTCAAGCGATACCAGGCCCTGCGGCCCACCGAAGTCAACCCTCTCGATTCGCTCGGAGACGTGAATCTGGTGCTCGGGCGCTTCGAGGAAGCCGCGGACTTGTATCGCGCCGCCGCCAAAAAGGACCCGGCATTTATCAACGGAGGCGATTTCTTCAAGGCGGCGATGGCCCGCTTGATGACCGGCGATGTAACCGGCGCCGACGCACTTGCCGCGCAGTTCACCGCGTACCGGACAGCGGCGAAAGACCCGCTCGTAGAATTCTACAAAGCGCAATGGGCATGGATCAGCGGCCGGAGAAAAGCCGCCGGGGTTGCCATGGCCGCCTTCGCGCAGGCCGCGGAAGGCGGGCCTTTGCGCGAAGCGGCTTCCGAAGCCTACAGCCAGTTAGCCATGTGGGATGTGGCGCTCGGCGACCGCAGTGCCGCCGAAAGACTGGCCGATCAGGCCGGCCGGCTCGCCGGGCCGGCGTCCGTTGGATTGGCCAAAGCCGCGCGTTTCCTGGCCCAGCCCTCCACCACGCCGGCGGAATGGGCCGGGCGCGCCGAGCAATCCTTCCCTGGCCCGCAGCAGGAGCAAACCAAACAGCTCACGCTGAGCTACGCGTTGCTGGCCGATAAACACTACCAGCAGGCAATCCCCGTGCTCGAAGGACTCTATGAGCACACGCCGCCCACTGCGGACGATATCCTGCCGATCCTGCTCGGCTGGGCCTACCTGGAGACGGGCAAACTACCCGATGCCGCGGCGTTATTGCGCTTCAATCCGATCCCGGCGGCTTCCGGCGTGACGCGCCTGGCGGCCTTCTATTTCCCGCGCCTGTTCTATCTGCGCGGCCGTATCGCCCGGTTGACGGGCCGATCCGACGAAGCCCGCGAGCAATACCACCTGTTCCTCACGCTGTCCGGCGATCAGCCCCTGGTTTGGGGCGAAGAAGCGCTGGCGCGGTAGCAAAACGCCCAACCGCGCGGCATGGCTGAACCGCCTGCCGGAGACGCTGCGAAAACCTGGAGCAGCGATGGTCCCTGGCCGTCGGCCCGCCCTTCCTCGAAGAGGCGAGTTGCTCGTCGTTAGCGTCCACGACGCGCGCTGACAGGACGCCGGCGGTCCTGAAGCTCGGGATGCCCCATCTCGAGGGCGCACATGAAATCCAGGGCCTGCTCTTCTGGAACGGAGATCCAACCGTGCGACTCATTGACTCCGACGGCGACCTTGGGGCCATGCTCCTGGAGCGTTGCGATCCAGGGACACCGCTCCGTGCGCTCCCAGAGTCCCAGCAAGACGTGGTGATCGCGGGCCTGCTGCGCTGCCTGTGGCGCAAGCCTGCCCCACCTCATCCCTTTCGGCCTTTATCCGATCTGACGGAGTATTGGAGTGCGGAGACGCTAGCCGGCATCGAGCGCTGGTCAGACACGGGACTGGTGCGGGAAGGGCTGCGCCTGTTTCAGCAGTTGCCGCGCACGGCGCCCATGGATGATGTCTTGCTGGCCACTGATCTGCACTCGGGTAACGTTCTGCGGTCGGAAAGGCAGCCGTGGCTGGTGATCGATCCGAAGCCGTTCGTCGGAGATCCAGCTTTCGACCCGACGCAACATCTGTTCAACTGCCGTTCCAGGTTACGTTCGGATCCGCTGGGCACGATCGCCCGCGTTGCCGACCTTGCAGGCGTCGATCGGGAACGAGTGCGGCTATGGCTGTTTGCTCGCGCCGCAGCAGAGCCCCGCGACGATTGGAAGAACGGAGATTCCTTCGCGCTCGCGAGGAGAATCGCCCCCGTAGCGAGGTCTTGAGGCAGGCTCACTCCGCTTCCGGCGTGACGCGCCTGGCGGCCGAAAGTTCTTTACGAGCATTTCACAATCTCCTAACAATGTCACGTGCGGTAGCTGGCAGAATCATGTGGTGCAGCAACAGAAACCAAATCAAAACGTGAAAGGTAGAATCCGAATGATGAAGATGTTTTTGATGACGCTGGCGCTAAGTGCGGCAGCATTTGCTCAGAACGACACGGTGGTGCGCTGGCATGGCATCGCAGGAGTGATCACCGCGCCTGCAGTCGACAATCCGGTCAGTACGATTCATAGCGGCGCGGGGCCTTGGACAACTCGAGACGGAAGTGCCCGGGTCAACCTGCAAACGGGCGAGGGCTCTTTCGAAGTGGATGGACTTGTCCTCAACGGGGGAGCCGCCAGCGGCACGCCCGGTGCGGTCGCCATGGTCATGGGGACGCTGGTGTGCAATCCGGGTAGCACGACAGCACCCGCCGAGACGGTGATTGACACGCCGGCCACGAACCTAAGTGCTACGGGCAACGCTGAGCTGTCCTTCAAGATTAATGTTCCGGCTCAGTGTAACCACCCGGTGTTTCTGATTCGAGTACCGGCGGGACGATGGATCGCCACTGGCACGCAGCCTTCCACATCGCCGTTCGGTTACTAGGCCCCGCAGTTGTGTCGTTGAGGAGAGCGAGGTTACTCCGGCCTCGCTTGATTCATCCCGGTTCTTGCTATCCCGCAATCGAACTTCCAGTCCTTCACCACGTGATCGGCAGTCCGCCAGGCTGGTCTGAGGCTTTCTGCCGTGGCGCGCGGCAAGGTCGAGTGCGCGCGTTTGGTCGCACCGGTCGGTTGTCTTCGTCCTGGCTCCAGTCTGCGGCAAGGCAAAGTCCGCCGTTCGGGCAAAACTACTGCCGGAGTAACAGGGAGAATCACAGGTCCCGCAATTTTCTTCGTCGAGTGTTTTCAATGAGAGCTCATTGGTTTAGCTGGGCCCTGGCGTGCCGCGATTTACGGTAGTTGGTGTATGCCTGCCTTGCTAGTGGCGTTCGGCCTAGCGGCGAAGAAGCGATGGCGCGGCAAGTCGCCTGGTCACTCGAAAATGGGCATCAATCTCGCCAGGATCTCATCCACGACGCTCGGTGGAATGGTTTCGACCTTTCTGCCATGGCCCGCCACGAGGTCAAGAGCGCGCGGTTGGTCGCACCGGATCACACCGGTCGTCTTCGTTCCCGCGCCTGCGAGCGATACGGCAAAGCCCGCGGTGCGGGCAAAGCCACCGCCCGTAGTGATGGGCAGAACCACCGGAACCCGGGTAACGCGGTTAAAGGCGTCGGGCGAGACGATCACAACCGGCCGAGTGCCGCGTTGTTCGTGTCCGGCTGTGGGATCAAGCCCCACTAACCAGATTTCACCGCGTTTCATCAAACCAGCTCGTCGCCCGCAAGCCGGTCACTGACCCATTCCCGCTCTTCACGAGTCCGTCGCCCCCGGGCATGGCACTGAGCCAGGAGTTCGTCGAGTGTATAGCGCCGGTGTTTTTGCGGCTCAGCAACCAGCCGCCCTTTCTCCACGGTAATGTCGATCGTGTCACCCGATTGGACCCGCAGGATCTCCAGCAGCGCAGGCGGAACCGCCAGCATGACCGAGCCTCCGACCTTTCGCAGTCTCGTTGTGTGCAAGCAACACCTCAGTTATATTTTAGTATAACTTTTCACCCGTGGGTGATTTCATCGCCCTGGCGGTAGCGCAGGTCCGGCCCGAGCCAGCCGCTTGCGTCACGCCACCAAGCCCGCCGAGCGGCAACCCAAGTACACTCTGGACTCCCAGGATGGTCTGGCGTCCACCGGCTGTTTTCCGCCCAATAAAGAATTCCGTCTCTCCAAACGCATGCGGCGTCCGAAATAATCGATTCACAATCCGGTGAGGGCGGGCATAATCTCAAAGCAACCACTTCTTCAAAGCGGAGCTCGATCGCGGACGGGTCGTGGAACTGACGCTGCACGAGCAGGTGGACGGTGGTTGGCCAGTCAACATGCATCCACAGCTTCGAGTCAACATAGTGACTCGTCGCCACGTGGATCTCGCGGATGCAGCCGTCATGGAAATTACCGAACGTGTCCATCAGGGCTGCGATACGGCTCTCATCGTTCAGCTCCTGCCAGATCGGGATGGAATCGCTACTTGTCACTCAGCGAGGCCAGCGCTCACTCCGCGATCGACTTCCAGCTCTTCACCAGGTGATCGGCGGTCCGCCAGGCGAGCGCTTGGACGGTGAGCGTCGGGTTGCGTGCGCCGCTCGTGCCCATCACCGAGGCGCCGAGAATGCCCAGATTGGGAGCTTCGTGGGAGAAGCCCCAACCGTCCACCACGTTGGTCTCGGGGTTGGCGCCCATGCGCGTACCGCCGTAGGCATGCGTCGAAATGCCCGGTCCGTTGGCCGGCGGCGCAAAGACTTCGATCGCGCCAGCCGCGCGAAACCATTCGGCCATCTTGTCGTTGGCGAAGCGAACGGCGCGCTGCTCGTTCTCTCTCGGAGCGGTGTTGATCCGGCAGACGGGATCGCCCAGTGGATCGCGCGCTTCGGGGTCGAGATCGAGGAACGTGGTTTCGTAGGGGAACGTGGATGTCTGCAGGTAGGCGGACGTCCAGCGCCCGGCATATTCGCGGACGAATGCCTTCCAGCGCGAACCCCACAACGGCGCGCGGCCGAAGGTATCGACGGAAGCGGCATCGATCGGATGGGTCTCGCTGTGCACGTGCAGAGTCGTCCCGCCAATGAACCCAACGCCGGAGTGGTCCCAATGATCGTCGGCCCAATCGTCCACCGTCGCGCCCTGCGCGGGCAGGCCGTACCAGTTGTTGATGTCGAATGGAAACAACGCGGTGACGAATCCCGCCCAATGGCCGAAGTAGTGGCGGCCTACCTGGCCATGCCGATTCGACAAACCGTTGGGATAGGCTTTGGATTTCGAAAGCAGGAGGAGACGCGCGTTCTCGTAGGTGTAAGACGCCAGCAGCACGGCGCGCGCCGGCTGGAAGTACTCCTTGCCGCTCCGCAAATAGCTCACGCCGGTCACGCGGCCGTCAGCGCCGGCCCCGATGCGCGTCACTTGCGCGAAATCGAAGATCGTGAGGTTCTTGGTTTTTACGGCTTCGGGGATGGTGGTGACCGCGGTGGAATTCTTGGCGCTCATGTGGCAGCCGCCGCGGTTGCAATAGCCGTGGTAGACGCAGCCGGGGCGCCCGCGGTACGGTTGCGAGTTAATCGCGGCGGGTGACTGAAACGGATGCCATCCCAGCTTGCGCGCGGCCTCTGCCATGCGTTCGGTGAATTCGGTGCCGCGCAGCGGCGGCATCGGATACTCGCGCTTCCGAGGCGCTTCAAAGATGTTGCCGGCGGGATCGATCGTGCCCTGAATGTTTCCGGCCTTCCCGGACACGCCGATTTCATACTCGACCACGTCGTAGTGGGGCTCGAGATCGTCGTAGGTGAGCGGCCAATCTTCCAGCGTCGAGCCACTCGGGATCGCCGCCGCTCCGTAGCGCTGGGTGACTTCGCTGCGCGTGCGGAAGTCCCACGGCTTCAGTCGCCAGCTTTGTGCCCAGTAGTGAATCGACGTGCCGCCGATGGCGTTCATCATCGGATGAAGCGGAGCCGCGCGCCGCGCGGGAGCTGTGCCGTTACGAAGAGTGGGCATTTCGCGCTGGGCCTTGGGAACGGAGGTCACCAGGCCGCGCACGTTGTTGCCGATCTCGTCGGGCTTGAAGCGATGCGGGTCCATCCAGCCGCCCGCCTCGATTCCTGCGATGGTGAGGCCGGCGCGGGCCAGCGGCAACACGGCGACGCCGCCGGCAGCGCCTAAACCGATTACCGCGACGTCGACCGGTTTGAGATTAATGGCCACGATTCGAGCCGTAAGCGGACTGATGCAGGGGCTTCGGCAGCGTGCTCATCTTCTGATCCTCAGGGCCGACCGCGAGCCGCGGACCGGGATAGCGGATGAGATCCCAGCCGGCGAAGTTCTTATTGCCGCCGTAGTAGGGATCGCCGAACATGCCTTCGAGCGTGAGCCGGCGAACGCGGCCGAAGAATGCGCGCGCGTTGGGAAATCCGGAAACGTCGCCGGCTTCGAGCGCGGTGAGCACGGCGTCTCGCTTCTCAGCGGGAAGTTCAGGGAATGTTGCACCTTGCGATTGGCGCGCAAACGCATCGACCGACGCCAGCCCTTCGGTGAAGGAGCTCTTTTCCCCGGATAAGGCATCGGCCAACGCCCGATCGATGTAATTGGCCGCGCCGGCTTCTAGCGCGCCGGGACCGAGCTCATCTTTGGGAATGAGACGATCGACAAAGGCGTCGAGGATCTGGCGTTGCGACGTTGAGAGCGCCGTTTGCGGCGCTTGGGCCGCGGCGGTGAGAGCTGCGACGGGGATCAGGGTTGCGCTGGCGATTACAGACCGCCGCGACAGGGTTTGGGGGCCGGCAGACGACGAAAACCGGTCGTCTGCCTTGCTCGGATCGGATTCCATGGCGCTAGTCTATCAGACTGCTCCGCACCATTCCGCAATACCGGCTTCGAGCCGTGCCAGCGAAATCGGTTTGCTCCAGTAATCGTCCATACCGCATTCGAGGCATCGCTGGCGGTCTTCCGCCATGGCGTTGGCAGTCATGGCGACGATCGGAATCTCGCGGCCGCAGTCGAGCAGGCGGATGGCGCGCGCGGCAGCATAACCGTCCATTACCGGCATCTGGCAATCCATCAGAACCAGATCGTATGGGGTATTTTCGAACGCCGCTACGGCCTGCCGGCCGTTGTCCACCAAGTCTACGGCATGGCCCATTCGTTCGAGCAGGCGCGCAGCCACCTTCTGATTGATGGCATTGTCCTCGGCGAGGAGGATGCGCAAATGGCGTCCCGCGGCTTCACACGGCCCGACCGTGGGAGACAGAGCGGCAGGGGACTCCGCGATGGGCAAACGTAGTATGAAGCGGAAGGTGCTGCCACGTCCCGGCTCGCTCTCCAGTTCGAGGAGACCATTCATCAGGGAAACCAATTTCCGGCAGATGGTCAGGCCGAGGCCGGTGCCGCCGTAGCGGCGCGTGGTCGAACTGTCGGCCTGTGTGAACGGGTCGAAGATCACGTCGCGCATGTCCGGGGGAATGCCGATACCGGTATCGGTAACGGTGAAACGCAGATCTACGGAATGGTCGCGCTGGCCGGCGAGGGCAACGCCGATGGCCACGGAGCCGCTCTGGGTAAATTTCACGGCGTTCGACAGAAGGTTCAGCAGTACCTGGCGCAGCCGCTGCGGGTCGCCCACCAACCAGCGGGGCACCTCGCGATTCACCTGGCGGCGCAGATCGAGATTGCGCGCGCGGGCGAGCGGCGCGATCACCGCCACCGCCTCGCGGAGCAACAACTCCAGATCGAACGGGGTTTGCTCCAAGACGAGCATGCCCGCCTCCACCTTGGCGACATCCATGATGTCATTGACCAATTGAAGCAGCGTCTCACCGCAAACACGGATGGTTTCGAGGTGATCGCGCTGCTCGTCGTTGATGCCCGAATCGACCAACAGGCAAATAGAGCCGATGATGCCGTTCATGGGGGTGCGGATCTCATGGCTCATGTTGGCCAGAAACTCGCTTTTGGCATGCGCGGCCGCTTCCGCCGCCATCCGCGCCTCCTCCAACCGTTGCGCGATCAGTTTCTGGCTGGTGATGTCGATGGTGACGCCGGTCACTCGCTGGGGCTGGCCATTCTGGAGTTGCAGTTGGCCTTGGGTACGGAACCAGCGGGTGGTATTGTCAGGCATCACCATGCGGAATTCGGCTTCGCACGTACCGGTGGCAATGGCGGATTCCGTTAACCTCTTCAAAAGCACTCGATCATCGGGGTGGACCCGGTCGCACCACTGGTCGAAAGTCAATCGACCGGGGCCGTGAACCGATTGGACCAATCGAGCCAACCCTTCCGAAGTCATGAGGACTCGCGTGGGCACATCCAAGACCCAAAGTCCGACCGAGGCGGAATCCTCCGCCAGAGCAAGCCGCTCGGCACTGTCACGCAGCGCCTGCTCCGCACGCATGCGCTCGATCGCGTTGCCAACCAGCTGCGCACCGGCCTCCACCAGACGCAAAGCCCCATCGCGCGGCGTGGCCGGCCACCGATGGTACAGGGCAAACGTCCCGAGAACGGCGCCCCGCGAATCGCGAATCGGCACGCTCCAGCAGGCGCGCAGGCCGAAACTCATGATGAATTCCCTGGGGCCGTCGAAGAGGTGGTCGGTAGCAATGTCTTCCACGATCACGGTCTGATTGCGAAAGGCCGCCGTCCCGCAGGCGCCCACTTGCGGACCGATTTCGATGCCATCTACCGCCCGGATATACTCGGCGGGCAAGCTTCCGGACGAACCGGCGCGCAGGTGACGCTTGTCCTCATCGAGCAGCAGGATGGTACAGAGACAATCGGGCGCCATGCGCTCGACAGCGCGCGTCACCGTATCCAGCACTTCCTGTAGCGATGCACCGCGCGCGACGAGTTCCAGCACGCGCCGCTCCTGCTCGAGGATGCGAGCCGATTTCTCCACCTCCGCGAGTTGGTGTTTTGTGGCGGCCAAACATCGGCGGCTCCGAAACCACGCGAGACAAAGGATCGCCGACACGGCCGCCGTAGCCGTCAGGTAGGCCCACATGCACCTCTTATCGGTCTATTTTGAGGCGGCTTTAACGGACGGCTCCGCCACCTTCTTGGGCAGGAAGCGAGCGATTCCCAGGTCGTAGGCGGCGGCGCCAATGAGACCGCCGAGCAGCGGGCCGATGATGGGGACCCAGTAGACATTCGTCCCATCGGTGAGGCCGTTGTTCTTGAAGCCGGCGGCTACGGTGAACAGTCTAGGACCGAAGTCGCGCGCGGGATTGATGGCGAAACCGTGGAGGCCGCCGAACGCCATGCCAATGACCACCACAATTGCCCCGATGAGCACCGGCGTCAGGTTGGACCCGACCGGCTGGTTGCGCTCATCGATGATGGCAAAAATCATGAACAGCAGAAGCGCCGTGCCGATGGTTTGATCGAGCAACCCGGCCGAAAGAATGTGCGGGAACGCCGGGAACGTGGTGAAGACTCCGGCGGTATGCTCCAGATTCGGATCGGCCAGATGAAACTGCGGGCGGTAATTCCAATAGACGATGGCCGCGGCCACGAACGCTCCCGCCACCTGGGCGATCCAATAGGGAATCACTTTCTTCCAGGGAAACCCGCGGAAGGCGGCGACGGCTAGGGTCACAGCCGGATTGATGTGCGCGCCGGAGATGCGGCCGGCTGTGTAGACGCCCATGGTGACGGCGAGTCCCCAACCGAGCGTGATGTTGGTGTATCCGCCGTTGACGATTTCACCGGGAGCGCCATGGCCGAAGAGAACGACCATGGCCACGATGCCATTCCCGAAAATAATCAGAATCAAGGTCCCGAAGAATTCCGCTGCCAGTTCCGGAAGCATCGAACGTTACGCCACCTTTCGCAGCTTCGTGACGCGGCCGATTTCCACCCACTCGGTCACGAAGATGTCGCCAGCGTGGTCGAACCAGGCGCCGTGCGGGGTGATGAATTTGCCGGGCTCGAAATCGGCGCGGTTTTCACTCACGCGGAGCTGGTTCTGTTTGCCCTGATAGTCGCCATCGCCCAGGTGCTCGATGACCTTGTTGTCTTTGTCAAGCAGCGTGACCCGGCACTGCAGGTCCGGGACCACGAGCATCTCTTTCTGTTGATGGAAGTGGCAGGGGGCCTTGGTGCCTTCCACAATATCGATAGGCTTGTCATCGAGAGTGTAGCGGACGATGCGGCGGTTGCCGCGGTCGGCCACCAGGAGGATCGGCTTGGCTGGATCCCGGCTATCGATCCAGACGCCGTGCGGATTGTTCATCTGATCGATGGGCGCGGGAGCCGGGCCGCTGGGAGGAGGGCCACCGGCACCGGGACCACCCGGGCCACGGCCGCCGCCGCGCCCTTCGCCCGGGGGCGGCAGCGGACGCCCGCCAAACGTGTTTACCAGTTTCGGATAAGAATTTCCCTGCTGCGTGTAGTGGAACATGTAATAGGAGCCGTAACCATCGCCGACCCAGAAATCTCCGTTGGCGGCGATGGCGATATTGGTGGGCCGATAATTCAGGCCCGCCGCTCCGCCGGGACCTTTAGAGCCAGGGCCCTTCTGGTAGATGGGGGAATCCTGCGGGTAGCCCATGGTCCAGACTTCTTCGCCCTTGAGCGTGCGTTTGGTGACGATGCCGTGCTTTTCGTCGCAGAAGTATAGATACTCTTCGCGGCCTTCTTTATTCATATGCATTCCGTGGGCGCCGCCACGGAACATGGCGCCGAACGAGCGCACGAACTTGCCCTTCGCGTCGAAGACAACGACGGCATCGGGACTCTGGCTGGTGGCATGTACGGTGTGGTGGATATAGATGTGGCCTTGCGCATCTTCGACCACGCTGTGGGTGTTGCCGTACTTGATATTGGACGGCAGATCGCCCCAGTCATGAATGCATTCGTACTTGTGTTCGCCTGCTCCCAGGATGGGATTCTTGGAACCGGACTTGTCGTCGGCCCAAACAAACGGCGCAACCGCGCCGGCGGCGGCTAGGAAAGTACGTCGAGTGGTTGCCATCTCTGAGTGCTCCTTTATGGGGAATGGACTTTTTACGAGTATTGCATGCGGGCCGGGGCTTCTCGAGCCCCGGCCTGCATGTGAAAAAGCCGACAGGCCAGGAGGCCTGTGCTACCAAACCGAACCTACTTCGCTTTGGCTACTGTGCCGTGCGGATCGATGACGAATTTCTTGGCGGCGCCTTTGTCGAAATCCTTGTAGCCTTGGGGCGCCTGATCGAGCGGAATGACGGTGGCGTTGACCGCTTTGGCGATCTGCACCTTGTCGTGCAAAATGGCCATCATGAGGTTGCGGTTGTAGCGCAGCACGGGGCATTGACCCGTAGTGAAGTTGTGGGACTTGGCCCAGCCGAGTCCAATGCGGATACTGAGATTGCCGGTCTTGGCGGCATTGTCCACACCGCCGGGATCGTCGGTGACGTAGAGACCGGGGATGCCGATGGAGCCGCCAGCGCGGGTGATCGTCATCACGGAGTTCAGAACGGTGGCCGGCCGCTCGACAGCCGCATCGTGGCCATGTCCGCGGGCTTCGAAACCGACGCAATCGACGGCCGAATCCACTTCGGGCGTGCCCAGGATGTGTGCGATCTGATCGCCCAAGGAAGCATCTTTGCGGAGATCGATGGTTTCGCAACCGAAGCTCTTTGCCTGCTTCAGTCGTTCGTCGATCATGTCGCCGACGATGACGACGGCTGCGCCCAGCAGAAGGGCGGAAGCGGCGGAAGCCAGGCCGACCGGCCCGGCGCCGGCGATATAGACCGTGGAGCCGGTGGTGACGCCGGCTGTTACGGCGCCGTGGTAACCGGTGGGGAAGATGTCGGAGAGCATGGTGAGATCTTTGATCTTCGACAGGGCTTTTTCTTTATTCGGGAACTTGATGAGATTGAAATCGGCGTAGGGCACCATGACGAATTCGGCCTGGCCGCCGACCCAGCCGCCCATATCGACATAGCCGTAAGCCGCGCCCGGACGGGCCGGGTTCACGGTGAGACAGATTCCGGTTTTGCCTTCGCGGCAATTGCGGCAGCGGCCGCAAGCGATATTGAACGGGACGGTAACAAGATCGCCTACATTCAGGAATTCGACGTCGCTGCCCTTCTCGATAATCTCGCCCGTGATCTCGTGGCCGAGCACGAGGCCGGCCGGAGCCGTGGTGCGGCCCCGGACCATATGCTGGTCCGATCCGCAAATGTTGGTGGAAACGATCTTCAAGATTACGGCATGATCCAACTTTTTCCCCGCCGGGCTCTGCAGCTTGGGATAGTCGATGGATTGGACCTCAACCTTGCCGGGTCCCATATAAACCACTCCGCGATTGTTCGCCATTTAAGGTCTCCTTTTCTCTCTTTTCGCTAATTAAAATGCTGCGGCTCCCGCTTCGGCCACAGCGTGATCTTGATCGCCCGATCCGCCGCTCACGCCGATCGCGCCCACCACTTTACCGTCCTTCTTCAAGGGAATCCCGCCGGCGAAGACCATGATCTTGCCGTTGTTGGAGGCGTGGATTCCAAAAAACTGCCCGCCCGATTGCGAATGCGTGGCCAGATCTTTGGTGGTGATATCGAAGGCGCGCGAGGTATAGGCTTTCTTCATCGAAATGTCGATGCTGCCGATCCACGCGCCATCCATCCGGACGTGGGCTACGATGTTGCCGCCCTCGTCGGCCACGGCAATATTCATCGGCTGCCCGATCTCTTTGGACTTTTTTTCCGCTGCGGCGATGACTCTACGTGCGTCTTCCAGACGAACCATGGTGCCCTCTCCTCTCGGAATCAGATTGTCGGATTTTTTCGCTTGGCCCGGCGGCCATTATACACCTCGCCGGTTTTACTAGGGTGACTCATGGGGGCTATGGCGCGGGGAGCCGGCGGACCGGGGGGGGGCTGGCGACGCCAAGGGTTTCGTTTGGGTTCGTTTGGCAGGTGAGATCTGGTTTGGATTCAATGGGCTGGCGGCGGAATTGGGTTCTTCCGAAAATAACTACCGCGGCCTCACGTCTCTGCTCCTCGATTCAGTGAATTAGCGGCAGATTTCAGACTGACTGGGCGACAGCGAGTCGCAATTCCGAGCTTGCCTAATCTCCGTACGTGATGGCGAA
>DATJAK010000336.1:0-30345 GCA_035516375.1 Bryobacteraceae bacterium
TCAACTCGAATCCGTATGCGTATCTGGATGATGCTCCGCTGGAGGAGCGCCGGGCGCGCGCGGTCGCCCTGCGCAGCACGCTGCGGACGGATTTTGCGGAAGGAGCGGGAGCGCTCGATCCCGCGGCCATCGAGGAGGTCGAGCGTGAAGCTTGGCCGCCGATGCGCGATGCCGAGGAGGTCCACGAGGCGTTGTGCGCGCTGACCCTCTTGGGCTGCGAGCACGGCGAGGCGGCGGCGTACCTGCCGCTCCTGATTGAAAACCGGCGCGCCGCTACGTTCCGCGTGGGTTCGAGGGAATTCTGGATTCCGGCGGAGCGCGTGGAGTTGGCCCTGCGAGTCTATCCGCACGGCACGCTCGATCCGCCCATGGCATCGCCCCCGGGCATGCGAGCGGTACCGGAGAGCCAGGAAGCGTGTGCCGCCGAGATTCTGCACGGCTGGTTTGAATGTTCCGGACCGCGCCGCGCCTCCGATCTGGCCCGCGATCTGGCAATGCCGCCCGATTTGGTGGACCAGGCACTGGCACAACTCGAAGCCGAAGGGCAGATCTTGCGGGGCCAATTCACGCCCGGCAGCGAAGAACAGGAATGGTGCCATCGCCGGCTTCTGGCGCGCATCCACCGGCTCACGATCGGCCGGTTACGGCGCGAGATTGAGCCGGTGACGACCGCCGAGTTTTTTGCGTTCCTCAACCGCTGGCAGCATCTCGCGCCGGGACAGCAGCTCCACGGCCTGGATGGCACGCTGCAGATCATCAAGCAACTGCAAGGCAGCGAGTTTCCGGCAGCGGCGTGGGAATCCGAAGTCCTGCCGCAGCGCGTGGCCCACTATCAGCCCGAATACCTGGATCAACTATGTCTCTCCGGAGAGGTCAGTTGGGGCCGGCTGTCTCCGCATCCCGCGTTCGAGCGCGACCTGGAAGAGCGGCACCGTGTGCGGCCTACGCGAGTCGCGCCCCTGGCGATCTTCCTGAGGGACGACGCCGCCTGGCTCTTGGCGACACCGCAACCTTCACCCAAAGATTCGCTTTCCCACCCTGCGCGTGAAGTGTTGGCCGTCCTGGAGACGCGGGGGGCATCGTTCTTCGCCGACCTTCTGCGAGCCACCGGCCGCCTGGCCAGTGAAGTAGAGGACGCATTGTGGGAGTTGGTGGCAGCCGGCCTGGTGACCGCCGATGGCTTTGAGAATCTGCGTGCGCTGCTCGACCCCAAGCGGCGCCGTGGTGAAGGCCGGGGCCGCTCCGCGCGTCCGCGCCACGCTCCGGGCCGATGGGCCCTGCTGCGCCACACCGAAATTCCGCCCGATGGCAATGCCGAAACGTTCGCGCGTCAACTGTTGCTGCGCTGGGGCGTAGTGTTCCGCGATGCGGCGTACCGTGAGTCACTGGCTCCTGCCTGGAGAGACCTGCTGGTGGCTTTACGCCGCATGGAATCGCGCGGAGAGATCCGCGGCGGCCGTTTTGTCACGTCCTTTATCGGGGAACAGTTCGCTCTGCCGGAGGCGCTCGAGTTGCTCCGCGCGGTGCGGCGTAACGGAGAAACGGCTGCCGCGCCTCAAGGCCCAGGGCCATGGGCCGCGCGGCTGGCAGATGTTACCGAAATTGGCGCTGGATCCCGGCCATGAGCGATAGTTCCACAAAGTAGTGGGATGTCCCGGTGTGGGGCCAGCCCTTCCGGGCTGCCGCCGCGCTTCCGCGCGGCGCGCCGGGCAAAGGCCCGGCGGCGGGCCGGAAGGCCCGCCCCACACCGGCAATCACCGCTGGCGCGTTGTTACATTGGTAAACCACCAAGCTCTTGGAAGATGTTAATTCGCGCAATTAGGTGTTAATTCCCGCCTATAAGTGCACTTATCGACTTATAGTGACTGGCTGCGCCACTTACAATCGCAGTTATGGCGAGTCTGCAGAGAGTCATTCGAGCAATAGCACTCTTAACATTAGGGGCCTGCGCAACGCAGGCGTTCGGTCAAAGCTTAGCCAAAGGTTCGGTCTCATCTATATTCAATTCACGCCTGGCGTCCAGCTTGGCCCATCCGGATACTGTGCCGATTTCCACATCATCATCGATCTCTCAGATAGCCGACGGCGCGGGATGGAAGACGACCATCATTCTGGCGAACACCGATGTGGTTCCGGCAAGCTTCACGCTGAATTTCTGGCAAGGGAGCGGGTCGCCTATGTCTCTTTCGATTGGAGGGCAGGGCATGCAGCAAGTCACTGGCCAGATTCCCGTAAACGGCACGGTGACGATCGCCAGTGACGGCACCTCGGCGAATCTAACAACCGGGTGGGGCCAGCTGATTACGTCCAATGCGATCGGCGGCACCGCCATATTCCGTGAGAGCGTGCCGGGACGCCAGGCTACGGAAGCGGCCGTGCCAATCATTCCACCAGTGAGCGCAACTCTACTATTGCCCTACGACAATACAGGCCCGCAGACGTCGCTGGCACTGGTCAATCCGGATCCCGTCAACTCCGCCGCCATCAATGCGACTGTGTACGACGAGAATGGCAACACGCTGGCCACCGGCGTGATCAATTTACAGCCACAGGGCCAGTCGCCGTTTGGCTTATCAACTCAATTCCCAGCTTCCAACGGACACAGCGGGCTCGCCGTATTCTCGAACCCAAGTGGCGGCATGATTACAGGACTGGGCCTGCGCTTCAGCGGAGCGCCGTTCACCTCGATCCAAATGCTGACACCGGGACATTAAAACGCCGGGGCTGGCGGAGCGCCTTCATTTAGCGCAGGGTTCGGTGCGTAAGCACTCCACGCCCTGCGCTACAATCGAAGCGCCGCCATTCATGAGCACTCTCACTAGCGCCCGTGCGCTCGCATTCCGTGAGCAGTTGTCGCGCCGCATCCTGGTAGCCGATGGCGCCATGGGGACCATGCTCTACGCGCGCGGCGTGTTCATCAACCGCTGTTTCGACGAGCTGAGCTTGTCGTCTCCCGATCTCATCAGCAAGATCCACCGCGCCTATGTAGATGCCGCCGCGGAGATTCTCGAAACGAACACGTTCGGAGCCAACCGGGCGCGCCTTTCCGCGTTCGGCCTCGCCGATAAACTGCAGGCAATCAATGAGACCGGCGTGCGCCTGGCGCGCGAGGCCGCGCAGGGGGGGCCCTTCGTGGCGGGCGCGATCGGACCTCTGGGGGTTCGCATCGAACCCTTGGGGCCCACCTCGTTTGCGGAGGCACGCGCCATCTTTCGCGAACAGGCGGAAGCGCTGCTCGCGGCCGGGGCCGACCTGCTCATCCTCGAAACCTTCTCCGACCTGCACGAGCTGCGTGAAGCCGTTCTGGCGGCGCGAGAGGCTGCCGGCGAAGATCCCGTGATCATCGCGCAAGTCACCATCGATGATTTCGGGAACCTGGCCAGCGGCACCACGCCGGAAGCCTTCACGCGCGAGATGAACTCCTGGCCCGCGGATGTGCTGGGGATCAACTGCTCGGTAGGCCCGAAGACCACGCTGGAATCGATCGAGCGCATGGTCGCGGTGGCGGAAAAACCGCTCAGCGCCATGCCCAACGCCGGCCTTCCCGCGCGCGTCGAAGGCCGCAATATTTATCTCTGCTCGCCGGAATATATGGCGCAATATGCCCGGCGTCTGCTGCAGGCCGGAGTGAAAATCATCGGCGGCTGCTGCGGGACGACGCCCGAACACATCAAGGAGATTCGTTCCGAAACGCGATCGATCCAGCCCATGGCAGCGCGGCGAAGCGTCGTCACCGTGGAAGAGCCCGAGGTGCACGCGCAGGCAATGAAGCCCGTGCCGGCCGCCGAAAAGTCGAAACTGGGCGCCAAGCTGGCGGCCGGGAAATTCGTCGCCATGGTCGAAATTCTCCCGCCCCGCGGCGTGGATGCTTCGCGCGAGATCGCCGGCGCGCGCCTGTGCGCCGCCGCGGGAATCGACTGCATCAACGTGCCCGACGGCCCCCGGGCCAGCGCGCGCTTGAGCGCCCAGGTCACCTGCCAGCTCATCCAACAGCAAGCGGGGATCGAAGCCATCGACCACTTCTGCTGCCGCGACCGCAATCTGCTCGGGATCCAATCCGAACTGCTCGCCGCGCACGCCGTGGGGATTCGCAATCTGCTCTGCATCACGGGCGACCCGCCGCGCATGGGCATCTATCCGGAGGCCACAGCCGTGTTCGACGTAGACGCGATCGGGCTGGTGAACATTGTCCGCAATTTGAACCGCGGGCTCGACCTGGCCGGCAACCCGATGGGCTCGCAGACGGCGCTGCTGATCGGAGTGGGGGCCAACCCCGGCGCGTTCAATCTCGATGAAGAAATCCGCCGCTTCGAGTGGAAAGTCGAAGCCGGCGCCGAATACGTGGTCACCCAGCCGGTTTTCGATTTGGATCTGTTGGAGAACTTTCTGCGCCGCATCGAGCGCGTGAAGATTCCGGTGATCTGCGGGATTTGGCCGCTTACCAGTTTTCGCAACGCCGAGTTCATGGTCAACGAGCTTCGCGTGCCCGTGCCTGATCCATTCCTGGAGCGCATGCGCCTCGCCGATAGCGGCGATAAAGCGCGCCAGGAGGGCGTGGCCATCGCCCAGGAGATGGTGTCCGAGGTGCGGCACGTGGTTCAGGGCGTGCAATTGAGCGCGCCGTTTGGCCGCTATCAACTCGCCGTGGAAGTTGCCGAAGCCATAGGTTCGCGTTGACAATAGAGTGATCCAATGGCTACCGACCTGATTGAGATCAATCCGGACGATCCGCAAGAAGAGGCGCTCCAGCGTGCCGCGGCCTCGGTGCGCCGCGGCGAAGTCGTAGCCATCCCCACGGACGCCTTGTACACCCTCGTGGCAGACCCGTTCAATCTCGGCGCCGTAACCGGCGTCTTCCGCGCTAAAGGGCGCGAGGCGCACCGCTCGTTGCCGCTCCTGGTGGGCGACGTGATCATGGCCGAAGAGCTGGCCAGCGAGTTGAGCAATCGCTTCTACATTCTGGCGCGGCACTTCTGGCCGGGGCCGCTAACCATCATCGTGCCGGCTTCGGCCAAAGTGCCCCTCAAGGTCACGGGCAACACCGGCCGCCTGGCATTGCGGCGTCCGCGCTGCAAAATCGCCGACCAGCTCATCGCTATAATCAATCAGCCGCTCATCGCCACCAGCGCCAATATCTCGGGACACCCCACCTGCCGCAGCGGCATCGATGTATTCGGGATGATGGACGGCCGGGTGCACCTGGTGCTTGACGGCGGCGTCTGTACGGGTGAAGGCGCCACAACCGTGGATATCACCGAGCCTTCGTGGAAGGTCATCAAGGCCGGCTCCATCGGCGAGAAGGACATCGCCGAGTGCCTGCAGCCGGCTTAGGGGCGTGCGGTACCTGCTGATTCTCCTGGGCGGCGGAGCTGGTTCGTTGGTCCGCTACATAGCCGGCCTCGCCATCATGGCGCGCTTCGGCAGCCGGTTTCCGCTGGGAACGATGGTGATCAATGTCACCGGTTCGTTTCTGATCGGCCTGCTGATGACGTTGCTTACGGAGCGCTTCCAGCCGCATCCCAACTGGCGCCTGGCACTGGTGGTCGGATTCCTGGGCGGCTACACCACGTTCTCGAGCTTCGAGTGGGAAACTTACTCAGCGATCCGCGAGGGCGGGTTTTGGATTGGCTTGGCGAACGCAGCAGGCAGCGTGTTGTTCGGATACGCGGCGGTTTGGGTAGGCGCGCTGTTGGGACGCCGCGGATGACGAAACCCTTCCAAGCTACCTTGGAGCGGACCAAATCGCGATTGAACTGGGTCATCGCGCGCGTTCCGGCGGTCGTTTCCAAAACGTTCGGAACGCGCGCGCAGTTGCGCGTCAAGGGAGCCATCAACGGATTCCCCTTTCGCACTTCCCTGTTTCCCACCGGTACCGGCGAACACGTGATCCTGGTCAACAACCGGATGCTGGTGGGCGCCAAGACGGGCGTCGGCGAGGCCGCCGAATTCCGCCTGGAACCCGACACCGAAGAACGCAAGATCGTGGTGCCTGCGGAGCTCGCGAGTGCGCTCGCAGAAGACCGCGCGCTCCGGCGCTGGTTCGACGGGATCAACGACTCTACGCGCCGGTTTATTGTCAGCGGCGTGGCCGGAGTCAAGAGTGCGGAGGCCCGCAAACGCAAAGCCGGGCAAGTTGCCGAGTGGATGCTCGAAGCCATGGAAGCCGAGCGCGAGCTGCCCCCGATGCTGCGAACAGCATTTGCACGCAAACCGCAGGCTTACGAAGGGTGGAAGAGTATGCCGGCGTCGCGCCGCCGGGCGCATTTACTGGGGATTTTCTATTACCGCTCGCCCGGCGCGCGCACGCGGCGGATGGCTCGCATGCTCAAAGAAGCGTACGAGCGCGCGGAGAAGCGCCGCGATCACGAATAGATCATGAACTCGAGCAGGTTGCCGTCCGGATCGCGCATGTAAACGCTGGATGCCGCCTTCTTGCGGCCGCCCTGCCTTCCCACCGGACCTTCGATGATCTTCGCCCCCGCCCGATCGAGCATCACCTTGAGCGCTTCCGGCGTGCCCTCCCAAACGAAGCACAAATCTCCACAAGGCGGCTTCGCGGCGGGCGCCCGCAACGTGAAGGATTCGCGCTGCCAGGTGGCCGGGCGATGGAAGTTGATCATCTGCTCGCCGATGTAGACGGAGCAGGCGGCCGCATTCTCGCGCACTTCGAACCCGAGGCCTCGATAGAATGCCAACATCGCGTCGGTATTCTGCATCGGCAGTGCCACGTGGTCGAAGCCCCGCACGCTTCCGGTCGGCTGCGCTGGCAACGCCGGGCCGCCCGTAAGCGCTGCGGCGGCCACGCCTCGAATGAACTTGCGCCGCGAATTCCGCTTCATGCCGTCACTTCTCCCATCCCGGCCGCATCCCTTACGGCACGTTCAGCACCAGCGCTTCGATCGGGTAAATCTGAACCGCTGAAAAACTACCGCGAGCGGTCGAGCGGATCACCAGCGCTTCCATTTCGCCGAGGCGCCGGTTTTCGATCTTGAGGCGCAGCAGCTTGTAGCTGCCCAGAGTAATCACGGGGCCCCACATGCCCTCGCCCAGGGCAGTGTTACGCCGTTTTCCGTGTAGCGCGCCGTCTTCGTTAACGGCAATCGCGCCGGGTCGTGCGCCACCAGCGCCGCCATGTATTGATCCACAAAGCCGTCCAGGCAGGCCCGATCGCACGAGGCATCCGCGGCCTTCGCAACCGGCGGAGCGGCTAGCACCGCGAGCAGCCCGATCCCGGCCAGGCGCATCCCCATGTAGTTCGCGCGCATCTAACAAGCTCCTCTGGTTTTCGAAGTATACAACTTCGTCCCGGATGTTTTTGTTACAGTGAAAAATCCCATGCGCAATGTCGTGATCATTGGTTCCGGCTGTGCCGGTAACACCGCGGCGGTCTATGCGGCCCGGGCAAATTTGCATCCTCTGGTCATCAGCGGCGCCGAAGCCGGCGGGCAGCTTTCTTTGACCACCATGGTGGAGAATTTTCCGGGCTTTCCCGAGGGCATCAACGGTCCCGATCTGGTCGAGAACATCAAAAAGCAGGCGCAGCACTTCGGCGCTGAATACGTAATCGGCTCGGTCATCGATGCCGACTTTTCGGCGCGGCCGTTTCGTCTCAACATGGATGGCGAATGGATCGAAGCGCGCACCGTGATTGTGGCATCCGGCGCTTCTGCGCGATGGCTCGGCTTGCCCTCGGAACAGAAGCTCATCGGGCGCGGGGTCAGCTCCTGCGCCACCTGCGACGGCTTCTTTTACCGCCAGAAGAAAATCATGGTGGTGGGAGGCGGTGACTCCGCCATGGAAGAGGCCAACTTCCTGACGCGCTTCGGCCGCGAGGTCATGCTGGTGCACCGCCGCGATGAGTTCCGCGCTTCGAAGATTATGCTCGATCGGGCGCGGCACAATCCCAAAATCCGCTTCGTCACCCCGGCGGCCGTGGAGGAGATCTACGACGTTTCCAAAGAGCTGGTGACCGGCGCCCGCTTGCGCAACCTCAAGACTGGCCAGGTTTGGGACGAGGAAGTGGACGGCTTCTTCGTGGCCATCGGACACATCCCGAACACCGCTGTTTTCCGCGGGCAGCTCGACACCGATGCCGACGGCTACGTCCTTTCGAAAGGTGGCGCGCGCACCAATATTCCCGGCGTCTTTCACGCGGGTGATGTGCAGGACCGCGTGTATCGCCAGGCGATCACTGCATCGGGCGCCGGTTGCATGGCGGCCATCGAAGCCGAGCGTTATTTAGAACAGGAGGGACACTGACGCTATGATCGAGCGCCTCTCGCCCCCGGGTGCGCCCACACCGCGCGGACCTTATTCGCCCGCCGTGCGCGCCGGCGACTTCATCTTCATTTCCGGCCAGGTCCCTGGGGAGCCCGGCGACATCGCCAAGGAAACCCGCCAGGTGCTCGAGAACCTGAAGCGCATTCTGGAAGGCTGCGGCGCGACCCTTGCCGACGTGGTGAAGACCCTGGTATTCCTGGCCGATGGCAAAGACTTCGCCGCCATGAACCAGGTCTACGCGGAATACTTCGGCGACGCCAAACCAGCGCGCAGCACCGTGGTCGCCGCGTTTGCCATTCCAAATATCAAAATTGAGATAGAAGCGATCGCCTACCGGCCGCGGTAGGTGGCGCAGGCCGTCGCTTCTCAGCGGTCTGCGAGGCCTGACCCGAGCACGCGCTCCAGGCCCGGATCATCCGCTGCCAGCGCCACCGCAGTTTTCCAGATTCGCGTCGCTGTCGGGCGGTACAGTAGCGCAGACCGTCGCTTCTCACTGGTCTGAGAAACCGGGCACACGACATAACCCGATCGTCTGCCCCACGATGCGGACCCCGGAACTATAATTGGGCCTGAATGCTTAGGCTGTTGGCGGGAATTGTCTTCCTTGGGTTCTCGGCCAATGCGAGCGCGGAACTTACTCCTGCCGAGTTGCTCCCCCGCATCCGCAACCAAATGACGGATACGCTCGCGCGCTTGCCCAACTATACCTGCCAGGAGACCATTCAACGAAAAGTCAAGCGGCCTGGCGCAGCCCAGTTCGAAATTGCCGACTTAGTGCGGCTGGAAGTGTCTTACGTCGGTGGGCGCGAATTATTCGCCTGGCCAGGCTCGCCGCGTTTCGAAGAGAAAGGCATTCAGGAGTTCGTGCCGGCAGGGTCGATCGGCTCGGGTAACTTCGGTGGCTTCGCCAGGCAGGTTTTCACGAGCGGCGCTCCCGTGTTTACGTGGACCGGCCAATACGCGCGAAACGGCAGGACGCAGGTGGATTTCGCTTTTCGCGTCGCCCGGGAAGCTTCTACGTATCGCTTGAACCATGATGGAACACTAGCTACGGTGGCCTACCGCGGCTCCTTCAGCGCCGATGCCGAAACCTACGATGTCATCGATTTGGATGTCGAGGCCGAAAATATCCCGCCGCAACTCGAGTTCTTCCAGGCCCGCGAGCGCATCGAGTATTCTCGCTCTCATCTTTCCGATTCGGACTACCTGTTGCCGAAAACCTCGGAGACCACCCTGTATGAAACGAGCGGCGAGATTGACCAGAATCACATCGTTTTCGACGGGTGCCATGAGTACCGCGGGGAATCGACGATATCGTTCAGCGATCCCGAATCGGGCCCGGCGCG
The DNA here is from genome assembly GCA_035516375.1 of Bryobacteraceae bacterium. Taxonomy (GTDB): domain Bacteria; phylum Acidobacteriota; class Terriglobia; order Bryobacterales; family Bryobacteraceae; genus PSRJ01. The sequence goes on from DATJAK010000336.1 coordinate 9,627, forward strand.
AAACGTGGCCGCGGCGGGCCCCAAAACTCTGCCCCCCGGCATCGCGCTGCACTTGCGAACTCTGACGCCGATTGAGCGGGGCGTCACGGCCATCGGCGATACGGTCTCCGCCGTGATCGAGGAGCGCGTCCAAAAGCCCGCCATTCCCGCTGGCGCCAAGAGCACGATGCGGATCGTCCGCATGCAGCCGTATCAGATCGGCAACCAACCGGGTTTCCTGATTGAATTCCAGTTGCTGAGCGTCGAGACGGGTGGGCAGAAGTATGATGCCCATGGATCTCTGGAAGGAGCGAAGGGACCGAATGCCAGTAAATCGGATCGCAAGGGACGGGTGGCATTTGCCGGTTCCAAGCCGGTCGGCGCCGGCCTGCGGCTGACTTGGCGCACTACCGATTCGCGTTGACGGCGCGCTCGAGGCCGATCGGATCATCCGCCGCCAGGGCAACCCGCGTCACCCGTCGCCGAATGCCGAACATGCCAGCCGCCGTAACCGGCTCGGAAAACTCAATTCCCAGATTAGGGTCGCTGCCGGGACACAGCCGCAGTAGCGCAGACCGTCGCGTTTCAGCGGTCTGCGAAGCCCCGCAGACGACCAAAACCGATCGTCTGCCCCACGAGCCGCCGCCCTGATGAATCGAAGCGATTCGCTCGAGCGGAACGCGCACGGTCCAAAGGATTCCGCTTCGGATCAACAGTTCGCCGTTACCCACCAGCACCGGTCGCAAGACCAACGCCCGGCTCATCCCCAGCATCCAGATGCCGCCGTAAGCGCCCATGGCGCTGAGAACCCAGGCAGCCGTGGAATTCCAGCGCATCACCATGAGGTGCAGCAGCGGAACCTCGATCGCGCTGATAGCCGCGAACACGCCGAATAAAGAGGCCGTGCCGCTTCGTTCGTGTATCGAGAACGCCTGCATGCCGGCCGGCGCCTCCGGCTTCCTGCGCCACGTGGCGAACGCATAGTACAACACCACTACTTCCCCGGCCGCGATGGCCGCAACCTGCGGCAGGCGTACGAACGTCAGCAGGACCGCTTCGATGCGCTCCAGCACATCGCCGCCCTGCGTCTGGCGGAGGCTCCTGCGAGTCCGCGTGATGACCAGAGCGATGGCGGCAACTTCCACGCCCGCGCCTAGCAATGGCCGCATCATCGAAGAACCGGGTAGTACCCACGTGGCCCGGAAAAGCGCCAGCAGACACAGCGGGAGCATAGTTGCTATGGGTTGGATCCCGCTGCGCACCACCAGCCAGAAATAGAGGGCCGGCACGACCACGGCCAGGTCGAACGCCGCCGCCCAGCTCACCTGCGGCTTGGAGACCATGCGCGCCAGTTGCGGGTCGATGATGTTGATGGAGAGCGCGAGCGCGACAAACACCCACGCCCGAGTTGGCCGGGCAATCGTCATCTTCAGCCTAAGCCAGGAACCCCGCCCAGTGTCTTGGCAAGCCGCACCGCGCGCAGAATCGCTTCGACCATGGCCTCTGCGGCCGCCACACCCAGCGAGTTGATATCGGCGCGCCGATCGCCGAGCGAAAGCGCGAATACCGTGTCGCCGTCATTGGTCGTGTTGACCGGGTAAATCGCCCTAGCCATCCCGAGGCTGGCGAACTGCGCGAGCTTGGTAGCTTCCACCTTGCTCAGGCGTGCATTGGTTGCGACCACCGCCAGCGTGGTGTTGGTTCGTACCAGCGCCCCCGGAGGCCTCTGCTTCACAATCTCATTTCCATCGGCAAACTCGCGGCTGTCCGGAGCCTTGCGCGCGCCGGCGACGATCTTCCCGGTTGTGGGATCGCGCACGTCGCCGAACGCATTCACCGCCACCAGACTCGACACCAGTACGCCGCCCGGCATCGTGACCGTGTACGACCCGATCCCGCTCTTCATGGCCTGCTTGAAACCGAGAGCTTTGCCCACCGTCGCTCCCGTCCCGGCGCCCACGCTGCCCTCGGCAACGGCGTCGGTAGTCGCCGCGGCAGCCGCTGCTTCGCCCATCGCCACCGTCGGCCGCACTTTGGAATTGCCGATGCCCAAGTCGTACAGAATTGCCGCCGGCACGATCGGCACCTTGGCATACGGCGTGTCGACGCCCACGTTGCGGCTTGCCAGATAGCGCCGCACACCCGCCGCCGCTTCCAATCCGAACGCGCTGCCGCCCGCCAGCAGAATCGCATGCGCCACCGGATCCACATGCAGCGGATCGAGCGTGGCGGTCTCTTGCGTGCCGCTGGCCGCGCCTCGGATATCCACGCCCCCCACCGCGCCGGCTTCGCACAGAATGGCCGTGCAGCCGGTGATCGCCTGGAAGTCGGAGATATGCCCGACGCGAAATCCTGGAATATCTGTAAGTCCTTTCATAGTTGGACTTATAGTTGTATGGTAGCATCGGAAATCGAGGACCGACCTATTTGCTCGAGCTGCTGAAAGGGCCCGTCTCCGCGGTCCAGGACTTCTTCTTACTGACGGGCCGGGCGATCCGCAACATCTTCCGCACGCCGCATTACGGCGACGACATCGCGCTCCAGATGGACATCATCGGCGTCGGAAGCCTGGGCATCGTCGTGATGACCGGCTTCTTCAGCGGCGCCGTGATGGCGCTGCAATTCTCGCGCACGCTCGCGCAATACGGGCAACTGGGGATTCTGGGCAAAGCGGTCGCCATTGTGCTGGTGCGCGAGCTAGGGCCGGACTTGACGGCCCTGATGGTGGCGGGGCGGAACGCTTCCGGAATTGCCAGCGAACTGGGCTCCATGAAAGTCACCGAGCAGATCGATGCCATGCGCGCGCTGGGCACCGATCCGATCCAGAAGCTGGTGACGCCGCGGCTTCTGGCGACCGCCGTAATGCTGCCCGTGCTCACCGTGATTGCCGATTTCATCGGGGTCTTCGGCGGCTGGGTGGTGGCCAACTTCTCTCTAGGGCAACCCTCGCGCCAGTATTGGACTTCGGCCTGGCGCGGACTCGAGTGGAACGATGTGACGCAGGGCCTGGTCAAGCCGTTTGTGTTTGCATTTGTAGTCTCCCTGATCGGATGCTTTTACGGGTTGAAGACCAGCGGCGGCACTCAGGGAGTGGGACGTGCCACCACTCAGGCCATGGTGATGGCCTCCGTCCTGATCTTCGTCCTGACGTACTTCATCGCCCAAATCTTCGTTACCCAGACTTGACGCGATGCCCGAAGCGCCCCAATCCATTCTCCGGTTTGAGCACGTGACCGTTTCCTTCGACGGTGTCCCGGCTATCACGGATGTGTCGTTCGAGGCTGTAGAGGGCGAATCGCGCGTCATCCTGGGCGCCATGGGAAGCGGCAAAACGGTGCTGCTCAAAACCGCGCTCGGCCTGATCAAGCCCGATTCCGGAAAGGTGTACGCGTTTGGCCGCGATTTGACCGTCCTGCCGGAGCGGAAATTGTTCGAGATCCGCAGCAAGATCGGTATGCTGTTTCAGGAGAGCGCGCTGTTTGATTCGCTCACCATTGAAGAGAACGTGGCCTACCCCCTGATCAACCAAAAAGCCATCCATTGCGAGAAGAAAGACGTCCATCCCCGTGTGGAGCAGGCATTGGAATTCGTGGAACTGGGCGGAACCCTCGAAAAGTTTCCCAGCGAGTTATCGGGCGGCATGCGCCGCCGCGCAGCGATTGCCCGCGCCGTAGTGACCAATCCGCCGCTCACGCTCTACGATTCCCCGACTGCCGGCCTCGATCCGATCACTTCCTACACCATCATGGCGCTCCTGATCAAAGCCCGCGACGTGACCCACACCACCACGCTCCTGGTCACGCATCGCTTCCAGGATGGAGCCATGATGGCGAGTTTCCGCTACAATTCGGAACAAGGACATCTGGAGCCGGTGCGCAACGGGGCGCGGCGCGACGTGCGAACCACGTTTATGGTGATGCGCGAAGGCCGGCTGGTGTTTGAGGGGGACCAGAGCCGGCTGGAAGCATCACAAGATCCCTACATCTCCAAATTTGTGAAGCAGCGTTCCTAAATGCCCGATCGCAGCAAAGTCCGATGGTCGCAGCTCAAGGTCGGCATAGTCGCCTTGACGGCCATTATCATCACCGGGGTGATGATTTTCCTGCTCACCAGCAAGACGGGCCTCTTCAAGCGCAACATCCTCCTGCGAACGTACATGGAAGACGCGTCGGGCATGCAGGATGGCACCGCCGTCCGGCTCAACGGCATCACCGTCGGTTACCTGGACAGTTTGCGCTTGACCAATTCGACCAACCCGAAACGCGTCGTCGAATTTGACATGTTGGTCGAAGAGCGGTACCAGAACGACATTCCGGTCGATTCTGTCGCGGGCATCAGCGCCGCCAATCTGCTCGGCGACAAGTTCGTAAATATTGTCAAGGGAAGTTCTTCCGAGCATGTACACGACGGGTCCGAGTTGCCCAGCCTCACGGCGCAGGATATTCCCGAGTTGATGGCGCAAAGCGCCAACCTGCTGCAATCGTTTCAGACCATCGTGGGGCGCGTAGATAAGCTGCTGGCGGGAGTGGAAGAGGGGCAAGGCAACATCGGCAAATTCCTGAAAGACCAGCAGCTCTACGATCGATTCAACAACATCGAAGCCGAGGTGCAAAAGCTGCTCACCGACGTCCGCACCGGCGGTGGGACGATCAGCAAGTTGATCTACGACGATTCGCTCTATCAGCAAATCCAGTCCCCGCTGAAACGCATCGATGCAATCCTGGCGGAGCTCGACGCCGGGCGTGGCACGGCGGGCAAGCTGATGAAGGACCCGGCGCTTTACGATGACGCGACGCAAATCGCCACAGAGATCAAAACCCTCGTAGCCAATCTGAACGCGGGCAAAGGAACCGCCGGAAAGCTGCTCAACGACGACCAGCTCCATCAAAGGCTCGACCAATTGGTGACGCAGTTGAACAGCACCATCGACCGCATCAATTCCGGCCAGGGCACCATCGGCCAGTTACTGACAAACCCGCAGCTTTATGACACGCTCAACAGCGCCACCCACGAGTTCCAGGGGCTTGCCAAAGGTATTCTCGCCAACCCGAAGAAGTTTCTCCGTATTAAACTGGCCTTGTTTTGAGTTCCCGCAAGCAACTCGTGATCAATGCCGACGATTTCGGTTTCACCACCGATGTCAACGATGGCATTTTCGAGGCGCACTGCTATGGCATTCTGACCGCGGCTACGATCATGGCGAACGGCGAGGCATTCGACCATGCCGCCGGGCTCGCGCGCCAGGCCCCCGGGTTGGACATTGGTTGCCACCTGGTCTTGATTGGGGGCCGTTCCCTCGTCGATGGCGCGGCATTCCCGGAGACCATACCCCAGTTGCTGCGAGCGATCGCTACGCGGCGCATTCGCGTGTACGAAGAACTACGCGCCCAGGTGATGAGAATCATCCAGGCCGGCCTCGCGCCGACCCACCTCGACACCCACAAGCACACCCACCTGGCCCCGCCGGTTCTGGAAGCGGTGGCTCGCCTCGGTGAAGAATTCGGCATCCCGTGGGTCCGCCGGCCCATGGATTTTCCCCGCAGCGCTCCACGGGGTGCGGCCCCTGCTCTCAAGCAACTCGCCAACGCCGGAATGCGCGTGTTTCGCGAGCCGTTCCATCGCGTCCTGGAGAAACACCACTGCCGCACCACCGATCATTTTGCCGGTTTCCGCATTACCGGGCGGCTTCGCACCCAGGAATTGGTGGACCTGATCGGCGCGATTCCGGAAGGGAGCACGGAGTTGATGTGCCACCCCGGCCACTGTGGCGATGCGCTCCGCCACGCCCCCACGCGGTTGAAGGAGAGCCGCGAAGACGAACTGGCCGCACTCACGGCGCCGGAAGTACGATTCGCCCTCAAGGACGCCGGGATCGAGCTCGTCAACTACCGGCAGTTGTCCGACTAATGTGGGGCAGACGATCGGTTTGTGCCGTCTGTCATGCCTGGGCTACGCCGACGCATACGCCGCCCGCTCAAAATCGCGCAGCATTCCGACCGCCTCCGGATCCACGAACGGCAGAAACTGCATCATGATGACACCCGAGACTTGCCGCTTCGGATCGATCCAGTAAAACGTGTTGTAAATGCCCGCCCAGGCGAGGCTCCCGGCAGAACGCCCGCCTTCATAAGCCGTCTGGTTGATCAAGAAACCCAAGCCGAATTTGTCGGTCGCCCCCGGATGGAAATCGACGTCGGCCGAAAGGTTCGGCCGCTGCGTCTTGAGAATGCCCGCGCGGATCGCGCCGATCTGGTTCGACGCCATCTGGTCCACGGTCTTCGGCTGCAGGATCGCTTCTTTTCCGGGGCCGCGGCCGCGGCGCAGGATCATCTGCGTGAAGCGGATGTAGTCGGGCGCAGTGGAGCTCAATCCTCCGCCGCCGTTATAGAACTTGGGAGGCGGCGGCAACTGGCGCGGTGTTTCCTTCAACGATCCATCCGGCTGGCGGTTGTACACGCTCACCAGGCGATCGAATTTCTCGGGAGCCACGATGAAGCTGGTATCGTTCATGCCGAGCGGCTTGAGAATATTGGCCTGGAAAAACTGTTCGAGCGTCTGGCCCGAGACTGTTTCCACCAGCCGGCCGGTCCAATCGAGGCCGGTGCCGTACTGCCACCGCGTCCCCGGCTCGAAGATCAGCGGCGTCACCTTAGGAGCGGCATTGGGACCCTGCGCGCCGTTTTGCTGGGCCCACTTCACCATGCTGGCATCCCACGTATCGTAGGCGAAGCCGGATGTGTGGGTGAGGAGTAGCCGCAGCGTGACCGGTTTCGTAGCGGGCCGCAGCGTGGGCTTGCCGGCGCTATCGAAGCCTTCCAGTACATTCAGCTTTTCGAGCTCCGGAAGGTGCTTCGATACCGGCTCATCGAGCGTCACCTTACCGCGCTCCACCAGTTGCAGAGCCGCGACGGAGGTGACCGCCTTGGTCATCGAAGCGATCTCGAAAATCGAGTCGGTCTTCACGTCGATGCCCGAGGCGGAGTCCCGCTTCCCGAACGCGCCTGCATACGTGACCTTGTCGGGTGTGGCGATCATGCCCACCACGCAAGGAATTTGTCTTTTCTTAATTCCTTCGCGCAGGGTTTCGTCGATACTCGCCGCGCCGAATAGACGCCGCGTTTGCGAGCCCAGAACCAGCGCCAGGCCGCCCAATTCTCTCCGGCTGATCAACATATTCTTCTTTGATATCACGAATGGTACTTTTGCTGCGAAACGGCGGCTGCTAACCGGTGCGCGGACATAGAAATGCCGGAACGCGCGAAAACACAGAGTACTCTCCCGGTGTGCGCCGGATGCAGGCGGTGGTCGGCTAAGAGGCCCCCTTCGATCACGGCCGCCAGCAGATGAAAACCCTGGCTGACTTGGAGGTCACCACCAAGGCAGTGGAACGGACGGCAGAGGCCATCGGAGACGATATCGCGAGCGCCGAGGCAAGATTGACGGACAGCCAGCGCATACGCGTGAAGCCAAGCTGGGATGCGTGTTCACTCAGACCGCTTGGGACGAGGAGGGTTTCGCCATCCGAGACCCGGATTCCACAACGTACGTCGGCGCCATCGAAACCGCCGAGGAGTTTGGCAAACAGCTCTATGTGGAAGCCTGGAAGCGGGGCTGGAGCCGCGCGGAAAAGAAAGTCGTCATGGGAGACGGGGCGGAGTGGATCGGGAACCTTGCCGGGCAACATTTTCCCGGCGCCCTGCAGATTGTCGATCTCTATCACGCCCGCCAACACCTATGGGAGTTGGTCCTCGCGCCGGACTATTTCCGCCGCAACGCTGAGCGCATGCGTTATCCCACGTTCCGTGCCCAACACCTGTTCGTGGGCTCCGGCGTCATTGAAGCCGGCTGCAAGTCGGTCATCGGTTCACGACTCAAAAGGTCGGGCAGGTTCTGGACGGTGCGCTCTCAAAACCGATATGCCCTCAGACTAGACCTTCCTGCTGATGCTGGCCGACGCTACCGCACCTCAATCTCGACCACGTGCGCGTGGCCGTATGCCACGATCTCGTGGTCCTTGCCTGCCGCGATGAATACGGACTGCCCCGGCTGATCCAGTGTTTGGCCTGCGGTCACCGCGCCGGATACAACGATCACCACCGTCGGCACTTTGTGTGAATGCGCCGGTATACTCGAATCCGATAGTTGTGCGTCGTAGATTCGGAACGACCGGCTTTCCTTGACCACATTCAAACCCATCACCGCGACCGGCTCATAGTTAGTCCACCCGCTCGGCCGCAGGTTTTCGACCAGGGTCAAGTGGTACTCACCCGTGCCGACGTTTTGCACCGTGTGGGCGCGAGGATTTCCCGTGTACTCCGTGACTCCAACTCTACCCGGCATACAGACTGCACCCGGATTGCTCCACTCGCCTCCCGGCGGCTTGGCCCGGACCGAAGAGCCGTGAATGCAGATCGTGGCGTCGTCATAATCGTGCAGATGTTCGAGCGTAGTATCTCCGGCGGGAATCCGAGGCTCCAGCACGCGCAGCGCCTCGTTCTCAAACGCCAGATGATGCCGGGGTTCTTGTTCTACCGGAACCTGCGCGAAAGCGGCAACGCTTAGAAACAATCCCACACACAGTAATTTGCGGCTCATAGAAATCCTTTTTCACTTGGGCGGCGCGGCCACCGGCCAATTGCCGTCGAAGGGCGGCCAGTTTGGAACCATGGCCTCCTGCTCGGGATAAAACATCGCCGAGTAGATGGAACGGATCTTGCCCTGCTCGACGAAGAACCACTCGCTGAAGCAATTACGCCGCATCGGAACTCCGGGTTTGCGCTCAAACACGCCGAGTCCCAGTACCGCTCCGGCTTCTTCGTCGACAATCGGGTAACGCCGTGCAACCACCGCGAAGATGTTGGCCATGGCGCCGTTAGAAGTGCAATCGGTCGTGCCGCCGGATGGATTCTGCCGCTGTGTGGTCAGCACTCCGTTCTCCACGCGCACACAACCGGGGTGCGCCAGGATCAGCGTGCCGTCGTGCGCCGAAAGGCCATCGAAATAGCTGTTGGTGATGGCGATCAGGTCAGAGCGGGAAAGCCGGTCGCCTTTCGGCGCCACGCGCTCGGCGGGAGCATGCGCGACCAGATAGTCCACATCGTTGAACGCCGCGTTGGACTGCTGGCCCGCGCCGGTTCCGATCCCGGCATCGCCCTTCCGCGAGAGCATCCATTCGGCTTCGGTGATCTTGCGGTCCTCGATCTTCAACCGCAAAGTCGCGATAGCCGGGCCGCTCGTATCCTCGATCGTCCCGAAGTAGCCGGCCTGCCCGCTCTCCGCGTCGAAATACCGGCGCTGTAATTTGCCCAGCGCGTTGGCACTCTGCCAGAGCCCCGTGCCGACGCGGCGCACCACCGCGTTTTCCGTTTGCCGGAACCCGGCGGAAAGCGGTGCCGCCTCGGGCTTGTGTTGGATCACCGCGCTGAGATATTGGTCGAGCGCGCCCTTCAAACAGGTGCGGTCGCAGGCGGCGCCATAAGCGCTTCCGAGCGCGAGAGCGCCAACGAGTAGGAGACGTAGCATGGGCACGATTATACGCCCGCAGCGACTACGCTATCCTGGACCTATGGGTTGTGGCAACGGCGGGTTGACTGGGATCGAAAACGCGATTCGGCCGGGCGCGCGCAAAGTCTTCTGCGTGAAGTTCCAGCGGGAAATGGAAGGCCTGGATGAGGTTCCCTTCGAGGGCCATCCGCTCGGCCAGAAGATTTTCGACAACGTCTCCAAGGAAGCCTGGAAGATGTGGGTCGAGCACATGAAAATGATCATGAACGAATACCGGCTCAACCTCGGAACCAAGGAAGCGCAGGAATTCCTCATCGAACAGATGGACGCCTATTTCTTTGGCGAAGGCGCTGCCCTGCCCCCGGATTTCGTTCCACCCAAGGCGAAGGCGTAAATTACGCGGAGGGCTTAAAGGTTTCGAGTGCCGTCGCTATATGAAACCGTAGTTCGGCGTGCGACCGGCGCAGCGCCGCTTCGACTTCCGCAGCCGTTTTACCGCGCGCAAAGATAAACCCCGGGTAGCTTGCGCCTTCCGGCAGCGGCACCAGACGCTGTCCTTCCTTGGCGGTGATGATCACATCCTCGATCCCGGCGACTGCGCGCGCTCGTTCGAGCCCCTCCACCGATTCGTAGACGCCGTCCCTCGGCACGGGAATCATCATGACACCGGAAGCCGGGCTGGCCGGGCGCGCATCTGAGACATCTTCACCGAGAGCATGGCGCAGGATGAGCTCCTCGAAAGGCACGTCCGGTTCAAACCGCAGCGCCTTGGCGCACAGGCCGCCGATGGGGCGCGCGGCCGTTTCGAGCATCCAGGCGCCCTGCCTGTTGTAGCGCAGTTCGGCGTGAACCGGGCCGTAACCGAGACCGAGAGCGCGCACCGCGCGGCTGGCCGTCGCGAGTAATTCCTCCTGCACGGTTAAGGGCTCGCGCGAGGGCGTCACGTAGATGGTTTCCTCGAAGAACGGCCCTTCCAACGGATCGGGCTTGTCGAAGATGGCGATCGGCTGGAAACGGCCGTTGGTCACCAGCCCTTCGACGGCGAACTCCCGCCCGTCGATGTAGCTTTCCACCTGGATCTGCTGCTCGCCCATTCTGCGGATGCGCGCCCAGGCTGCCACAAACTCGCGCTCGTTGTTGGCGCGGATCACACCGCGGCTGGCGGACTGGCCCAGCGGTTTGAGCACGCAAGGGTAGGTTGCTCGCGCACCGGCGGCGCGGGGCTCATCCTCGCAGTTAGCGCGGAAAAATTTTGGTACGGCAAGGCCGGTCGCCTGGTAGAGTTGCCGCGCCAGAAACTTATCGTTGCATGCGCGGGCGGCGGCGGGAGAGTGAAATGGAACGCCAAGCTTCTCACCTACGGCCGCCGCGAGTACTGCGGGCCGGTCGCCGACTGCAGCAACGCCATCGCACTGGATCGACCGGAGCGCCTCGGCGGATTCCTCAATCCGATCGAACTTCACCGCGATGGCGCGATCGCCCCAAGGATCTTCGAGTACATGGCAACGGTCGGTCGCCAGCGTCAGCTCCACGCCCAACCGGCGCGCGGCATCCGCGAAGACGCGGATCTGATATCCGGTAGTGGCAGCAAACAGGAGCAGACGGCGGGGCACTGCTTCCATGTTAGCTGTGGGGCAGACGATCGGGTTGTGTTGTCTGCCGCTTCGGAGACCGCTGAAAGACGACGGTCTGCGCCACCAAGCCGTGGGCGTGCTTCAAAACTGCAACCCGATGCGGAACACATTCACAGCGTAAAAATACAGCTCGGCATCAAGCGCCCGCTTGATATTGCCGGCCTTGCGGAATCCGTGTTGTTCCCCGGAAAAGAGCAGATAGCCCACGGGTATTCCTTTACGGCGCAACGCTTCCACCATCAGCTCGGTCTGGCTGGGCGGCACCACTACGTCTTCGTCGCCCTGAAAAAAGATCACCGGCGCGTTGATCCGATCCACGTGCGAGATCGGCGACCGCTCGCGGTAGAGATCGGCCCGTTCGGGATACGGCCCGATTAGAGAATCGTTGTAGCGCGCTTCGAACTTGTGGGTGTCCTGCTGGAGAGCCGCCAGGTCGCTGACACCGTAGTGACTCGCGCCGCCCCGGAAGAAGTCGTGAAAGGCCATGGCAGCGAGCACCGTGAAACCGCCCGCGCTTCCGCCCGTGATCACGCACCGGCCACCATCCACCAAGCCCTCGGCGGCCAGATGGCGCGCTCCATGGACACAATCCTCTACATCCGCGATGCCCCAATGCCCATCCAGACGCTCGCGGTACTCGCGGCCATACCCGGTGCTGCCGCCATAGTTGACGTCGAGCACTGCGATCCCGCGGCTGGTCCAGTATTGAGTTCGCAAATCGAGGACGCTCGATGCTGCGGACGTGGGGCCGCCGTGGACCTTCACCAGCAGCGGCGGCTTCTCGCCTCCGGGCGCTTCGTAATCCGGATTTCGCGCGGGGTAGAACAGCCCGTATGCGGTGCGGTTGTGCTCGGTTGGAAATTCGATCGGCTTGACCGCGCTGAAGTACCGGGCCGTCTCGGGATCGGTGACGATGGCCTGCTTCAGCACCTCCGCTTTGCCGGGTGCGAGATTCAACCGCACGATGGAAGAGGGAGTTGTTGCGGACCCTCCACGGAACACCACGTCATTGCCCCGTGCGCGGACCGATGAGAAATCCGTGTACGGCAAGTCGAGCGGCGTGAGGCGTCCCGAAGCCAGATCGAGAGTAGCCAGGCGCCCCAAGCCCTGCGAGATATACGAACAGACCAGGCGCTCCGGGCCGGCGAACGCATACGTGGACATCCCGAACACCCACTGTGGCATGCCAAACTCGGCCTCCATCGGAGCAAGCGCCTGTGTCCGGCCGTCGGCTGGGGAATACCGGTAGAGATTCCACCAGCCAGTTCGGTCCGAAACGAAAATCAGCGAGGAGCCATCGGACGCCCACTCCGGCTGAAAGATCGATTCGCGCTCTCCGCCGGCAATCGGTATTGGCTCGCCCGGCATGCCATCCTGAGCCAAAGGCACTGTGTAGAGGGTGGTGCCCATCCACGGCATACGCGGATGGTCCCAAGCCAGAAAAGCGAGCGACCGGCCATCGGGCGACAGACGGGGGGACGAACAAAAATCGCGTCCCGATGCCAGCACCCGCCCGCCATCGGACGCGCTTCTACCTAACGGAATGGCGACGATGGTGTTGACCGGCTCGCGGCCCGCTACGGTGTGATCTTCGCGCACGCCGATCCATTGTTGGCGGCGCGCATCGATGACGCCATCGGCAAAGCGCCACTTACCTTCCGGCGTTAGCGCTACCGGCGCCGCGCCCGGCTTGAGGCAGTATAAGCGCCGATCGCCATCATGCGAGAAGTAGAGGACGGCATCGGCGACCGTCCAGGCGCCGCCGCCATATTCGTGTACGCGTGTGCGCACATTGAACGGCGCGGGCGTGAGGTCTTCGCCATCGCGCAGCACCACGCTACGCCCGCCTTCCTCAGGCCGCGACTCAAGCCAGTAGGTGTGATCCCCGTCCAGCCGAACTTCCGAGAGCCCGATGGACTTGGCGACGATCAGATCAGAGGTGATGGGCGATTTCCAGGAACCGTACGGGGCGCGCTGCACGCGAATATTGTAACGTCACCGGCCGGCACAGAAATGTTCATTCCGGCTCGGGGTGGACTGTGACGTCGGAGAGCGGCGCGATTTCGTGGATGGCGTCTTCAATCGTCTCGGTCAGATTGTGCGCCTGGACCAGCGACTGGGCGCCATCCACCAGGACGTGCAAATCGATAAACAATACCGGGCCCGAGTAGCGCAGGCGCACCTGATGACAATTGCGCACTCCGGGAACGGCCTCCACTCGGGCGGCCACGCGTTGCTCCATGCCATCGGGCGCCCGGTCCAACAAGGCGTCAATGGTGCGGCGGCCCAGTTTCAGGCTGAGTCTCACCACTACGAACGACACGCCCATGGCAGCCACCGCGTCGGCCTGCCGCAGAAACGCCAGACTCGGAAACCATGTGCCGGCCTGAACGCCGGTAAGCCCCAAAATCACCACGGCGGAGCTCCACACATCGGTCGAGAAATGCAGGGCGTCCGCCTCCAGCGCTTGACTGTGGAACTTCGTCGCGGCGCGAGCCAGCGCCCGCGAGCGGGAGAGGTCGATCGCCATGGATGTCAGCATCACCGCAAACGACCAGACGGTCACCTCGACTTCGATCTGGTGAAAAATGAGCCGCCGCGTGGCTTCCCGCACGATCCAAACACAAGTCGCAACCAGCAGGACCGCTTCCAACAGCGCGGAAAGGTTTTCTATCTTGCCGTGGCCGTAGAGGTGTGTATGATCGGGCGGCCTGGCGGAGAACCGTACGGCCAGAAACGTGACGAGCGCCGCCACCAGGTCGAGCGCCGAATGAGCGGCTTCAGCCAGAATGCCCAGGCTGCCGGTGAGGACGCCGACCACAATCTTGAAAGCGGTCAGCCCCACCGCCGCCGCGAGGGAATGCAACGCCACTGACTGTTTCTCGCCCGATGCGATCGGAATCGGAGTCTCACCTCCGTAAACTCAGCCTAACACGTTGCCCTCGGGTGCGCGACATCAGAGTGGGGAGACGCCTCCAATCACAGCCGCGACCGTTAGGGAGCGTCCTGCCGCCGGGGGAGACCCAACTCTAACGCTCCCTAACGGTCGGTAAGCCAGGATAAGCCTGGCTGATCTTGTGAACTGAAAGGAGTTCACCATGTAAATTGCCTGTTCAGCATGTAGCCGAGCGGGGGCGAGTCTCAGCAATGGGGCTGGTTGACTCGTGAGGCGGACACGCGAGCCGTAACGCAAGTGAACCCGATTCGGTCTCGATAGGAATACGAAGGTGGCCAATTCAGAAGAAGGAGGACATACTTACGTCGGTCGGTCACGAAAATATGCAGTGACCGACCTATTGGTTAAAAACATTTCAGCGGCCAAATGTAGAAACTCCAGCCGCCGGGCTTCTGCCCGGCGAAGGCGGCCCGAAAGGGCCGCTCCACTAGCGGTACGCCAGTTTCTCTTTCCGCTCTTCTTCCGCCTTGATCCCTGCGCCGAACAGCTTTTCGAAGAACCCCTCGCGCACCAGCCGGGCCACCATGCTGTTGTCGATCACCTGGTGGAAATCATAGGCGCGCATTTGCGCTGCTGCCCGCGGATCGGCCGGGTGGTCGAGAATGTATTGCACGGCCGCTTTGGGGATGTACGGGATGCGCTCGTACGTATCGACCTTCGCGTAATGATCGTAGACGCGCTCCACGTCGGCCTGGGCTTCTTTGTCCCACGCCATATACGCCTTCACGGCGAACGCCTTGTCTTCGTAAAAGCGGTGGATGGCCTCTGCGTGAACTTTGATCATACGCTCGGCTAGTTTCGGATCGCCAGCCACAGTGCTTTTCTTGAACAGATAGACCGACGGCGCGTAGATGTCTTCGTAATCGCTGATGTTGCCGAGATTGTGGAAACCCTCCTGCTCGAGCTTGAAATAGACGGGAGCGGTGATCATGGTGGCATCCACGCGGCCGCTCACCAGGGCCGCGGCTCGGGCACTCACGTCGGCGCCGATGGGAACCCACTGGACATCGCGCGGAGTCAATCCCGCCTTGCCGATCAGGCCGATGGTGTAGTTATAGGGCGCGTCGCCGATCTGGCTCACTCCCAGGATCTTGCCCTTCAGAGCCTGGCGGCTGTTTATGTTCTTGTTCGCCATCAGAGCGAACAGGCTCTTCTTGAAGGGACTGCCGAGAGCGATTAACGAACCATCCTTTGAAGCCGCCACCATGGTCTGTTCCAGAGTGTACGTGGTCATGAGCGCTTCGCCGCTCACCACCATCGCGATGCCGGCGGGATGAACACCGAAAACCAGGTTGGCATCGAAGCCGTACTTCTCGTAGTATCCGCCTTCCTTGGCGATGTATTGCGGCCACACCTGGCCGGTGCGCGTTGGATAGTTGATGGTGACTTTTTGGAGCGGTGCGTTTTGCGCGAGCGCGCTCCCGCCGGCCAGCATCGAGCCTACGAATGTTCGTCGATCCATGTGGCCTCCTCCGCGGCTTACGAGTCCGGCACAGAAGGGAAATACGGTAACGAACTTACCGGTTTTGTCCGCAAGCTGTTGATTCCTGGTTCGAAAACGGTAAGTTCCTTACCGTTTTTCCTTTTGACTCTGTGGGGCAGACGATCGGTTTCTGTCGTCTGCCGGCGCCGCCCATCGTCCGCAAAGGCGCGCTTCGCACGCCCTGGCAGACCGCGAAAGACGACGGTCTTCCCCACAGGACGACGCCGACCGCTAGCACCATCGCGCGAAACCCATCGCGCTCCCCGTGCCGGCCACCGAACGGTAGCAGGGAACATAGTCCACCAGCCTCATCGGCAACCCGGCCTCCGCCATGGCTCCGGCCACCACAATCCAATTCTTGGTCTCGGATGTTCCCGATTGGAACAGCTCTTCGGGAAGTTTCGAGAGCGCTGTGGCATCAGCCTTCTGAAGCGCTGTCAACACCGCTTTATCGAATGACTCATCGATCACAAAATGCGTCAGGCCGCCGGATGCAATAACGGCTACTGTCATATCGGAGGGCCATGATCGAATGGCGCGCGCCAGCGCACGGCCGAATTGAAAGCAGCGTCCCGCCGGCGGCTGGTTGGGTGGATAGAATGTGTTCACAAACACAGGGACGTGCGGCACCACGCGGTCGCGCATCACCCGGCGGTAGACGAACCCGTAGGCGTGCGGCGCAGAGTTCACGCCGATCTCGCCCACCGGCAGCTTGGTCAACTGCGCCACGTCGAAGCCATCGGCCACCATCTCTTCAATTACGTGCTTGCCGAGATCGGGCAGGCACGGATACTGCGTGTAGACCGGCGGAGTGCGGTCCGCCTCAGCGCGTGCCACGGCCGGGTTGAGCTTGGCGAGAAACTCCGGGCTGCGCGGATGGCCTTCCACGTACTCGCCCCAGAAGACCGCGAACGCGGGGACATGGTCGCGCTTGAAGATCTCCATCTGGTCGTTGCCCACCACCACTGCAACATCGGGCCGGTGCTGGTCGAAGAAATCGCCCAGTTCGGCGATCGCCATCTGACAGCGCGCGTGCCGGTCGCGGCACACCTCGGGCGTGATCTGTGCCTCCAGGTTCTGCTGCTTCTGGAGCTCCACCAGCTGGTTAAAGTTGTAGGTCTTGCCCTGGAAGAAGTGCTGCGGGTTCTCGCGGTCGAACGACACGCGGTCTCCCCAGTACTCCGAGGGAATCGAAAGCATCGGGCCGTGCGAGGTGCCCAGGCCGAACGTGATGCGCGCCATGCCGCTACCTCACTACGGATTCGGCTGCTCCGCGCTTGCTGGCGATCTTAGCGCGGGTAAAAAGCCGCCGCGCATTCTCTTCAAGAATGTTGCGGCGGTCTTCGTCCGAAAGAGAGTCGATCGAATCGATGAGCGGCTTGATATCGTCGTAGCTCTTGCCAGTGGCCGGGTTGGCCGCCGATCCAGACCCCGGATTCTCCGTCCCGAACAAAACGTTGCGGCTGCCGGCAATATCGATCAGCATCTCGAGCGATTTCTTGGCGTGTAAGCAGGTATCGTAGTAAAGCAATCGCAGGCGGCGGTTGAACTCGGCAACTTCCCCTCCCTGCTTCATCACGTAGTCCGCCTGCCAGCGCCCGATCTGGTACGGGATCGAGCCGCCGCCGTGGGCCACGATGATTTTCAATTTCGGAAAATCGTCGAACACGCGCGAGTTGACGAGCGACAGCACCGCCAGGCTTTCTTCGCTGATGAAATGCTGGCTATAGGTTTCGCGGCCATGTTTACAGCCCGAGGAATGAATGAGGCCTGGCACATCGAGTTCGACCATCTTTTCCCACAGCGGATACCAGTACTCGTCGGCCAGCGTGGGCGTGCTGTTGTCGCCTTCGCCCGGGTCGGTATCGATCAAGAGCCCGACGAAGCCGAGCTGCTTCACGCACCGATCGAGCTCGGCAAATCCGAACGCGACCGGCTCGCCGGGAACTTGCGGCGGCGCGCATACGCCTTGAAAACGGTTTGGGAACGCCTTCACCTGTTGCGCGATGTAGTCGTGATTGGCCACAGCCCACGCCTCGACCATCTTCAGCGGCTTCTCGGCATGCATCAGTTGGAACGGCCGCGGCGAAAGAAACTGCATGTCGGTTCCAACCGAATCCAGAATGCGCAGGTTGCGCTTGGTGTCCGCATGATCGCGGACGTATTCGTCGGAGAACTTTTTGGGCGCGTAACCGTGCGCGCCGCGCGCCGACATCTGGAGCGCCTTCCACTGATAAAGCTCCGGAGGCGCGCAAACATGAGCGTGAATGTCGATGACCATAGAGGCCATAGTCTCACATTCACGGGTTCAGACGGCGCGAGTGTGGCGCTCGACTGGCTGACGCTCGCGCGCGAACTATAATAACCGAAGCGTGCCCGCTCCATTGGATTCCATTCGTGTTCTGGATTTGACCCGTGTACGCGCGGGCCCGACGGCCGTGCGCCAGCTGGCCGATTGGGGCGCCGACGTGATCAAGATCGAGGAGCCCCCGAGCGGTGATGAAAACGATCCGATCGGCGGCGATCGCCCCGGACCCGATTTTCAAAATCTGCACCGCAACAAGCGCAGCCTGACACTCAACCTCAAGACGCCCGAAGGCATCGCCATTCTGAAGCGCATGGCGCAGACGGCCGACGTGCTGGTGGAAAACTACCGGCCCGCGGTGAAGGTGCGTCTCGGTATCGACTACCCAACCATGTGCGCCATCAATCCACGGCTCATCTACGCCAGCATTTCCGGCTTCGGCGAAGAAGGACCCTATCGCGACCGGCCGGGTTTCGACCAAATCGCGCAAGGCATGGGCGGGCTGATGTCCATCACGGGGCTGCCGGGACAGGGCCCGGTTCGCGTGGGCATTCCGATCGCCGACCTGTGCGCCGGGATCTTGGGGGCACAGGGTGTTTTGCTGGCGCTACTCGAGCGCGAGCGATCGGGCCGCGGGCAGTGGGTCACCACCTCCCTGTTGCAGGCCCAGATTTTCATGCTCGATTTCCAGGCTTCGCGGTGGCTCAACTGCGGCGAAGTGCCGCAGCAGGCCGGCAATAACCACCCGACCAATATTCCGACCGGAGTCTTCCGTACCGCTGACGGCTACATCAACATCGGCGCAAGCGGAAAAACCATGTGGGAGCGGTTGTCCCAAACGATCGGCGGCACGGATTTGACCCTTGATTCCCGGTTTGCCACGGCGGCGCTGCGATCCGAAAATCGCGACGCGCTTACAGTCGAAATCGAAAAGCGGCTCGCGAGCGCTCCCAGCGCGGTGTGGATCGACCGGCTAAACGAGGCGGGCGTGCCCTGCGGCCGTATTTACTCGATCGACCAAGTTTTCGCCGACCCGCAAGTGGAGCAACTGCGCATGGTGGAAACGGTCTCTTCGCCGCACTACCATCCGCTGCGCCTAGTGGCCCAGGGCATGCGGCTTTCCCGAACGCCTAGCGAGGTGCGGCTGCGGCCACCGGAAGCGGGCGAGCATACCGACGAGATCCTGGGCTCGCTTGGCTACGCACCTGAGGACATCGCAGACTTGCGCCGGCGGCGAGTGGTTTAAATGGAACACGGAATCCTGGTGGCAATCGAGGGAGCGATCGGCACGCTCACCTTTAACAATCCCAAGCGGCACAATGCCATGTCGTTCGAGATGTGGCAGGGCGCGACTACCGCGCTCGAAGAACTGGCGCACAACGAGGCGGTGCGCGTGGTGGTGTTGACCGGGGCGGGCGGCAAATCGTTCGTCTCGGGCGCGGACATCTCGAAGTTTGAAAGCGAGCGCGCCAGCGCGGACGCGGTGGCAACCTACAACGCCGCTACGGAGCGATTCTCTCAAACCCTGCTGGATTATGCGAAGCCCACGATCGCGATGATCCGCGGCTATTGTATCGGCGGCGGCGTTGGCATCGCGGTCAGCTGCGATTTGCGCATCGCCAATGAAGTTTCACGCTTCGGCGTCCCGGCCGCGAAACTCGGCCTCGGCTATGGCTTCGAGAGCATTCGCCGCCTGATGGAACTGGTAGGGCCGCAGTTCGTCAACGAGATGCTGTTCACGGCGCGCCAGTTCGATGCCGAGGAGGCGCGCCACATGCGGTTGGTCAACCGGATCGTGCCGGATGCCGAAATCGAAGGCTACGTGCGCCACCTGGCCGATACCATTGCTGCGAACGCGCCGCTCACCATCCGTGCGGTGAAAGGCACGGTGTGCGAACTGCTGCGCGATGCGGCAGCGAGAGATATCGCGCGCTGCGAATCGCTGGTGAAACAGTGCTTCGAGAGCGCCGACTATCAGGAGGGCCGGCGCGCTTTCCTCGAAAAACGCAAGCCGGTGTTCTCGGGAAAATAGCCGTTCTATGAAAGCTGCCTATATCGAACAGACCGGCGGGGCCGAGGTTCTGCGTTTTGGCGACCGCCCAATTCCCGAACCCGCAAAGGGCGAGGTGCTCGTGAAGCTGGCATTCTCGGGCGTGAACTTCACGGATGTAAATGCCCGCAGCGGCGTCAACAAGATTCCGCTGCCGGCCATTCTCGGCTCGGAAGGCGCGGGAACGGTGGAGCGCGTGGGCGAAGGCGTTACCGGGTTCCAGGCCGGGGATCGAGTGGCCTATTGCATGGTGCGCGGGTCGTATGCGGAGTATGCTACTGTGCCGGCGAAGATGCTGGTGCGTGTTCCCAGCGGTGTCGAACTGACCACCGCCGCTGCCGCGATGCTACAGGGCATGACCGCCCATTACCTCACACACTCCACGTTTGCGATTCAGAAAGGTCACACGGCGCTGGTTCACGCTGCGGCCGGCGGCACAGGCCGACTGCTGGTGCAGGTTGTGGCGATGCTCGGCGCGCGGGTGATCGGCACTGTGGGCACGCCGGAGAAGGCCGCGCTGGCGCGCGAGGCAGGCGCGAGCGCGACCATTCTCTACGACCAGCAGGATTGGGTGGCGGAGGTGAAGCGGCTCACCGGCGGCGAGGGCGTCGACGTGGTGTACGATTCGGTGGGCAAGGCGACCTATCTGAAGGGATTCGAGTGCCTGAAGACGCGCGGCATGATGGTGCATTTTGGAGTGGCGAGCGGACCAATCGATCCGCTCGATACGCGCGTGCTTACCGCGAAAGCCCTGTTCCTGGCGCGGCCGGGACTGGGCACGCACATTTCCAGTCCTGATGAATTGGCC
>DATJAK010000337.1:0-25461 GCA_035516375.1 Bryobacteraceae bacterium
TTTGGCGGCCGGACACATTTTCGTGGTTGTGATGCGCGACGGCTACCCAATTAATGTGCTGGGCCGCATCAAAGATGTGCCGGAAGTCTGTTCGATTTTCTGCGCCACCGCGAACCCCATTCAGGTGGTGGTGGCGGAAAGCGAACAAGGCCGCGGTGTGATCGGCGTGATCGACGGCTTTCCGCCGAAAGGCGTGGAAACGGCGGAAGACGCGGAAAAGCGCCGCGGGTTCTTGCGGATGATCGGGTATAAAAGATAGCGTAGGCCTCCGTGGTGGGCAAACCACCGTCTGCGCCACACATTCACAGGCCAGGAGGCCTGTGCTACTTGGCCAGGTCGATTCCGAGCTTTTTCAGTTCCTCGGAATAATAGCGGCGGTGTAGGAGGTCCCACTCTTCGGTGCCTTCCGGGATTTCGCGTTTCTGCGAGCGGATCTTCTGACGTGCCATGCGATCGACTTTGTCCTCCGCCGTCAGCAACTCGGTCATCACGCGCAGAATCTCCAGCCGGACATTGTTACTGTCTTTATCTTTCAGGCGCAGCTCGCGGCTCTTGCGCAACATTTCGACGACTTTGTGAGAAATGTCGGTGACTTTGTCGCGCGAAAGCTTCATGGCGTCGCCCGTATCTCGTCCGGATGCGCGGATGACCTTGCGCTGCGAGATGAGCGTATTCTTGATGCGCCGGAACATATCCTGGTAACTGA
The DNA here is from genome assembly GCA_035516375.1 of Bryobacteraceae bacterium. GTDB lineage: Bacteria > Acidobacteriota > Terriglobia > Bryobacterales > Bryobacteraceae > PSRJ01. The sequence goes on from DATJAK010000337.1 coordinate 707, forward strand.
CGCCCTCGCGGCGCATGTATTCGCTGTATTGGCTGAGCAGGTCTCGCACCTCGTCGTTGAGGCGGTCTTCGACGGCCAACTCGCCCGAAATCACCTCGGCAACCCGGTCGGCAACGAGCTCGGGATTGGTGGTCTCGAGGATGCTCGGAGTCAACCTCGCGACGAGCTGTCTGGAAAGATAGACGACAAACTCTCTGGCAAGCAACATTCTGTAAGGGGGCGCAGAAGTTAGTTTATCATGCCGGTAGCGAAGCGTTGGTGCGGACGGTGGGACTCGAACCCACACGGCCCTTGCGGGCCAGCGGCTTTTAAGGCCGCTATGTCTACCGGTTCCATCACGTCCGCGGTTGTACTGATTTTACACCGCGGGTTCGTTGGCCCGCCCTGATGCGCGCATCGCCGCGCTACGCACTCATCGCCTGCACGCGTCGGAAATATTCCACGGTTGGCTTTAGACCGTCCTCGAGCGAAACAACCGGACGCCAGCCCAGAACTTTCCCGGCTTTGCGAATATCCGGCTGGCGCCGCTTCGGGTCGTCTTCCGGAAGCGGCTTGAACACAATCTCCGATCGCGTGCCGGTGACCTTTCGGATCTGCTCGGCAAACTCGAGAATCGTCATTTCCCGAGGATTGCCCAGATTGACGGGATACCGCTCGTCCGAGAGCATGAGCCGGTACAAACCATCCACGAGATCGCTGACGTAACAAAAGCTCCGGGTTTGCTGGCCGGTGCCATAAACCGTCATCGGCTCCTCGCGCAATGCCTGATCGAGGAAGGCGGGCACCACGCGCCCATCGTTCAGTTTCATGCGTGGCCCATAGGTATTGAAGATGCGGGCGATGTTGGTGCGCAGGCCGTGTTTGCGATGGTACGCCATGGTTACGGCTTCGGCATAGCGTTTGCTCTCGTCGTAGCAGGAGCGCGGCCCGACCGGATTTACGTTGCCCCAATAGGTCTCGACCTGGGGATGCACCTGCGGATCGCCGTAACATTCCGAAGTCGAGGTCAACAGAAACCGCGCCTTCTTTTCCCATGCGAGTTGCAACATTCGCCCGGTGCCGATGGACCCAACCTCCAGCGTCTCGATCGGGTGCTCGTGATAGTCCTTCGGGCTCGCCGGGGAGGCCATATTCACCACACAGTCCACTGGCCCTTCGATGGAAAATTCTTCAGTGATGTCCTGTTTGGTGAAATGAAACCGTGGCTCACTCTTCAGGTGTTCGAGGTTTTGCTCAATCCCCGTCAAGAAATTGTCGAGACCTACAACAGTGTGACCCTCCCGCAGGGCACGATCGCAAAAATGCGAACCGATAAAGCCTGCCACTCCCGATAGGACGATGCGCAAGTGACCTCCAACGGCCCATTTTAGCGAAGCCTTCCTGCTTCCACATGCTACATAATGGGAGCGTATGATCTCCGCCACGGCGACGGAACGCGCCATCCTGGTCATACTGATGGCGGCGTCGGGCGCGCTCTTTTGGTGGCGTTTCCGAAAAGTTATCGACATTTTACGGCGCTCGCGCGCCACCCCCGACTTCGATTGGAAGCCGGCCGGTCCGCGCATCCGGCAACTTTTATGGGAGGTGTTGCTTCAGGGAAAAGTGATCCGCCAGCGGCCGTTGGCGGGCATCGCACACGCATTCGTCTTCTGGGGTTTTTGCGCGTTTGCGCTGATCACGCTCAATCATCTGGCATCCGCATTCGGCGCCGGTTTTCTGTCGGCAGCCAGCGGCTTCGGCCACTTTTACTTCGGCTTCGTAGCGGCGTGGGCGGTGGCCGTCTCGGTAGCCATCACCGGTCTTTTCGTGCGGAGAGCCTTCGTGCGCCCGGTGTGGCTGGGCCAGTTGTCGCCGGAGTCGCTGGTGATTGCCGGCTTGATCCTCATGCTGATGCTCACGTATCTGGCCGGACTGCTGTACGGCGAGGGCACGGCGGAGGGCCACGTGGTGTGGTGGTGCCACACCCTCACACTGCTGTTGTTCCTGCCGCTGATTCCGCATACCAAGCATCTGCACCTGGTGCTCAGCCCGGTGACGGTATTTCTGCGCCGCGCCGGGTTCAGCCGCATTCCTCCACTCTCGGGCGATGAGGATTTTGGCCTCGACACCGGCAAGGATGTAACCCGAATTGACTCGCTGCAGGCTTTTACGTGCGTGGAGTGCGGCCGCTGCACGGAACACTGTCCCGCGTACAACACCGGCAAGGTGCTGAACCCGAAAGAGGTCATCCTGGGGCTGCGCAGCTATCTCAAAGAGTTCGGCCCCGGCAATGAACAGCCGCTGCTCGGCCAACACATCTCCGATGAAGCGGCCTTCCAATGCACCACCTGCGGAAGCTGTGAATACCAGTGCCCGGTGGGGATACAGCATTTGCCCATCATCATCGGGCTGCGGCGCGGCGCGGTGAATACGGGAAAGTGGGAGGACGAATACGGCACCAAGTTTTTCCTGAATCTGGAGCGCAACGGCAACTCCCTGGGGTTTCCCGCCAGCGAGCGCCAAAAATTCATCGAGAAGAACGAACTGCCCATTTACGACGGCACACAGGAATACTGCTTCTGGCTGGGCTGCATGGGTGCTTACGATCCGCAGGGCCGCGAAATTGTGCTCGACCTGGTGCGCGTGCTGCGGCATTTGCAGGTGAGCTTCGGCGTTCTGCGCAGCGAGAAGTGCACGGGAGATCCGGCGCGGCGGCTGGGCAACGATCTGTTGTTCTCGCAAGTGGCCGAGGCGAACATCGAAAAACTGCGCGCGGCCAAAGTCGGCAAGATGGTTTCGATCTGTCCGCACTGCGTGCGCACGATCGGTACAGACTGGCGCGAGTTCGGCGGCACATTCGAGATCGAGCATCACAGCGAGCTGCTGGCGCGGCTGCGGGACCGTTTGCCCGCGCCCGCGCACAACGGCGCCACGGTGGCCTACCACGACCCGTGCTATTTGGGCCGATACCGCGGCGTTTACAACGAGCCGCGCGAAGTGGTCGGGCAGTTCGCGGAGGTGGTGGACCCGGAGCGCTCGCATGAGCGCTCGTTCTGCTGCGGGGCCGGCGGCGGCCAGATGTTTCTGGGCGAGGAAAAAGGCAAAAGGGTGAACGTGATGCGCGCGGAGCAGCTGGTTTCGACCGGCGCGCAGATCATTGGCACGGCCTGTCCGTTCTGCCAGACGATGTTCCGCGATGCCCTCGGCACGATGGCCGGCACGCCGCCCAAGCTGCTCGACATCGCGCAGATCGCCGCCGCTTCAATTTTTTCTGCGCCGAAGGAGTGACGCGCGGGCGACGATGCTATAATCGGCTGGACGCGATTTAAATCGCGGCCACTCCCAGCCAACCTGATAGCGGGCGCGTAGCTCAATTGGCAGAGCAAGTGACTCTTAATCACTAGGTTGAAGGTTCGATTCCTTCCGCGCTCACCAGCAAAACGGCGGGCTTTTACGTCGCGGTCTAACCCGCTTTCCGCTCCCGTTCCAGGGCTTGATGGAGCAGACCCTTGAGATAGGTTTGATACGGCAAGCCGCGCTTCTCGGCAATCTGCTGCGCCGTCTCAATATCGGCGATCGGCAGGCGGATGGTCGTGGATCTCGTGGTGCCACGGACGATAGGCAGGCGCTTGATCTTGCCTTCCTTTTTGGCCTTCAGGAACAGCGCCGTGACGACCTCCGGGTGCGCGTCCCACCACGCGGCCTCGTCGCTTTCCGACTTGAACTTCGGAATCCTGGTCTTGGTGGGCATCATTCCTCTCCTCTGTAAATTTCCCGCTGTTTCGCGTACATTGGGTGCGCGGTCACGAACCGGATCTTGCCCTTGCGCTCGGTAATCACGAACGTCAGCAGTCGGGCCGCGTTCGTCTCCCCGAGGCAAAGCCTGCGGCGCTCATCGGCCCGTTCTGATAAGCCGCTTCACACTCCTCCGCCGAGATCCGGTGCCGTCGGATGTGTGCCACGTTCGCCTCGTTCCAATCGAACTCCATCCGCAGCTACATTGTACATACGAACGGCGCCGGGGCCAAAACGCGATGGCGCGACTACCGGGCTGTGCGGCTACTGGGGCTGAGTGGCTGCCTCAACTTCCGGGGAAGCCGCTCTTCTCCAAGCCGCGATTGCTATGGCGGCCACCACACAGGCCAGGAATGCGTACATGTGCGGTTCCGGAGCGGGTGTGTAATCGTATTGCAAGGACAAGTCCCAGGTTGGATTGTCTATGCTGGTCAGGGTAGCCCTACCGCCGTTATCGGATTCAGCAAATCCGTCCGTCAAGGCTCCCGTCAGATCGGTTTCAACAGGAAGAGACAAAATTCCGCCACCTACGAAATCGGAAACTGAAACAGGGCTAGGGCTACCGAATGGAAAACTAATACCCGGTGGGCCGGGGAACATACCAGGCGTCAGGGTCACGGAATTACCAACCAGGGTTCCCGGTATACGAATGCCCGCCAACCATCCAACCTCAGGGTCGAGATGTGTGGTCACGGGAGAGCAGGTTGGAGCGGAGAACGGTGGGTTTGAGGCATATGCAGGCCCACAAAAGAGCGGATCAGGAAACGGACCGTCAACTGGACCGCCGCCGAACAAAATGTCTGCATTGAGAAAACTCACCGACACGTCGGGGACGGTATAATCCGTGAAACCACCACCATTGTTGCTTGCCCATTGCCATGTCAACGTCGCATCCGCGTTGAATGTGAACACAACTGAGTTCAGCGTACCCAAGGATGGATCGAACTGAGGAACCGCCAATGAATTTTGTACTCCCATAGTGCCGGTCGTAGAAACGTCCTCGCTAAGAACGTCAGCAGAAAGCATTGGAGCGCAGAGCAGCAGTAACCAGATTCCAGACGTTGCTTTCTTTCCGGGCGTTATTCTATCCCGCATTTCGATCTGGCTATTGTACAACTGATCTGCTGGCTTAGAATGTAGTTTGAAATGATTTTGGCACCGCCAAAGTACTGGTGCTAATAGACAACGGCCTCCCATCACGTTTGGAAGGCCGAACGCGGACTGAAGGCCGAACGCGGACTGAGGGAGTGACCGGTGTCCCGATATACTCGTAGGTATGTTGTGTCGCGTTCTGACTGTATCGAGCATTCTGCTTTGCGCGGGCAGGGCCGACGCTACGTCAGTTATAGCTATCTGGAACGCAAACACGGCCGTGATCGCAGGCGATAGCAACCTGAGGCTTGGCCGTGGCGGCACGACAAAGGTGTGCAAGGTCGGTCTGGTCGGCGGAATTGCCTTCGCCATGGACGGTAATATTTCGACAGATGCATTCGATGCCATCGCAATTGCTCGCCAAACGATGCAGGGCGACTCCATAGTGGTCCGTCAGCGCCGTTCGATGGCTGATCGCATCCATGATTTCAATGAGCGGATATCCAGTGAACTTACTCGGCTGGTGGCTCCAATCCGTGGGTATCCTGAATACGAGCAATGGCTCCGCGGCGACTACATAATCGGCGCAATATTCGCGGGAGCTGAAAGCGGCCGGTTAACCGTTAACGTTTTTCGCTTCATGTTGAATCGGGACGGGTCGGTCGTGCCGAGGTCTATGAAGCCTAGATCTGGTCCAAACGGATCCAGCTACTTTCCAGCAGCGTTTGCTGAGGCCATTGATGACAAATACGTATACGTTGAAATCTCCGAGTACGGTCTTCGAGCGGCTGCCGAGAGAATCGTTACAGCTGGAATCGCCCTAGCCCCCGACCACGTTGCGGAACCCGTGGCGGTACTTGAGCTCGCCGCTAATAGTAACCATACTTGGGTGAACCGACCGACGTTCTGTCCTGAATGAATACCTCACCCGCACGGGAGTAAATGTGAATCGGCGAGTCACCATATCGGGTAGCAACTTTGCTGGCAACCGGGATCGGCATTTTGGAGGAGCCGACCGTCAGCGATCACCTGAATGTCACGCTATACGATGCCGCCTGCGGAGCAGGCTTGCTGAGCCTCGCGGCCAGTTCCCTGCCTTGGCGCATCATCGGCTGTTCCAGAAACCGGTAACTGAGCGCGGCCACCGCGAAGATCGGGATCAGCCGCGGAACGAACCATTCGCAGTTGCGCAGAAACGTCACGCCCAGCGGCAGCAGGAATAGCTGCTGCCAGATGTAGATCGAGTACGACCGCCTGCCGATCCACACCAGCACCGGATGCTCCAGCCATCGCACCAGCGTCATTTCTGGCCGGAGCGACGGGAGGACTACCAGGAATGCGAACAGCATCGCCTCCAGGGATCGTGGATCAAACCCAGTGACCCTCGGGGCCACCAGGTTCACCAGAAGCAGCATGGCCAGCAGCCCACCCAAAACCGCGGGTCGCGCGTGAGCACAAAGCCATCGCCGGATCGAAGGATTTCGGATTAGCAGCGCGAGCAGCGCCGCGTATACGAGAAAGTCGAGGATCAGGTGCGTTTCGAGAAGCAACCAGGAATGGTCAGCGACAGGATGCCGCGCCAGCGTCAGAGTTCGCAGAACGGCCACGGCCGAGACAATCGCGACGCAACACCATTTCGACCGGCTTTGCCCTGCCAAGGCCATCAGGGGCGGCCAAAACAGGTAGAAGTGTTCTTCCACCGCCAGCGACCAGAAGTGGTTCACCAGCCAGCTTCCGGGAAAGTAGTTCCCCAGGAACGCGCCGGCGCGGACGATTTCCAGTTCCCGAATTGGCCAATGCCACAGCGCCCCGCCGATCGCCAGAACTGCCAGGTACGGGAGGAACGGAGGAACGATGCGAAAGACTCTCCGGATGTAAAACATGCGGAGCGCGAGCACCGGCCCGTACGCTTTCAGTTCGCGGAGGAACAGCGAGGTGATCAAATAGCCGCTGATGGCGAAAAACAGCCGCACCCCGAATGGCCCGAACTTACTGGCGATCGCGATCCATCGTGCATCGGAAGGGCTGCGTGCCACCGAAACTTCCAGGCTGTGAGCGAGCAACACGGCCAGAATGGCGATCGCCCGCAGGCCATCCAATCCGGCGATACGGCTGCGGTTCGCGGCGCTCTCGACCTCAGACCGGCACTCGCGCGGCGTCGCCGCGAAATACAGTTGAGGCCATCGTCCGGCGATCCGCCGGTTCGCTTCTCTGGCAAATACTGGCACCAGAGATACTGTGGTTGCGGATTAAAGAGTTCTCCACCCCGTAGAGAGGTTACCCCTGCCCGCAAGAGCGGGCGATCGCGTGGACCATCACCCGCAGTTGCGTCACTGGTTTCGGCTGGCCGCTACTGCGGCGCCGCGGTTAGCCAGGAATTCACCGGAACGTTGCCGCTCGTGGTGGCGCAGCCGGCGAAGGCTCCCAATAAGGAGGCGGGGTTCGTTCCGCACCCCCAATAGTTGCCGTCGGCGTTTACGGTTCCCCGCCCCAGGTTCAGGATGCCGATGGCGCCGCTGAAGGAGTTGCGGTGCACGTCGATTTGACCGGGTATATTTACCGCCACATCAAAAGTCTCCATGGTAATGGTGTTGCCTGCGATGATCATGCCCGAAATGGGCGAGATGCCCGCGACGTTAATGCCCGCCGGTCCGGGTGTTGGCGTGTCGCCGTTGTCGGCGCCATTGTTGCTGATGGTATTCCCGATAATCACGTTATCGTTGAGGTTCTGACCGGGCGTGTGTCCGTGGATCGATACTCCGGGGATGCCGTTGCCGGAGATCTGGTTGTCCGCCACCACGTTGCCGTACGCCGCCGTGCCGGGCGCGGAGGCAAAGATACCCACACCGGCGCCCGCGCCACCTGCGCCATTTCGTAGCGACTGGTTGCCGATCACGTGGTTGTTATACACGCCCAACGCCGTTTGCGACCCCGAAACCATGGCGGGCGGATGGGAGGCAAGTGTAATCCCGCAGTCGAAATCGTTGTCGGTCACCGTGTTTCCGGTTACGACATTATCGTGGGCTGCCGCGGTGTCATCGGTTATCAGGATCCCGCCGGCGTTGCTATGCACGGTGTTGTTAGCAACGGTGGAATGGCTCGCGCCGAGCAGATGAATTCCTTCACCACAGTCGAATGTCTCTCCGGTCTCAAAATCGGGCAGGCCTGGGCAGGCTGGCGCCGTTTCTGAGAGAACGATGTTCTTGTCGTTGTTCGTGACGATGTTGCCGGAAATCGTGACTGCGGATGCATTCGTCACCAGGATTCCCTCGAAGTTCGCATTCTGTACTGTGAACCCGGAAATGAATACGTTGGCGAGGTTCGGATTATCGATGCCGTCCACGTAAATGCCGTTGGCCAACCCGGTGGCATCGATGATCGTGCTGGCGGCGTTTGCGCCAATCAGCGTGATTGGCTGGAAGATGTTCAAGTCTTCCTTGTACGTGCCCGCGGCCACGTTGACCGTGTCGCCGGGCGACGCCGCGGCAACGGCCGCGCCAATGGTTTTCTGGCACCCCGCTGAGCCATCCGGATTCACGCACAACGTGGCAGCTGCGAGCGGATAGCACACCACGCACGCTAGGACGAGGGGGGCAACCGGCCAATGGCTTTGTTTTGTCGTGGCAGCCATCGGTCGAGCTGGGGCAAGGCGGGGCGCAAGTGCATCCGATCGAGTCATGGTTCTCAGCTCCTCATTGAATTGACCGGTTGGTTGGCGCGGCAGCTTGTGCCGCAGGTGAATCGCACGCAAAGAAACCGGACGAGTTAGTATACTTGGCGGGCATTACACTTGCAAAGGAAATTAGCGATCTTTCGAACAATTCGCGCAGAAATCGCGCAGAAGCGCGGGCCTCTGCATCGGGTAACTAGCAAGACTGTACTGGCAAATCCAAATCTGGAGTTGCCCACCACAGAATGGATGGGCTACGTACCAATCGGCTCTGGAACGTGCCCCACACTGCCCTTTTCGGCTTACAACCCCTTGCGTTCCTTCACATTTTCACTAACCTTCGGCTTAACTCCCCTGTTATAATCGATAAAATCTGACTCAACCTATGCCTCTAAAGCCTTTCGCTTGGAACCCGGATGGTGTGGATCGAAAGATTTTTCTTTTGAAACCACGAGGCTTCTGTGCCGGTGTGGTACGGGCGATCGATGTGGTCAAAATCGCACTCGATCTGTATGGGCCCCCAGTCTACGTCCGAAAAGAAATCGTTCACAACAAACATGTCGTGGACGAGCTGCGGAGCGCCGGCGCCGTCTTTGTGGAAGAACTGGATGAGGTTCCCGAGGGCGGCCGGGCAATCTTCAGTGCACATGGCGTGTCGCCGGCAGTGCGCCGACAGGCCAAGGAGCGCCACCTGGAAGTCATCGATGCCACCTGTCCGTTGGTGACCAAAGTGCATCTGGAGGCGGTGAAATTCGGCCGTGAGCAGTACAGCATCGTACTAATTGGCCATAAGGACCACGACGAAGTGATCGGCACATTAGGAGAGGTTCCCCAATCCAGCTACCTCGTCGAAACCGTAGAGGATGTGGATCGATTGGAGTTGCCCGACCCGACTCGCGTGCGATACCTCACGCAGACCACATTGAGCCTAGATGAAACCAAGGAGATCATTAGCCGGTTGAAAGTGCGTTTCCCACAAATACAGGGCCCGCCGGCGCAGGACATCTGTTATGCAACCGAGAACCGCCAGATGGCCGTCAAAGCAATTTCCGAAGCCATTGACCTGCTGCTGGTGGTTGGCTCCCAAAACAGCTCGAACTCCAAGCGGTTGGTGGAGGTGGCGGAGAACTTCGGGGTGCGCGCGTACCTGGTGAATGACCGCGGCGACGTGGACCTCGGGTGGCTCGAAGGCGTCAGGAATGTAGGGGTCACGGCGGGAGCGTCGGCGCCCGAGCACCTGGTTGAAGAGCTGATCGAATTTCTGCACCAGAATGGTTTCCGGCAAAAGGAGGAAGTGGAAATGGTGGATGAGGACGTTCGGTTCTCGCTTCCGGCGGAATTGACCGCGTCGATCCGATGAGCGCCCCGGCACAAGTTGCGCGCAGCCTCGAGCCGGCCGCTCGCCGTGCCGTACGCGGGGCAGCAGCTTACGTCAGTTCCCTGCAGGCCGGCAACGGCCACTGGTGCGCAGAACTCACGGCCGACACCACGCTCGAAGCCGACTACATCCTGTTTCAGCTTTGGCTCTATCCGCCCGAGAACGGGAAGTGGGAACCGCTTTCGAGGCCATTGATCGACAAAGCGGTGGCTTCCATCCTGGATCGCCAGCTGCCCGATGGCGGCTTCAATATCTATGTCGAAGGCCCGTCTGAGATCAGCGCATCCGTCAAAGCCTACTTCGCGTTGAAGTTGGCGGGCCTGGCTGTGGACGATCCGCGCCTGCGGCAGCTGCAGCAGCGCATTCTGGAATTGGGCGGAATTCAGGCGGCCAACAGCTACGTCAAGGTCAACCTGAGCCTGTTCGAACTCTATCCGCGAAAATATTGTCCGACGATTCCGCCGGAAGTCGTCCTGCTGCCGTTCGATTTCCTGTATCAGATGTCGTCATGGACACGCGCCATCGTGGTGTCGCTCGCTCTAACCCAAGTGGCGCGGCTCAGCCGGCCGGCTCCACTCGGCTTCAACCTGGACGAACTGTGGGCGCCCGGCGTAAGCCCCGGGTTTTCCAAATCCGAAAAGCTATTTAGCTGGCGCACGTTCTTCCTGGCCGCGGACCGGTTTTTGAAATTTTGGGAGCGCCACCCGATCGCATCGGTGCGGCGTAAGGCCATCGAGCGCGCCTCCGAGTGGATGATCGAACGGCTGAACCATTCCGACGGTCTGGGAGCGATTTATCCGCCCATGATGTATTCGGTAATGGCTCTGGACGCCCTCGGGTATCCCGCCGATCACCCATTGCGTGTCGAGGCGCTCCGGCAATTCAATACGCTGCTGGTGGATGACGGCAAGCGCTTCTTCTTCCAGCCGTGCTTTTCACCGGTCTGGGATACGGCCATCGGCGCCTATGCTCTGGCGTGCGCCGATCGCGATCATCCGGCGCTCGAAGGCGCGGCCGACTGGCTGCTCTCGAAGGAGATCCGCCGCAAGGGCGATTGGTCTCTGAAGCGGCCGAATACCGAACCCTCCGGCTGGGCGTTTGAATACAGCAACGACTTTTACCCGGATATCGACGACACGGCGATGGTCCTGCTGGCGTTGGGCCATGTGGAAGCCAGCGATCGTCCCGCACAACAAGCCTGCCACCGCCGGGCGCTCGATTGGCTGATAGCGATGCAGGGCAAGGACGGCGGCTGGGCGGCATTCGATGCCGACAACAATTGGGAGTTCTTGAACGGTGTGCCGTTCGCGGATCACAACGCCATGCTCGATCCGGCGTGTCCCGACATCACGGGCCGCGTGCTGGAAGCGCTGGCGGCCCACGGCATCGCCGGCAGCCATGGATCGGTGCGGCGCGGCGTGGAGTGGCTGATTCGTAACCAGGAGCAGGACGGAAGCTGGTACGGCCGCTGGGGAGTTGCGTATATCTACGGCACTTGTTTTGCGCTGCGCGGCTTGGCGGCTTCCGGTGAGAACGACCGCGAAGCCCACATCCTGCGCGCCGGCGAATGGCTGCGCTCCATCCAGAACGCCGATGGCGGCTGGGGGGAAAGCTGCGCCAGTTACGACCGCGGAACGTACACGCCCGGGCCCAGCACGCCTTCGCAAACGGCTTGGGCCATCATGGGCCTGATAGCGGGTGGGGATTCGGACAGCCTCAGCGTGCGCGATGGCATCGAATACTTGCTCGACACGCAGAATTCCGACGGAAGCTGGAACGAGCATCTGGCCACCGGAACCGGCTTCCCTAAAGTGTTTTATTTGAACTACCATTTGTACAAAGATTATTTCCCGCTGCTCGCCTTGGCGACGTACGTCAAGCAGGGGCGCTCGATCGGATAGGTGAAATGAGATTTCCACTGACGATGACCGCCGGCATGGCGGGGTACATTTTCAAGAACAAGATGCGCCCTCGGCCCGAGTGGCAGAAGACGGCGGCGCCGGCTGCCGACGGGGCAAATCCATTCCGCATCCTGCCTCCCAAGACAAACCAGAAGCGGCAACCGCACCCCATGATCAACAAGCGGTTTCCGATTGTGCTCATGCTGGAGCCTCTGCATGCCTGCAACTTGACCTGCACGGGCTGCGGCCGCATTCGGGAGTATGAATCCACCATCACCGAACGCCTGCCTCTGGAAGAGTGCCTGGCGGCGGTGGATGAGTGCGGAGCTCCCATGGTCTCCATCTGCGGTGGCGAGCCGATGATGTATCCGCAGATCGGCGAGCTATCGAAAGGGATTCTCGAACGCAACCGGTATATCTTCCTCTGCACCAATGGAATGTTCATCCGCAAGCGCCTCAAGGAATTCCAGCCCGACCGGCGTTTCTATTTCAACGTGCACCTGGATGGCATGGAAAAGACGCACGACATCTGCGTGGAGAAGGAAGGCGTCTTCCGCGAGGCCATCGAAGGCATCAAAGCAGCCAAAGCCGCCGGATTCCAGGTTTGCACCAACACCACGATCTACAAAGAAACCGATATGCGCGAGATCGACGAGTTGTTCGCGTTCCTCAAGCAGTTCAACGTGGACGGCCACCAAATCGCACCCGCCTATGGCTACGCGTCTGTGGACGACCGCGAGATCTTCCTCACGCGCGACGACATCCACGAAAAGTTTAAGGACATCGACCGGCTGGCGAAGAAATACGCGGTTCGCCAGACGCCGCTGTACATGGACTTCCTGAAGGGCGAGAAAGAGCTTCCCTGCACCGCGTGGGGCAATCCGACCTACAACGTGAAAGGCTGGAAGGGTCCCTGCTACCTGATCACCGATGGCCATTACAAGACCTTCGAGGCTCTCATGACGCAAACGCCCTGGGAGAGCTATGGCCAGGGCAACGATCCGCGTTGCGAGCATTGCATGGTGCACTGCGGATTCGAACCGTCGGCGGCGCTGAGCATTAACGCCGGAGTGGCCGACAATCTCAAGATGCTGGCGTGGATGCTGCGTTAGACCCCGATCCGCAGCCCCGGCCGAAGCCGGAGCACCGCCGGATGGGAACATCCGCCGACCGCAAACCCGCTCTCGTCACGGGCGCCTCGGGCTTTCTCGGATGGCACGTGGCGCGTGTGCTTCTGGAACGCGGCTATGAGGTCCGGACGCTGGTGCGGCCCGGCAGTCAAGTCACCGGTCTCGATACGGAGCCGGTGATTGGCGATCTGCGGGACCCCAAATCGCTCGAACGCGCCGTGGCCGATTGCGGTCTGGTGTTTCATGTGGCCGCCGATTACCGCCTGTGGGTCAAAGACCCGCAAGAGCTCTACCGCTCGAACGTGGATGGCACCCGGAACCTGTTGGAAGCGGCGCGTCAGGCGGGCATCTCGCGATTCGTCTACACCAGCACGGTGGGTTCGATTGGAATTCCGCACGATGACATCGGCGACGAGAACACGCCGGTCGCGCTCGGGGACATGGCTGGCGACTACAAGCGCTCGAAGTTTCTGGCGGAACAGGTGGTGCTGGAATACGCACGCGCGGGATTTCCAGCGGTCATTGTGAATCCGACTGCGCCCGTGGGCGATCACGACGTGAAACCTACGCCCACCGGCCAGACGGTGCTCGATTTCCTGAACGGAAGAATGCCGGCATTCATCGATACCGGCCTGAACATCGTCGACGTCCGCGACACGGCGGACGGGCATTGGCTCGCCTGCGAGCGGGGCCGCGTAGGGGAGCGGTACATTCTCGGTTCGGAGAATCTGACTCTGGAGCAGATCTTCGAAATCCTGGCTCGCCTCACCGGCCGCAAAGCGCCGGCGGTGAAATTGCCTTACGCAGTGGCGTACTGCGCCGGCATGTGCAGCACGGCATGGGCAGAGGTCACGGGCACGCCGCCGCGCGTGCCGATCGACGCCGTGCGCATGGCGCGCAAGAAGATGTGGGTGACGCACGCCAAGGCACAGCGCGAATTGGGCTACGATCCGGCGCCGGCGTCGTATGCGCTGCGGCGGGCTGTCGAGTGGTTCACCGGACCGTGGCAGGCCCAAACCCGTGCGCCCGCAGCCTGATGAGGCTCATCTTTGTGGCTTCCGATCCCATGGAATTTCGCGGCATTGCCGCTAGAGCTGATCAGAAACGCAAATCCAGCCTCGGCGTGGACTGGGCGCTTTCGGCGCGGTTGAACGGACACGATGCCTTGCTGGTAGCAAACGGCGTCGGCTGGAAGCGAGCCGCGGAGGCCGCTGACATGGCTCACCGAGCGTTTCCCGCTGACGCAATCATCAGCACCGGTTTTTGTGGCGCCCTCGATTCGGCGCTGGGCATCGGCGACGCGGTGATCGCGACTGGCGTGGTGGGACCGCACGCCAGATACCCGGCGCTCCCCATCTCGCGAAGCGATCGCGCGGCCACAGGACTCGTGATCTCCACCGACCACGTGGTCGCTACCGCGGCCGAGAAGCGCTTGCTACGCGCAGAAGGCGGCAGCGCCGTCGAGATGGAGGCCGCAGGCGTAGCGGTTCGCGCGCAGGCGCTGGGGCTGCCGTTCTACTGCGCACGTGCCGTTACCGATCTTGCCACCGAAGATATGGCGAACGATTTCGGCTCGGTTCTCCGTCCCGATGGCCACTTCGATACAATTGGAGTAATCAAACAGATGTTGCGCCGACCGGGTGCCCGGTTGCCGGAACTGATCCGGCTGCGTCAAAACTGTGCCCGAGCCGCGAGAACCCTAGGGGAATTCTTTGCCGACTGCCGATTTTGACAGGACCGCTATACCAGTAACCATGCACGCTGCCGTGTACCGCGGAGAGAGTGTGGTCTCGGTGGAGGAGATTCCCACGCCGGCGATCGGCCCAGGCGAAGTCCTGATTCGTGTGGAAGCGTGCGGTATTTGCCACACGGATCTGAAAAAGATCGAGCACAACCTCTTCGAGCCCCCGCGCGTCTATGGCCACGAGACCGCCGGAGTAATCGCCGCAGTAGGGGCCGGGGTGACTCAGTACAAACCGGGAGACCGCGTGGTAGCGTTCCACCATATCCCCTGTTTGAATTGCTTCTACTGTAAGCGCAAACAATACGCGCAATGCCCGTTGTATAAGCGCGTGGGCATCACGGCCGGCTTTGAGCCGGCTGGCGGCGGATTCGCGCAGTACGTGCGGGTGATGGACTGGATCGTGGAGTGTGGCATCGAGAGAATTCCGGATGGCGTGTCTTTCGAGCGTGCCACTCTCGTGGAACCGTTAAACACTTGCCTGAAAGCGATCGTACAATGCGATCCGCAGCCGGACGATTTTGTGGTGGTAATGGGACAGGGTCCGATTGGGCTTATGTTCACGATGCTGGCGCATCGCGCCGGCGCGCGTGTGGCGGCTACCGATACCATCGCCGAACGTATCGAACTAGCCGGCCGTTGCGGCGCCGAATTCGCCTGGGACCCGCGGCAAGTGAACCTTACGGCAGAAGTTAAGAAACGGACCGAAGGGCGCGGCGCCGACCTGGTGATTGTCGCTGCCTCCGTCCCCGGCATCGTGAGTCAGGCGATCGCTTGTTCCCGTCCGGGCGCGCGAATTTTACTTTTCGCACAGACTTCCGCGGCCGAACGTATCGAAGCATCCGGCGCCGATATCTGCGCTGGTGAACGTATGTTGTTCGGTTGTTACAGTGCCTCGGTGGATCTGCAAAAGGAATCAGCGGCGCTGGTGTTTTCGGGCGATTTACCGCTAGATGAGCTGATTTCGCACCGTTTACCGTTGGTTAAAATCCGTTCAGGTTTCGATTTGGCATTGCATCCTGGACCTAAATCGTTGAAAATAATCGTTCAGCCACAGAGGTGGGTATAGTGACTAGCCAGATGATGGCTGCCGTGCTTTACGGCAAGGAACACTTGCAGGTAGAGCCTGTAGCTATTCCGCAAATCGATCGCGACGACATTCTGGTACGCGTGAAAGTGGCGCTTACCTGCGGCACGGACGTGAAGGTTTTTCGCCGCGGATATCACGCACGGATGATTGTGCCGCCAGCCGTGTTCGGTCACGAACTGGCCGGCGATGTGGTCGCCGTAGGGGAGGACGTCCGCAGGTTTCGGGTGGGCCAGCGCGTAGTCGCCGCCAATTCGGCTCCGTGCGACGAGTGTTACTTTTGCGGCCGGGGCTTTGAGAACCTGTGCGAAGACCTGCTGTTCAATAACGGCGCATATGCCGAGTACATTCGCATTCCCGGGCGGATCGTCCGCCGCAACACGTATCTGATTCCGCCTCACGTCAGCTATCACGATGCTGCCCTGGTGGAACCGCTGGCCTGCGTGCTGCGCGGTTTCGAGGAAACCAATCCGCGGCCGGGCGATACTATTTCGATCATCGGGCTCGGGCCGATCGGGCTGATGTTCGTGAAGCTGGCCAAGCTGGCCGGGTGCCGCGTGATCGCGGTGGGCCGCCGGCGACAGCAACTGGACCGCGCGGCTTCGCTGGGCGCAGACGAACTGATTGAGACTCCGGCCGACGCGGATCCCGTGCCCGCGATCAAGCGCATGACCCATGGGCGCGGCGTCGATATCGCCATGGAGGCGGTAGGCAAGCCGCAAACCTGGCACTGGGCGGTGGACATGGTGCGGCGCGGCGGGACCGTCAACTTCTTCGGCGGGTGCCCCAACGAGAGCAAGGTAAGCCTGGACACGGCTTTGCTGCACTACTCCGAGATTACCTGCAAAGCCACGTTCCACCACACTCCGGCTTACATCCGCAAAGCGCTCGATTTGATTTGCGCCGGGCATGTCACCGCTGCTTTCTTCGTCAACCGCGAAGAACCGCTGGCCAATCTTCTCGAAGTGATGCGCCACCTGATGAGCCACAACGGGCACCTCAAGACGGCGATACTGCCGTAGGAATCATCTGGCGTGGGCACACCCGCGTTACTGCCTCCCATCGAATTCGTGCGGTCCCAGGAGGCGCTCCAGCAAACCTATTCGCTCGATCAGGCGCGGGCCTACACGCGCTGGCTGGCTACTCACCACTACGAGAATTTTCATGTGGTGAGTTTTCTGCTGCCCAAGCGGTTGCACCAGGATTTCTACAACGTGTATGCGTTTTGCCGTTGGGCCGACGATCTGGGTGATGAAACCGGAGACTGTGCCGAGAGCCTTCGTCTGCTGGAATGGTGGAGCGCGGAACTCGACGCCATGTACGCCGGACACGCCACACATCCCGTTTTCGTGGCGCTGCTGCCAAGTGTCGAGCAGTTCGGCATCCCGAAGCAGCCGTTCGCGGATCTGATCGAAGCGTTCGTTCAGGACCAGACGGTGACACGCTATCGGAATTTCGAGGAGCTGTTCGGCTACTGCCGGTGCTCGGCGAATCCCGTGGGCCGCCTGGTGTTGTACCTGTGTGGCTATCGCGACGCCGAACGGCAACGGCTGTCGGACGCCACCTGCACCGCTCTGCAGCTTGCGAATTTCTGGCAGGATGTGACCACCGACCTGCTCAAGGATCGCATTTATATTCCCTTGGACGTGATGGAGCGCCACGGGTACACGGTGGAAGACCTGTTCGCTCACCGCTTCACTCCGGCGTTTCGCGCGGTGATGCAGGAGATCTGCCAGAAGGCGCGTGCATTGTTTCTGAAGGGGCTGCCGCTTGCGCGCATGGTAGACCGCCGGCTGGCACTCGATCTCGACCTCTTCAGCCGCGGCGGGCTGCGCGTGCTGGAGAAAATTGAAGCGCAGGGGTATGATGTTCTCCGCGCGCGCCCGGCCATTTCCAAAGCGGAGCGCGTTTGGCTGTTGCTCGGTTCGTTGGCACGCGTGGTCTTTTCGCGAGCGGCCTGATGCCAGATCTCGATGAGTCGTACGACTATTGCCGGCGTGTCGCCCGTCAGCGGGCCAAGAATTTCTACTACTCGTTCCTGCTTCTCTCCCTGGAGCAGCGCAAAGCCATGTGCGCCATCTATGCGTTCATGCGCTATTGCGACGATCTAAGCGATGAACCGGGAGCCAACCGCGGCGCCATTGAGCGCTGGCAGGGGGAAATGGAACAGGCCTTTCAAGGGAGCTTCAGCCAGCACCCGGTTTGGCCCGCGTTTCACGATACCGTCCAGCGCTTCGTGATTCCACACGAGTATTTTCGCGAGATGATCGCGGGAGTCGCTTCGGACCTGGAACCGCGGCAGATCCAAACCTTCGACGAGCTCTACCGGTATTGCTACCAGGTTGCGTCTGTGGTGGGGCTGACGATTATCCACATTTTCGGATTTGAGACACCGGCCGCCTTGCCGCTGGCCGAAAAATGCGGCGTGGCCTTTCAGTTGACGAACATCCTGCGCGACATTCGCGAAGACGCCTCGCTGGGCCGCGTGTATCTTCCCGCTGAAGACCTGAGCCGTTTTCACGTGACTACCGAGGATTTGCGCGCGGGTAACCGCAATGAGCCGTTTCTGCGGCTCATGCGTTTCGAAGCCGCGCGGGCGCGCGCCTACTACCTGGAATCGACGCCGCTGCTGGAGCTGGTGGAACCGCGCAGCCGGAAGTCGCTCTGGGCGTTGATCACCATCTATTCCCGGCTTCTGGAGCGCATCGAGGCCGCGAATTATGATGTCTTCTCCCAGCGCGTGCGTCTATCGTCATTCGAGAAATCCTGGATCCTGGTGCAGGCGCTGGTCTCCGGCCGCGGGCAAGGCACACAACGCCCGGCCGCCGCGAGGTAGAGCGTGGGGACGGGCCTTCTGGCCCGCCGCCGGGCTTTCGCCCGGCGCTCCGTCCGAAAGGCCCGACTCCGCGCGGGCAATCCAATTAGTACTACTAGTATCTGCGGGACGCCAGGGGCCGTAGTACCAGCTCGGCCCGGAAAGAATCTGGTGTATTCTTGTTTTGCCGGTTAATCATTTCGGACCGTGTCAATGGAGCTATCCATCATCATCCCGACGTATAACGAGCGGCCAAATCTGGTTGCGCTGGTTGACGCCCTGGATACCGCCCTAACTGGTATCGATTACGAGGTGGTAATTGTCGATGACGATTCGCCGGACAATACCGCCGCATTAGCCCGTTCACTGGCCCGGCAGAACTCGCGCGTCCGCGTGCTCCATCGCATTGGACGCAAAGGCTTGTCGTCTGCGACGGTAGAAGGAGTCCTCGCCACCAGCTCGCCCTATGTTGCCGTGATGGACGGGGATATGCAGCACGACGAGAAGATTCTGCCTGCCATGCTGCAAAAGCTGAAACAGGAAGATCTCGATATCGTCATCGGCAGCAGGTATGTAGAAGGTGGAAGTGTAGGTGAGTTCGCGGCCGGCCGGGTTGCGTTGAGCGAGGCGGGCCGCTGGCTGAGCAACAAGATCTGTCACACCCGAATGTCCGACCCCATGAGCGGTTTTTTCATGCTCACCCGCCGCTATTTTCATGAGGTCGTGTATTCGCTGAGTGGCACCGGTTTCAAGATTCTCCTCGATCTGGTGGCTTCCGCCCGGCGGCCGGTGCGAATCGGCGAAATCGGGTATACCTTCCGCAACCGGCTCCACGGCGAATCCAAGCTGGATATTCTGGTGGGGCTGGAATATCTGCAACTGCTATTGGACAAGTTCTTTGGCGGATGGATACCGGTAGGCTATCTGGTTTTTTCCATGGTTGGCACGGTGGGCTTGATTGCCAACCTGCTGCTGGTATACTCGCTGCTTCAATTTTTGCGGCTTCCTTTTGATCTATCCCAAGGCATTGCGGGTTTTCTCGTGATTGCCCTGAATTTTGTGCTGAATAATCTCCTGACGTTTCGTTCCGCCCGGCTGCATCGTGCGCGGGCGTGGCAGGGCTTGGCGCTATTCTATATAGCGTGTAGTGTCGGGCTGAGTTTCAATCTCATAGCGGCCCACGGTTTTCGCGATTTTGGAGTGCCCCGATTGTTGGCGGCCTTCGTTGGAATTGTAATTGGCTCGGTTTGGAATTATTGGGTGACATCGCTCTTCATCTGGGGAATTCGGCGGCACCGGGCCGGCCGTCTACAGACCGCATATTCGCCGGATTTGGTACCCGATGCGTCCACAGTTACCGGACTCAAATCTTAATCTCGAACCGGCGGCTTCCAGTTTGCGATACTAGCATCGCGCGAGGGCCTGTAAAACCTTGACCATCCCAGAGTTCGTTTATACGAAGCTACTGAAGCCGAAACCCTTAAAAGCGGCAACGAATGCGGTCCTGCGTTCGCTAATACCAGCGGAACTCCGCGTCGGCACGGCAAGAATCGCCTTGAATCCCCACGACCCGGTGACTTCCGGCGCCTTATTTCTGAAGGTGTACGAGCGCCCGGAGACGGATTTTTTTTTGGCGACTTTTAAGCCCGGCATGAGTTTTCTCGACATCGGCGCAAACGTCGGATACTACACGGCCCTGGCCTTGAGCAGAACCGAAGGCCAAAGCCGCGTCGTTGCGATCGAGCCGGATCCGGAGAACTTCAGCTACCTTCAGAAGACTGTGCTGGCCAACGGCGGCACGAACACTACATGCGTGCATAAGGCAGCCGCCGATAAAGCCGGCATCATGACTCTCTATGTATGCGCCGACAATCGCGGTGATAATCGCCTATATGATAACGAGCTTCGTTCCGGAACCTGCACAGTGGATGTCGTGACCGTTGACGAACTCCTGAAATCCTTGTCACTCGAGAGCGTCGACTATATCAAAATGGATGTGCAGGGGTACGAAGCACACGTACTGCGTGGAATGCAACGAACGCTGGGCGGTTCCCATCCACTCGTTCTTGTCATGGAGTTTTGGCCTCATGGCCTCACCGGCGCCGGTTCCAAGCCAGTGGAGGTACTCGAGTTTCTCACCGCCATAGGCTTGCAATTGTTTGAATTGACTCCCAAAGCTCGGCTCAGGCGCATTCAAGATTACCGGGAACTGACTGCGCGACTTCCGGGAACCCAATATACGAATATCGTAGCGATCCGGAACACTACATTGCCTCCATCGATGTTTACGCAATAAGTAGCAGACTGCACGACATGGTATCTTCCTTCCTGACACAACGGCCGCGGCAGTGGGTAATCTTTGTAGTCCTGAGTATCTGCACAACCGCTCTTTATCTCTGGAACTTACCCGATCTGTTCAGCTTCTTCACTCTGAGCTTCCGCGACAGCGGCAGCAATTTGATGCTGGTGAAGTTGCTCCACGACGGTCAAAGACCCACTATCGACTTTGGTTACGCCTACGGCCTGTTATCCGTTCTACTTTCGCAAGTGTGGTTGTCGATTTTCGGGATTACTCCCACCGCTTTCGTAAGTTCCATATATATACTGGCTCTGCTCTACTGTTATTGGTTTAGCCGCTTCCTGACGGCAATCGGCGTGGGATATCTCCATCTTGGTCTGCTGATCCTTCTTTGGCCGTTTGCGATGCCACCGGTCATCAGCTACAGCCATGCCATTGAACCGGTTCTGTTAATGGCTGCCCTGGCGCTATACATGGAGGAGAAAGCAGAGTGGGCACTCGCGGTATGCACGATATGTTTGTTCGTGAAACCGAGCATGGCCTACTTATTCGGGCTGGTGCTGGTGATCATACTGGTTGTTCAGTCTCGACCGCCTCAGCCCGGCGCATTGAGGCGCTTGGTTCGCGCATTCGCGCCGTCAGTGCTGGCTGGACTCATCATCGGCGTATTCTTGGGCGCTTACTACGGGTGGGGACCATTGGTTTCTACGCTTACCGCGGAAGACGGGCACCGGGCATATCGCATCGACCATTACGGTGTGCTCGGATATGGACGTTCCTTCTTTTGGAACCCCAGCTGGAAATACTACCTGGGCCAGGCGGCGGGCTTTTGGATATTTTCCATGCTTTCGGTTATAGGCGTTGCCGCTGGTATCACGGTGTCGCGCCTACGAACGCGGAAGACCTTTTCCAAGCGAGATGTTCTGATCTGTTCGATTGCGCTCTTGCTGCTAGCGTTTCATGTGTTCTTCTACGGACCGCCAGAAAGCTGGATTTACTACGTCTTCTTACTGATCATCTTCTGGGTTCTCATGATCGATCGGCAGCGTCTTCGGTGGCTCATTTGCGTCGCTTTGCTGCTCTATCTCACCACCACCTTCATTACTCAGCGCGGCCATCTTCGGTATTGGCGTACCGTCGTTACTTCTCCATTGACCCATGGCTTGGCTACCGATCCACAAACCTTCGAAGAGTGGCGTGCGGTTTTCTCACTCTCGAAACGCTATCACGTAACCATCCTTTCGTTCGGAGGCGCCTCGGCCCTTTTCTTTCCGGAGATGGAGACGGCTCCGCGTCTGTTTTTGGATCCGGGGCTATCGCAACCGCGTGAGGCCGACGCGGCCCTGACGTCACTGCAGCATGCCGACTACGTAGTTTGGCCTTCTGGCTTTCCTTACCTCAATTACCGAACTTGGCCCGGCCTCGGCGATGAGCTGCGAAAGTTTCAGACGGTCAGCAAGACTGAGCGGTTTACTGTCCTGCGGCGTTCGTCGCTCTCCTCTACTGGGGGCTCGTTGAAATAGGATTCAAGAGCACCGCACGCTTGGCTGCGAACAGCTGTTTCTTAATCGTAAACACTGGACACGAGTTTGAATCACCTACCGCAGCAGGTCTCCGTGCTGAAAAACGCCGTTCTTGGCACCTCATCACAAACGGCGGTTGTTTGAACCCTCAGGAACCACCACAGATGGAACGCGACGGCGCGCATCAAGAACTGCTCTCTCAAATATTTGCCGTTGCTGATGAAGTGGTATTTGGGTAGGCTTTAATTGATGGCGAATCAACAAAACGTAACCTCCGGACCACTCGATAGCCCTTCGTGCGTGGTCTGCGAGGCGAGTTCCGCAAGTTGCGGATCCAAATGCGGCTACGAGTTGTTTCGCTGTTCTGCATGCTCGCATCTGTTCGTTTGGCCCATGCCGTCAACCACCGACTCGATCTATAGTGCAGATTACTTCAGCGGCGCCAAAGCCGGTTTTGGATATACAGACTATGACAACGACAAGCGCGCCATGATACCGACATTTGAGAAGTGTCTGAGCCGCATCGAGGCTGCCGTAGGCTCCACGGGTGCGCTGCTGGATGTGGGAGCAGCTACGGGTTTCTTTCTCGATCTCGCAAAGCGACGGAAATGGCAGGTGCAGGGCGTGGAATTAAGCGTCAGCGCGTCCGCCGTAGCGCGATCAAAAGGGCTCGACGTGGCAACCGGTTCCGTAGAGAGCTGCGAGCTTCCGGCTTCGAGCTTCGATGCAGTCTCCATGTGGGACGTCATCGAGCATCTTACCGACCCACCCGGCACGATGAACTCTGTGCGACGTATCCTCAAGCCCAAAGGAGTGCTCGCGATTAATACGCCGGATAGCACAAGCGCCGTTTCGCGGCTGCTGGGTCTCAAATGGCACTTGGTGACACCACCGGAACACCTGAACCTTTTCAGCCAATATTCGCTGCGCTTGCTGCTCGAAAAGCACGGATTCGAAGTATTGGAAGTCACAAGAATCAGCAAGACATTTACGGTGCAATACACATTGCATTTTCTCCTCAAAACACTCGGAATGGTCAACGGCGCTGCTGCCCGGGTCAGTGACGGCTTGAATGGCACTAAGCTCGGCCTTTTGGGAATACCGATTAATCTGCGGGACAACATGTTCGTGTTAGCCCGAAAGCGATGAGCTTAACCTGCACGCTTCTGCTGGTGATCCATCGAGCCGCGCCACATAGCAAGTGACTGATCGGCGAAAGACGGTAACCATCGGCAGCGCCTCCGAATCTAATCCTGTATCCTGATGCAGCGTTTTCTTGCTATTTTCGCGATCGCGCCTCTCATAGCATTGGCGCAAGAGCCCGCCGTGTTTCGGGCGCGCGTGAGCCTCGTTCACGTCGATGCCGAAGTCGTGGGGGAGGACGGGCGCATCCTGACGGGATTCTCGCGAGATGATTTCCGTGTGTTGGATGAGGGCAAGGAACAGACGATCGTCGAGTTCTCTACTGAGGAACAGCCGCTCGATCTGATTCTATTGTTCGATATCAGCGGCAGTATGCGACTGAACGTCGAAGCCGTGGGCGCGGCGGCGCGCCAAGGGTTGCAGGAGTTGCGTCACGGAGACCGGGTAGCGGTAATGGTTTTCAACACGCGCACGCGAGTGATTGCTCCATTCACAGAAGACCTGGCAGCGGTCGAGCGCACCGTGCGCGAGGACGTTCTGGCACTGAATTTTGGAGGCGGGACCTTGATTCAGAAAGCTGTGGACGATGCCGCGCGGCTCTTCTCCTCGGAGCCCCAGACCCAACGCAGACGCGCGGTCCTGATTATCACCGACAACATCGGAGTACGCACGCGCCGCGAAGAATCGGTGGTGCGCGATTACTGGGAAGCAGACGCGCTGCTGAGCGGATTGATCCTCCGGAACAAAACATTCGCAACCATCCACAGCATCGGGACCGTGCTGGGTCCGGAAACGCTGCTGATGGAGGCGGGAATGAAGGGTATCGCCACCAAGACAGGTGGTGACGCCATCCGCTCCGACGACCCCGGCCCCGCCTTCGTGGACATGATGCGCCGCATTCGCAGCCGCTATAGCCTGTACTATCGAGCGCCCGCCGGCAAGCCGGGCCAGTTGCGCACCATCCGCGTGGAGTTGACGGCCAGCGCCCAGAAGCGCTTTCCAAAGGCCCGCGTGCGCGCCCGCCACGGCTATCGAACCCCTGCAAACCCGCCTGCGGAGCTCTGAAACACTCCGTAACCGCATGTCATAATGATGAAAAACCTTGGCTCACATACTGAACCTCAAAGAAGCCATTCAGGAGGCAGTGCGCGACGGCGACACCATTGCCCTCGAAGGCTTCACTCATCTGATCCCATTCGCCG
>DATJAK010000338.1:0-43851 GCA_035516375.1 Bryobacteraceae bacterium
AGATCGGCGGCCCAGGCGCGCGCCGGCTTGTACATCTCCCAAAAGGCGGTCTTGGCGGCGACAGGCTGTGCCGCCTGTCCAGTTTCGATCTTTGGAGGAACTGCCGCGAGGATAACACTCGCCGCGGCAGCCGCTAACGCAATTGAGACCTTTTTCACCATAACCTACCTGCCTGATACTATCCTAGCAGTTGGTGACAAGGCCGACACAGTAGCACCGCTCCTTTTAGTCGCGGCTCGGTAACGCGCTGCTGAGCCGTGACCAAAGGGAGCGGTGCTTTCGACTGTGCTACGGACGGCGTTCGCTCGATGGCGGCACGATGCCTTTCATCCGCAGATAGGCCACCGCGGTGCCGTACATTTCGTTGTCGTGCATGGTATTGAAGTTCAGCACGCCTAACTTGGTTTGCTCGCGGCCGAACATCTTCACTTTCTGCGCGCCAATGGCGTCGGTCATCGAGTTATAAACACCATCGCAGTAGTCGAACGACTCTTTGAGCGCGGCGGCCAGATCGGCCTTGGAGGTCTTGCCTGTAGATACCGGAGCTTTCTGTTCGCCCTTCACCAGACTGCACAACATGACCTGGATGTCTGCGATATGCCCAATGATCTCGCCGTAAGTGCGAACTTCGGGGACCGGCCTGAAGGAATAGTTCGCCTCGGGCATCTTGTCGGCTGCTCTCGTGATGGTGTTTTTGATACCCACGTAACTTCCCTTGGCGTCGGCGCTGAATGGGTTGTCTTGCGCATTGAGCGCGGCAACTGCGAAACATGCGGTTAAGAATGTGACAGTCCACAAACGAGACATGAAGTTCTCCTGAGCTGGATTTGGATCGCGAAACCAGAAGTATACACCAATGCCAGGAGTGGCAGCGATTTCTACTGAGGCCAGGGGGTGAGCGGCAGTTGCACCACGGCGGTGGCGCCTTCGGAAACGCTGACCACTTGAGCGCTTCCGATCAACTTGTCGATGAACGTGGAATCAGTGACCGCACGTGTATCGACGCGGTCTACTGCCAACACGTAATACTGGCCAGGTCGAACGAAAGTCTCGAAGTTTCCGTTCACGCCTGCGGTGATCGCATTCATCACGAGTGGGCCATTGGTTGTTTGCGGCCAAAAAAGAATCGTCGCTCCCGGCCCGTTGTCTACGCTCCCACGGAGCGAAGTTGTGCTGCGCTTGTAGACGACTTTGAGCGGCCCCGAACTGGGTTGGAGGTCGACGACTTGTCCGAGTACGTCACGCCCGTTGAGCAAGAGCGAGGCCGCGGCATACCCGTTGACCGGCGGTCCGGCAGTGATGCGATAGTGGCCGGGCAAAATCTGGATTCGCGAAAAAGATCCCAATATCGGGCCCGGCAGCGTGTTATCCAAGCCTTCCAAAGATAACACCGCGGATCCAAGGCGGCGATTGAGTGGGGCCTCTCCCCAGTCGGTTTCCACATGGAGATCGAACGGCGTGGCCACGCGGATTTCGAGACGGTCCACGTCCTGTCTCTCGATCAGCAGGTTTTGACTGCCGCGGCGAATGATGGGAAGGTGCGTTACGCTGTCCCAAGTACCGTCGGCGGTAGCCTCCAGTAGCCATTCCCCTGCGGGAACGGCCGGGAATTCGAAAGCGCCATCCTTTCCCGAAAGCGTGTGGACTTCCGGGGAGCCTGGGAGGTCGGCAATTACGTACTGCGCGACGCTGCCGAACGACTGCTTGATAAGGCTGCTCGCCTGCGCCGCGCGCGGTGTGAGTGTGACATGAATCTCCGCGGCGGGCTGGCCGTCTTCGTCGAGAACCCGGCCCCCAACGCGATAAACGGACGCGCTCCGCAGCCGGATATCGAAACCGGAGAGGTTCGCGCCGGCCTCGACGGCGAACCGCTGCGCGTGAACACGATCCAAAGCGGAGGGAAAGTAGGTTGGCAACGTGGCCAGGTGGTCGCCTGCGGGAGACGGACTCCCCTTGTTGGAGTTGGAGACGTTGACTCGAAGGGTGTAGGCGCCCGCAGCGAGGTTGTTAAAAGCGAACCGGCCTTCGTCGTCGGTGAGGCTTTCGCGCTCGACGCCGTGCTCTACCAAATTGCTCGCGGCAACCTCGACCTTGGCGGCCGGCTTACCGTCGCTATCGAACACCCGGCCCGAAAGCGCGGCGTAAGGAGTCAATTCCACGTCAAGCCGGACGGCATCTTTGGTAAAGCCTATGCGTAGAGCCCTGCGCGGGTCGAACTCCCCGGTAGGAGCGTATCCTTCTTTGCTGAAGGCGTAATTGTATTGGCCGGCTTTCATGCCGTCGATGCGGAATGCGCCGCCCGCATCTGTGTTGGTCTTATATGAGGCCACGCGCACTTCTACTCCCTCAATGGGGGCGTGCGTGATGCTATTGACGACGCGGCCTTCTACTGCGCCCGTGTCTTGGGCTGGCAGCAGACCAACCGCGCAAAACGCGGCCGCTAACACGCGTAGACCGGCGCGTGAGCTCATTCGTGACTATTCTATCGAAGCGGCGTTTACAGGAAGTACAGCAGGTAGAGGCCGACGGCTGTGAGAGCGAGCGAAGAGAGCAGTGGAATGTGCAGAACGCTGCGGCCGCTGTGCTGCGCGAATCCCGGCACTCCGGCGGAAGGCGGCATCTCGGCCGATTCGGCGTCGGACGGTTCTTTTTTGGGCTGATGGCTCAGGCGTTCGCCCACCTGGCGGCACAATTCGCCCATTCCGAGGATGACTTCGAGCACGTTGCGGTCGCTCTCCTGGAGCCGCTCCTGAAGGGTCGTGATCTCGGCCGCTTTGGCCTCGACCTGCTCGCGCAAAGCCCCCAGCTTTTCATCCACCGCGGCGGCCACCGATTGTTGAATCTTCTCCACGCCGGCTTCCACTTGAGTGGCGACTTGTTCTTCCACGATGGCGCCTACGGCTTCGGCAAATTCGCGGTGCAGCCCGATCAAATCGTCGTGCAGGGCCTTCATTCCGTGGGTGAGGGACTGGTCCTGCTGCCGCAAGGATTTCAGTTCGAGCGCGATCCGGACTTCCATCTCGGCGATCAACCGCTCCACGTGTCCGGCATGTTCCTCCAAGCGCGCTTCAAACGACGTTACGAGCGCGTTTAAAGCGTGCTGGTCGAAATTCATCGAAGCGGAGGACGGGAGCCCCGGAGACGTTTGTTCGATCCGCTCCATGCGCTTCTCGATCTCGGCCAGACGTCCCGCCAGTGGGGACGGATCGCGTTGCGGCGATGAAACCTTTTTTTTGCCGGGTTCCTGGGTGAGCTTTACGCCCACACCGAAGGCCACTCCGTCCCCAAAAGCGATGGCCAAGCTTCGCAACAGGGACGAATCGCGGCTTGTCTGCATACAAACATAATGTACAGCAAATGTTTTTGAGAGGAAAGCAAAAATTCGCGACGTGGCTCGCGGTAGGATACGCAGATATGGATTTCGCGCCGGATTGGGGGCAGGCGGTGCACGATATAAGCCGTTTGCTGATCGCCTACGTCCTCGCTCTGCCGATCGGCTGGTATCGTGAACAGGAAGCGCACAGCATCGGTTTGCGCACGTTCCCTCTGGTGGCCATGGCGAGTTGCGCCTACGTATTACTGGCCACGCCGGCCGGCGTGACGAACTACGACTTTCAATCGCGGATCATCCAGGGGCTGGTGGCCGGAATCGGGTTCATCGGCGGCGGAGCCATTCTGAAGGCGCAAGGGAATATACACGGCACAGCCACCGCGGCCAGCATCTGGAACACGGGGGTTCTAGGCGCGGCCGTGGCGCAAAACCGTTTCTTCCTGGCCCTCATCCTGGCAGCTATGAACCTGGTAGCCTTGCGCGTGCTGCTTCCGTTGAAAATGAAGTTAGACGCGAAGGAAGGCCGCGAAACCGAACCCGGCGAGCCCAAGTAGCGGCTGCATTTGTGCGGTTCCGACCGCCGCTCCCGATGGCGTGGCACGCCGTCTGCACAGAGACGACCCGGAGGACGAACCTATGTTCGCTCGTTATTTCGGAACGGGAGCGTTAGCTCTGGGGACGCTTCTGTTGGTTGGCTCACAACCCGTAGCAAGGGCGCAAGACGCAAACCGTGCCGAGGTTTACACGAAGAGGGATGTCGGTGATGTAGTACAAAGCATTGCCCGCCGGACGGCGAGCTTCAAGGGTGAATTCGATCACGCCGTGGAACACAGCTTGATCGACGGGTCGCGGCTGGAGGACCGCGCCAAACACCGCGCTGACGATCTGCAGGACTCCGCTAAGAGGCTGAGGGACGTCTACGGTGACAAGCGCGACAAGAATAATCCGGCCGTCCGCGACCAGGTGGACAAGACGCTTTCGGCTGCCAGCGACGTGAACCGCATCATGGTGGAGCACCGCTTTACGGACAAAGTGCAGCGCGAGTGGGATTTGTTGCGATCGGACCTGAACGCGCTGGCGCAGATTTACGATCTGCCGTCGCTGTGAGCGTTGTGGGACAGGCCATCGTGGTTTGTGGCCTGTCTTTTTCTGTGGCTTACCCCGGCAGACGACACAAACCGATCGTCTGCCCTACAAGCTCATGACGTATTCCAGCATGGCCCGCAGCGCCTGCCCACGGTGGCTCACGCTGAACTTCTGGTCGGCAGTCGCCTCGCCGAACGTACACTCGAAGGGCCGATAGAAGAACAGCGGGTCATAGCCGAAACCGCTGCTGCCTCGCGGTTCGGCGGCGATTTCGCCTTCGACAGCACCGCGGAACACGGCGAGCGACTGATTGGCGCTCGCGAGAGCGATGGTGCAAACGAAGCGGGCTCGACGATTGTTCGAGCCCCGCAGCTTTTCCAGGAGCAGAGAATTATTGGCTTCGTCGGTCGCGGAAGCGCCCGCGAAACGGGCCGAGTATACCCCCGGAGCGCCCGCTAGCGCGTCCACTTCCAACCCCGAATCGTCGGCGAATAGCATGCCGGGAGCATGTGGCGCATAGTGGCGAGCCTTCTTGATGGCGTTCTGCTCGAAGGTGTGGCCGTCCTCTTCGCAAGGGGGGAGTAGCCGGAAATCCGGCAACAGGTCGATTTGAAACTCAGGATGATGAAGCGCCGCCAGGCGAAACTCGCGCAGCTTCCCGGGATTCCCGGTGGCGCACCACAGGCGAATCAAATGGGCGCTACCTTCTTTTGTATCTCGACCAGCTGGGAAATCCCGTTGCGCGCCAGCGCGATCAGGCTCGCCATCTGGCCATCGTCGAACGGAGTGTGCTCAGCGGTGGCCTGGACTTCGATGAAACGGCCGGCGCCGGTCATAACGACGTTCATATCCACGTCCGCGCGCGAGTCTTCGTCGTAGCACAAATCCAACAAAGGCGCACCGTTCAGCAGGCCCACGCTGGTGGCGGCGACGTAATCGCGCACCGGCATCGTCTTGAGGATTTTGAACTGGACCAGTTGCCGCAGGGCCAGCACCAGCGCCACGAACGCTCCCGTGATCGAAGCGGTACGCGTGCCGCCGTCGGCCTGCAGCACATCGCAATCGAGCATCACGGTGCGTTCACCGAGCGCCGTCATGTCGACTACCGAACGTAACGAGCGGCCGATCAATCGCTGGATCTCGTGAGTTCGGCCGGAGGGCCGGCCCTTGGTGACTTCGCGCGGCGTGCGCTTGGCCGTGGCGCGAGGCAGCATGGCGTATTCCGCGGTCACCCAGCCTTTGCCGGAATTGCGCATGAAGGGCGGCACGGAGTCCTCGATACTTGCGGCGCACAGCACGTGGGTATTGCCGACTTTGATCAACGCCGATCCTTCGGCGGTCACCAGATAGCCGGTGACAATTTCGACCGGACGCATCTGGTCCGGGTTGCGGTTATCCGTTCGCACGGTTCTTCAGCGCCCAATACATAAAAAGCAATAGCAAGACCATCCCGACCAGAATCAACACCACGCAAGGCAATGCTGCCGGAGGTTTCGGTCTCTCTCGCGCCTTACCCTTCGCTGGTTTGAATTTGGCCATAACTGCGATGGTAGCACCGCGTTCCGCGCGGTCCGTGTCAGAATCGAAGGGATGCTTCGGAGAAACTGGCTGTGGCTCGTGCTGGCGCTGGCGGGCTGCCGCAGCGAGCCGCCGATGCCCGATCTGTTTCCTCCGAACGTGGCGGGAGTCTGGCGGCGCACGGGGCTGGCGAACCCGCCGCTTTCCGCCACTCCCG
Organism: Bryobacteraceae bacterium; assembly: GCA_035516375.1. GTDB lineage: Bacteria > Acidobacteriota > Terriglobia > Bryobacterales > Bryobacteraceae > PSRJ01. The sequence continues at coordinate 6,153 of DATJAK010000338.1, forward strand.
ATCCCGTGCCGCGGTCGGCCGTGAACCGGCTGCAGACGGCGACCTACGAAGGCCCCGGTAAATTGGAAGCGCGGGCATACGAGCTGGATTCTTCGGCGGTAGCGCTCGATTTGGTGCAGCGCTGGCGGCCTTCGGCGGACACGGTGTTCTTTTATCGCGGCCGGTTCTTCGTGGTGGTGAAGTGGGACCAGGCGGAGCGCAAATCGCTGGAGGCGTTCGTCCGCGAGTTGGAATCCAGACTTCCCAAGGAGCAAGCCAGTTGATTCGCGCTGCTGGGGGCCTGCTTTGGGAGAGCACGCCAGAACGGCGCCGCATTGCGGTGATTCGCCGCATCCGCTACGACGATTGGACGCTCCCTAAAGGAAAGCTCAAAGCCGACGAGAGTTGGGAAGAAGCGGCGCTGCGCGAAGTGGAAGAAGAAACCGGCTATCGCGCCAGCCTCAACGGCTTTGCGGGGGCGCTGGCATATCAGACCTCCAAGGGCGACAAGGTGGTGCGCTTCTGGCACATGGTTCCGGTCCGCATGGACCAAGCGGCGATTGACCGCAGCGAGGTCACGGATGTGATTTGGCTGCCTACTGCTGAGGCTTGCGTGAAGCTGACGTATCCCATCGAGCGGGCGCTGGTCGAAGCCTGGGCGCAGGCCAGTCACCCGTAGTAACGGAAATGTTGCCAGAACTCCGGCCACGGTCTGCGCAAGCGGCGGCACACGAAGATGTCCGGATGCTGCACGGTCTCTTCATTCGCGACTCCATAACGATTGGTGATGTGACCGGCCAGCTCGCAGGACGCAAAGTTCCGCTCCAGGAAGGAACGCGACAAACCCACGACGATCAAGGTATCAGGAGGCGGGTCGCCATAGCCTCGCGACCAATACGAGTTAATGCCGCTCCGTGCCGGGGGAAGGCCGTAGGCAGGTCCATAAAGATCGATAGCTCCGGCTTCGCCATAATTGCCGGTCAGAATGGCCAGGTGCGACCGATCTTCCGCGGGCAGGGAATTGCGGATGCCGGCCACTGTTTCGACCAACTCCGGCCAGCCTACCTCCTCGGCGAAGTCTTCGTCGTTTTTAACCAGCAGATGCCACCAGGATGAGTTCACCGGCGCCAGCGGCAGAAGAAAAGCCGCGAAAGCCATCCCACCGAAAACCAGCGCGGCCCAAGCCAACCCCCGCGCCAGCCTGGACCATCGCTCCGCTACAACCGCTCCTGCGGCGAGTAGCATCGGATATTCCGGCGCGGCGTAGTATCCTCGCCCCTGGGAAACAATAAACAGCGCCATGGGAACAAGAAACATCCAAGCCACCGCGCGAAGCCGCGCTCCTTCCTTCGAGACCAGGTAGTAGAACAAGCCTGGGAGCCACAGCGGTAGAACGAAGAGAGTGCTCTTTAGTTGATCGCTTAAGAAGCCGCTGGTGCGCCCGATGCGGATGTCTCGTTCGTGAATGCTCCGCAGGAAGTCCAGTGATACGAAGTGGTGTTCGATCTGCCAGATTAAGTTAGGAGCAAAGATTACCAGCGAAAGTGCGGCGCCGCACCAGAGCCAGCCAGAGCGCAGGTAGCGCCGCGCCGGGGTGAGGAGAACGCCGGCCGCAATTCCAGCGGCGAGAAAGGCGATGGTGTATTTGGTCATCATACCCAGGCCGATCGCCGACCCGACTCCGAGCCACCAGCGCGGATCCTCTGAAGCGAGCAGGCGAATCATAAAATAGGCGGCCAGAACCCACCACAGGTAATCGAGCGAAACATACTGGAAAAGCGCGCCCGCGTTGAGCGCCACCGGGGAAGTGGCAGCCGCGCACGCGGCCATGATCTGGGCCGGCCGCCGGCCACCCAACTCGCGAGCCATCAGACCGGCGAACACCAGAGCCAGCGCTTGTGCCAAGGCCGCGAAGAACCGCAGACCCACCAATGATGGGCCGAACAGCGCGAATGCCAGCCGCGCGATGAGCGGTGTCACGGGTGGATAAGCTACATAGCCCCACGCCGGGAAACGCCCGTCATCAATGGTGGCCAGTTCATCGCGGTGAAATCCGTACTGGCCATTTGTCAGCGTGTGGAAAATGACCAAGCCGAGCGCCAGAACCGCGAGCATCCCTAAATCGCCCGCGAGGGGTCGCTTGTTGGTGGCGGCATCTCCCATGGTCGCGACTCCGGCGTATTCTGCGCCAGTACTTATAATAAAGAGAAACCATGTCCACCTCTGCCATCGGGCTCGTGCCGCCTGAGGTTCTGGCCCGATATGAACCGGTGATCGGCCTCGAAGTGCACGTGCAACTGGCGACCGCTACCAAGATTTTCTGCGGCTGTGCGACCGGGTTTGGCGCTCCTCCCAACACCAACGTTTGTCCGGTGTGCCTGGGGCTGCCGGGGGCGCTGCCGGTATTGAGCCGCGAGGCGGTGGAGTTGGCGATCAAAGCGGGGCTGGCGCTGGGCTGCGCAATCCGCCGGAAATCGCGCTTTGCGCGCAAGAATTATTTCTATCCGGACCTTCCGAAGGGCTATCAGATTTCTCAGTACGACGAACCGTTGGCCGAGCATGGGCATGTCGATATCGTGACGGACGGCCAGAGAAAGCGCATCGGCATCACCCGCGTCCATATGGAAGATGACGCCGGCAAGAGCATTCACGATGGTTTTCGCGATTCCGACCGCTACTCCTACGTGGACCTGAATCGCAGCGGCACACCGCTGATCGAGATCGTGAGCGAGCCGGACATGCGCAGCTCCGACGAAGCTTATGCCTTTTTGACCGAGATCAAACAGGTGCTCCAGTTCATCGAAGTTTCCACCTGCGACATGGAGAAAGGGCACCTGCGCTGCGACGCCAATGTCTCGGTGCGTCTGAAAGGGGCCGAGCAGTTGGGCACGAAGGCGGAAGTGAAGAATCTGAACTCGTTCCGCTTTCTGAAGCAGGCGCTGGAGTATGAGATCGGCCGGCAGGTAGCGCTCCTCGAAGGCGGCGGCAAGGTGTTACAAGAGACCCGCCTCTATAACCCCGACACGGGTGAAACGGCCGGGATGCGCAGCAAGGAACATGCGCACGATTACCGCTACTTCCCTGAGCCGGATCTGGTGCCGTTGCGCGTCAGTGAGAGGTGGCTGGCGAGTATCCGGGCCACTCTGCCGGAACTGCCTGCTAAGAAACGAGAGCGATTTATCGTCGAGTACCAGCTCCCGAAGTATGATGCTGATTGGCTTACTCAAAGCCGTGCGGTTAGCGAATATTTTGAGGCCGGCACCAACGTTTCTGGTGATCCGAAAGGAACCGCCAACTGGGTGATGGGCGATCTGATGGGCATGCTCAAAGCCGAGGGCAAGGAGATTGGCGATTCACCGGTAAGCGCGGAGAACCTGGGGGAGCTGATCAAACGGATCTCGAAGGGCGAGCTTTCCGGCAAGCTGGCCAAGGAGATTTTTGCAAAGATGGCAGCGAGCGGCGAACCGCCCGCCGCCATTATCCAGCGCGAGGGCCTGCAGCAGATCAGCGATACGGGCGCGCTGGAGAAGATCATCGATGATGTGATCGCCGCCAATCCGAAACAGGTGGAACAATACAGGGGCGGGAAGGCCAGCGTGATCAATTTCCTGGTGGGGAAGGCGATGCAGGCTACGCGCGGGCAGGCCAATGTGACGGTGGTGACCGATCTTCTGAAACAGAAGCTGGGGTGAGGCATGTTACAGGAAGGCAACCGGGCTCCCGATATCCGCGTCCAAACGGATACGGGAGAGCAGTTTCGTTTATCCGATCTGAAAGGCAAGCGCGTGGTGCTGTACTTTTACCCGAAGGCCGATACGCCGGGCTGCACCGTGGAGGCGTGCGAGTTTCGCGACGACCTCAAGGCGTTCGCGAAGAAGGGTGTTGCGGTGGTGGGCGTCTCGCCCGACAAACCGGCGGCGCAGGCCAAGTTCAAAGAGAAGTACGCGCTGCCGTTTACGCTGCTGGCCGATGAGGAGAAGGCCGTCGCGCAGGCCTACGGAGTCTGGAGAGAAAAGAACATGTACGGCAAGAAGGTGATGGGGATTGTGCGCACCACATTCGTGATCGGTCCCGACGGCAAAATCGAAAAGATCTACGGCAATGTTAAAGCCAAGGGCCATGCCACGCGGGTTCTGGAAGACTTGGGGTAGGGCCGGCAGGATGACCGCCGCGTTGCGCATAGCAACCATCGCTCTCGCCAGCTTTTCTGCTGCATACGCGCAGGATGTGCTCGATCCGGCATTTGCAAAAGCGCCGATTGAAAGCTGGCTCACCGAGCGCGATTCAGCGCATTTTCAGTGGAGCGTCCGAACCATCGGCGGCGAGCTCGGACATTTTCAAAGACTGCGCACGCGTGTCGAGGTGACCGTGGACGGCAACGAAGTCGCCCGGCGCCAGGGACATGGCGAATTGGTGGTATTCGTTCAGTTCAGCGATGGCGATCGGCGGCGGTATCAGGCGCACGGGTCGATTTCGCTCGAAGATGCCAACGACGCGGCCGCCAAGTCGAACTTCATATACGTGCAGAACGCCCTGGCGATGCCGGGCGACTATCGCGTGGTGGTAGGCATCCTGGATACCCATAGCGGAGATCACGCGGCTCTCGAGCGCTCGCTGCACGTTGCCCCGCTTAAGAACGACCCGCTGCCGGATTGCTGGCGCGGTCTTCCGGCCGTCGAGTTCTTGGAAGGAGTCGATCCGCCCGATGTCTGGTTCCAGCCGCAACTGACCGGAAGGTTGCATCTTCCGCTGGAGACACGCCGGGACACGCGCCTCGAGCTGCTGGTGAACGCCTCGCCCTCGGCGCTCGGTCCCAAGTATCGCACCGGCCAGGTGAACAATCGCAGCATAGCGGACGTGGTGCCGAGCCTCCGCGTGCTCTCGGACCTGGATTTGAAGCCAGGAACGCTCAACGTCTCGATGTTCGATCTCACGCGGCGCCAGGTCCTGTTTACGCAGGATCGCATCAACCCGAATCATGAGCCGCTCGATTGGCCCCGGTTGCGCGCTGCTCTGATGGAAGCCAACCCCAACAAGATTGACGTCCACGAACTGAACGACCAGGAGCAAAACCCCCAGTTTTTTGTGGAGGAGGTGCGGCGGCGCCTCACCGGCGGCGCGGCTCCCGCTGCTCTCGTGATTCTCAGCGGACCGATGGCGTTTCCTCACGGCGCAGACATACGTCCCATTGAATTCGAGGGACGGCCTACGGGAAAGGTTTTCTACGTCCGCTACCATCCTCCGCCGCTGCGAATGGCGGTGGCATCCTCGCAGGCGTACCTGGGCCGCCGGCGCGGTTTTGGACAGTCGCAGACACAAATGGAGGTTCAGGAGCCGCTGGACGCCCTGGAGCCTCTCTTGAAGCCTCTGGCCCCGCGCGTGTTTGAGGTTTATGATGCCGGGCAGTTTCGCAAAGCGCTGGCCGAGTTGATGAAGGAAATCGGGCGGATGTAGGCGTCACAGCCGCCCGCTTCGCGTCTCACTTACCGCGGTAATTAAACGTCAGCGTCGTCTCTTCATCGACCATCAGTGGGCGGATGAATCGATAGGAGCTGCCGGTGCGTGGGACGTTGACCGAAATCGGCAGAACGCCAACCACGCGGCGCTGGAGATCCTTCACGTTTTCGGAGGCTGCCACTTCCGCCACTGCGGCGTTTTGGCGCGCTTCGCGTTCGATTTGTTTGGATTCGTTCTGGATCGCCGCGGAACTCGCCGTGACCGTCATGGTTTGCAGAGCAGCTCCGAGCTGAAGAGACATATTGAACCGAGCGCCGCGGCTGGCATCGTGATCGATCTCGCGAACCGTGGTCTGGAAACCCGGCTGGAAAGCCGTGATGCGGAGACGTCCGGATGGAATATTCGCGAGCAGCCAGCGGCCGCTGCGGTCGGTAGACGTTTCGAGCGTTGTTTGATTGGCGAGGTGGAGAACGGTCACCTTGACGCCGGGGATTCGAGCGCCGGCAGGGTCCGTAACAAATCCGCCGAGTTGGCCCGGTCCGAGCGAATCCAGATCGACGTCGGTGGCAATGGCTGCTGTCGCGAGACCGAAGGGTTGCTGCTGCGGCTCCTCGGCAGGCGGATAAAGCCGCGCCTGAAGCGCATCGCCGCCGAAATTGGTCACCTGATACCGCTCGGGCAGGAACACCTCCCACTCCACCACGCCGATGGGCATATCCATTTTGGGAAGCGACAATTCCGCGCCGCCCTTCTTCGCGAACGGCGCGCCAGCGTGGAGAAAGACGAACGAGACGTTGTATGGACCCGTTGGACGGAATCCCGTCCGCAATAGCGGAACGCGGTTGCCGTCCGCGCCCTCGACCGGCTTCACTTTCTCGCCCGCCACTTCCGATGTGAGAATCGTCGCGCCCGCTGGCAGCGCTACCTTAAGGAAGGGCTGCGATTGGTTGCGCAACGTGAGCTTCACTTCCGTAAGAGAGCGGCCCTCTCTGGTGACAAGCGTGGTGACCTCGGCCTTCTGGCCGACGGCCGAGAGGATGCTGCTGTTGGGGAAACGCACCCACGCGAGCGTAAGGGCGGGCGCTTCGGTTGGCCGCTTCTGATAGCGGAAAGCGGTCTGCAGCGTGGAGCGGGCCATCGAGCGCAGGTACGGGCTGGTCTCTTTCAGATCCATACGCCGCAGTCCGCCGGCGCCTTCCGCGGTGAGTTCGATCGCGCCTTCGTTCTCGATTAGGACTTCGCCGGTCTCGCGCTGTGTGCCCTGGAAGGTGACCAGCGGGATTTCGGCCGTGCTGGCCATGTTGGCCTTGACCAGCGAGATGAGAAACTGGTGACTCCGTGCTTCGGGGTTGCCGACGCTCAGCAGCACCGAGCGGCCATGCACTTCGCTGGACGTTAACGTGGGCCCGGTGGCGCCGCTCAATTCATATCCTTCAGGAATTTGAATCGTGAATTGCGGCGGTTTGCCCCGGACTACCGTGATCTCGGCCAGGACAGCGATGGAAAGGTCAGCTTCACTTACGGAGATCAGCGTTTTGAGATCGGAGAGGAAGCGCACCTCCTCTGGCGCCGCCGGCTTCACCGGCTCGCTGAGCCGCGCGGACCACGACAGGACTGCGTTTTGCGCGGGCACCAGCGTGGCTTCGATAACAGTGCTGCCCCCGCTGGACGAGATGCCGGTGATGAGGCCGGGCGAGAGCGACACCAGCGTGTGATCGCCGGGCAAGGAAAGCGTGAGCCGCGCGGCGCCGGCAGCTGGAACGGGCAGGATCATGGAGCCACGGCCGGTTGCGAACGACAGCGGGACGCCGGCTTCGAGAGTGACTGCGAACGCGCCTGGGCCGGCGAGCAGAGCCGAGTGGACTCCTGCCGATTGTTCCAGAGGAAGGTCACGCCCTTGCTGGTGCGCGCTGAGGACGGTCATGCCGGTCAGGAGCGGTATTTTGCGGGCGCCATCGGCGAGGACCTCGCCCGCCAACTCGACCGTTCCCGATGCCGACTCGCCCTTCACCTCGAAGTTCATCCGCGCGCTGTTGAGGACGTACGGGTAGGGCGGCGTATCGGGTTTCTTAAGCGGCTGAGCGGCCAAGGTCACCAGCTTGTTGTACTCTTCGAGCGGCAGCGTGACGTTTCCCGGCGCTGGTACAGGTTGCGCCTGGGCGGCGGTGAAGCACGCGCACAACGTGAGAAGCGAACGGATCCTCATTTCACGCCTCCTCTTTTCTCTCGCTGATAGTTGACGTCAATGATGGGCGCTTTGTTTTCTCCGGTCAACTCCGATACCAGAGACAGGCTTGGACCGACGGCGGGAAAGGTGACGCCAGCCGGCAAAGGCTGGGATGACTTACGCGCGTTGGCCCGCGCACGGTAGCGATCCACTAACTGTTCGATGGCGCTGTTCTTGTTGGGAAGCTCGCCAACGTCAATCGGTGGGGGCGGCGGCGCGGCATTCCACACTTCGGATTGCGGCGCTTCATAGGCCTGGCTGTGGAACGATCCGGATTCGGCCGTCACGCGATATACCGGCGGGTAGTAGAGCACGGCGCCCGACCGCGATACGGGCAAATCCAGCGCGGGCAGAGTCAGCGCGCTGGCGCCTTTGGCGCTCCATTCGCCACTTGGCGCAAGATAGACGATCTCGATAGGGAAGGGTGGGGCGTCTTCTCCGCTGTGGCTCTTGGCCAGGGGGATCAGCAGGCCGCCATCAGGGGCTTGCCCCGGGCGGACCGGGCGTCCGCCAACCGACGCACTCCACACCGAGGCGCCCGAGCTCAAGTTGACCCGCACGAAGTTGCGCTGGTTGTTGCGCACCAGGTAGCGCGCTTCCACCAGAGTCTTGCCATCGGGCGTGAGGAGAACCCGATAGCGCGCCTCTTCGATATTGGCGGTGAGGACAGCCTGCTGGGTGTAGCGCGCGACGTTCAAGTGGAGCGCAGGCGGCTGTGAGCCGGGGCGCCAGCGGAATGCCATGAGTGACGGCGATTGATGGTTCGCGACCATGGAACCGAGATCGGCGGCATCCACCTCTTCGAGGCCCTGCGGGATGGCGGCCTTGATTTCGCCCGCGCCGGTTACTTCTACGGCGACACCACTGGTGTCGCGCTCGGAGTCGAGCAGACGGAGCAGCGGGATCGCGATCTCGCCATCGCGCGGCAAGCGCGCTTCGCCCGCGATGGCAAACTTCACAGAATGCTCGATGGGCTCCAGAAAGTTGACCACCAGGACGCCAGCTTTCACGTCCCAATCGGCCACGGTGGCGCCCGGGACCTGGTTGATGACGACTGTCTCCGGCACCGCGATCTTCACCTGGTTCGCGACTCCCTGAAGAATTTCGATTTCGGCGTCGGCGTTGAGCGAGGTGGAATCCTCTCCCAGGCCGAAGAGCTCGGTGAGCGAGCCGCGCAGGCGCAAGGGCAACTCAACACGCCGCTCCTCCTTTTTGCGCTGCCAAGTGAAGACGAGCGGTTCGCTGCCGCGCGCATAGGCCACCCAGTGCTCGGCGGACTTCTCGGCCACGAAGCCGCCCGTCACCTGGACTTCGAGATCCTGGTTGGTGATGTTGCGGCGCGCCAGCGCCACGGACGCGCGCGTGACGCCCGAAGAGCCCGCGGGAAGAGCCAGGCGTTCTTCACCACTACCGGAGCTTATGGAAAACGCAACGTCGAGATCCAGCACCGAGCGGCCCTTCCGGGTAACGACGGCCGAGAGTTGCCCCTCAGTGCCGCCGCCCCGGACGAGCGATACCTGCTGGCCGCTCAACCGTGCGTCACGTACCAGCAGACCGGGCGGCAGGGCGATGCGGACCCATCCGTCTTTCATGACGTCGACTGTTACGCTGGCGCGCCCCGTGGCGAGCGGGCCATCCACGCGCAGATCGTAATCGATGCGGGTGAGTGTCGCTTCGATGGTTGGTGGCTCGATGTCGCGGGTAACCGGATATGCCTTGCCCCGGAGGGCCGCGTAATCGTTGAGTGAAATGACGACCCAGCCCGGCGAGGGAACTGGGTTTTGTGCGAACGAGATGCCGCCGAACAGGAATGCGGCGGCACGGAAATGCAGCCTCTTCATGACGGACTTCCCCCTATCGCTTGCGGAATCAAGGCGGGTGACTGCCCGTTCTTCCGTCAAGCCCCCAAAGCAAAAACGACTATGCACATTCGAGTCCGCGAAAAATTTGCAAGGCTATGGATATGGGCCATGGTTAACATGGTGTAGAACGGCATGCACACTGTTGCTTGGATCGAACTACTCGGCCTGTGGGTTTTGTGGTTCGCTCCCTACTTCTTGATCGCGCCCAAGGTTCAAAAAAGGGAATCGATCACGGTGACCGGCCCTTCGCGGTTGGGGCTACTGCTGGAGGTCGCAGGCATCGCCATGCTGTTTCTCTTTCGAGTGGATGGCGGGCCACGGGCCGGCACGGCGGTGTTGCTCTGCGCGTTAATTCTGGGCTTCAGCGCTTTCGCGATGATGTGGACGGCTATCGCGCATCTGGGCCGGCAGTTCCGCATCCAGGCGGGCCTGTATCACGACCATCAGTTGGTGCGCACCGGGCCATACGGGTTAGTACGCCATCCTATTTACGCTTCGTTGTTGCTGATGTCGCTTGTGACCGGATTGCTACTGACGCCGTGGCCCTGGCTGCTGGCAGGGATTGCGGTTTACGTCGCTGGGACAGAGATTCGCGTGCACACCGAGGAGAAGCTGCTGGGGTCGCGGTTTGGCGAGGAGTTCGCGAAGTACAAGAAGAGCGTGCCGGCTTACATTCCACTGGTGCGGTAGTTTGTCTGCTGCTGGCAGACGACGAAAACCGATCGTCTGCCCTACTGGAGCTTTACCGACCGTGGTACGCTTCCGCCGCTCGTTTTCCCATGCGGATGCAGTCCGGAATGCCGATGCCTTCGTAGGCATTGCCCGCCAAGTGCAGGCCCGGCAGCGCGGCTACGCGCGTCTCGATTTCTTTCAGACGGTCGGCATGTCCCACGGTGTATTGCGCCATCGACTGCGGCCAGCGCGAAACACGCGTAAATTTCGGCTGCGCCCGCACGCCGGCGATCTCGCGCAACTCGTCCAGGACCACTGCGGTCACGGCATCGTCGGATTCCTTGAGCACAGCCGGATCATCCATGCCGCCCAAGAAGCAGCGCGCCACGATTTTCCCGTCCGGCACCCGATACGGGAACTTCTCGCCGACCCAGGTGCAGGCCATCAGGCGGCGGCGTTCCTTCTTGGGAACCAGGAAGCCGTGGCCTTGCGGGCGCTCGGTGAAATCTTTGGCATCGAAGCCGACAGCCACCGTCATCGACGAGCTGTAGGGCACCTGGCAGAGCAATTCTCCGAGGCGTTCGTCCAGCCCGCGCAAGAGGGCAGACGCGTTGTGAGCTTCGGCAGCGACGATTAAGTGGCTTGCTTCGATCCATTCGCCATCCACGCGAACACGGTAGTCACCATCGCTGCGTTCCACCGCTTGCGCCTTCGCGCGGCGCACGTCGACCGAGTTCTGAATCGACGCCACCAGCGCGTCGATCATTTGACTCAGCCCGCCTTTCAACGTGCGAAACAACGGAGCGGCCGAACCGTTTGAATTTGCCGTGCGAGCGGCTTTGGCACGCTCGGCGAGCACACCGCGGGTGAGGCTGCCATACTGCCGGGCAAGCGTCACGAAGCGCGGCAGCACGCTGGTCACGCTCAATTCGCGCGGATTGCCGCCGTAGATTCCGGAGAGCAGCGGCTCCGCGAGGTAGTCCACCGCTTCGGCGCCGTAGTGCTCCTCGATGAACTCGGCGACGGATTGATCGCCACGGTGCGGCTGCCGCGAGTGCAGCAGTTCCAGCCCCATCCGCACCTTGGTGCCCCAGCTCAGCAGGGGCGTCGCCACCAGAGGCATGATTTTGGTGGGTACCATCATCATCAGGCCTTCGGGCAGCGGAACGAGCCGGCCCCGCTTCCACACGTAGGTCTTGCGCGAGAAGTCATTGGAGCCAATTACTTCGCCGGCCAGCCCCAGCTCGCGGATCAGCTCCATGGCAGCCGGTTTGGCCGAGATGAAGCTATCGGGGCCGGCTTCGACCGTGCAGCCATCGATGTGCTCGGTTTGTATCACGCCGCCCAGACGCGGCCGCGATTCGATGATGGTGGAAGGAACGCCGCGCTTGGCCAGATAATAGGCGGCAGAAAGTCCGGAAATGCCGCCGCCGATAATGACTACCCCAGGCATCGCTTGGCCACTTCCGCCAGCGCCGCCGTGAACTTCGGGGAATCATTCAACGACTCGGGGCGAGAGAGCGCGATGCCCCGCTCAGCAGCGTATCCGCGGAAGAGTATGTCTATATCGTATAGGATTTCGACGTGGTCACAGACGAAGCCGATCGGGTCAACCACCACTTCGCGCAGGCCCTCGGCGGCATAGCGATCCAAGCAGGATTCCACGGTCGGCCCCAGCCAAACGTCGCCCGTCATGCCTTGGCTTTGATACGCAAAATTCCAATCGCGCAGCCCGAGCCGTTTGGCCACGGCTGCGGCGGTGGCCCGCGCCTCGCGGTCGTATGGATCGCCATTGGCCAAAGCCTTCTCCGGCAGGCTGTGGGCGGTGAAGAGCACTTTGCGGTTGCCGGCCACTGGCGCGAGTCTTTCGGCGAAGGCTTCGATCAACAACGGCTCGTCGTGAAAAGTATGAGCCCACACGATCTCGGCTTCGACGCCCGCGGCTTTCTTAGCCTCTTCGGTGCGTTTGATGTACAGGCCGACGCTCAGCTCGGAAAACTGCGGCGCCAGGCACACGGCGGCGAGCCGATCCAGCCCGGCGGCGGCCACCTGTCCCATCATTTCGGCGATAAACGGGTGCCAGTTGCGCATGCCGAAGAATACGGGCATGCCGAGCAGGGCCGATAGCGCTTCCGCCTGGCGGCGCGTCCATGCGAGCAGCGGCGAACTGCCGCCGATTTCGGCGTAGCGGTGCCGGACCTCCTCCAGCACTTGAGGCGAACCGGGTCGGCCGCCGCGAACGTAGGAGAGGTACTTTTCTACGTCCTCCACTCGCTCGGGTGCGCCATGAGCGAGCAGGATAACTCCAGCCTTCACGGACGGAATTCCCGCACCATCTCCACTACGGCCTTCACATTGGCAACCGGAGTCTCCGGCAAAATTCCGTGGCCCAGGTTGAAAATGTGCCCCGGCCGCGCGCCGGTGCGCTTCAACAGCTCGTGCACCTTCGGCCGCAGTTCACTCAGCGGGGCAAACAGCGCCACCGGGTCCAGATTGCCCTGAATCGCCGAGCGGTAGCTGATGTCCATCCACGCCTGGTCGATGTTGATGCGCCAATCGACACCCATGACGTCGCCGCCGGCCGCATGCAGTTCCCGGAAGAACCCCGAAGCCCCGGTGCCGAAATGAATGACCGGCACGCCGGTGGAGCGGATGCGTTCGATCAGCGCCCGCGAATAGGGCGCTGCGAAGCGGACGTAATCGTCGGATCCCAGGGCGCCCACCCAGCTATCGAACACCTGGATGGCGCGGGCCCCGGCTGAGACCTGCAGGTGTGCGAACGGCGCCAGGACGTCGACGATCTTCCCCATGAGGCGCCGCCAGAGGGTCTCGTCGCTGTACATCAGCTTCTTGGTGCGGATAAAGTTGCGCGATGCCCCGCCTTCGATCATGTAGCTGGCCATGGTGAATGGCGCGCCGACGAATCCAATGACGGGCACTTTGCCGGCCAGCGCGCGAACCACGTTTTGAATGGCCTGCCCCACGTATCCGAGGTCGTCGGTATTGGTGGTGGAGAGCGAATCGACGTCGTCGGTGGTACGGACGGGATTCTCGATCACCGGTCCCTCGCCGGCCGCAAAACGGAGCCGGAGTCCCATGGGTTCGACCGGCAGCAGCAGGTCGGCGAAGATGATGGCGGCATCCACGTCGAGCAGTTCCACGGGCTGCAAAGTCACCGTAGCGGCCAGGTCCGGCCGCTTGCAGATCTCCAGGATGCCGTTCCGTTCGCGAATCTGCCGGTATTGCTTGAGGTACCGGCCTGCCTGCCGCATGAACCATACCGGGCGGACGTCCGTCGGCCGGCGCCGGCACGCATCCAAAAACCGGCTTGTCATGGGAGCAACACGCATGGTTGTCAGAACAAAACTAGCACAAGGTGTTTGATTTTAGGGCTGATTTTCAGTACGGCCCCGAGTTTTTTTCGCCCTGCGGAGCAGGAAATCGATGCGGCTATCGGCATCGGGGTTGCGGTCGCGCTCGAAATGGAGTTCCGGCACAAGCCGGAGACTCAAGCGGACGCCCAGTTCGTGACGCAAATAATGCCGGGCATGATCCAACGCGCCGAGGGCCTCTTTTTGCTGCCGTTCGTCGCCTTTCACAGCGACTTTGATATGCACATGCCGCCCGTCGGGGCTTACGTGGACCTCGGTGACATCCACGTCCAGCACCCGTGGGTCCTGCATTTCGAAGGCAATGATCTCGGCCAATTCCTCGCGAACGGCCTCGGAAACCCGCAATGTGCGCCGCTCATCCATAAATAGGGCGACACCAGCCACAGGCCAGGAGGCCTGTGCTACAGCCCGCGCCACCTACCCCAACCATTCCACTGTGGCGTCTGCCAACTCCGGGCCGAGCAGCGCCGCGGCTTCATCCTCTACCGACCGCAGCACTTTTTCGGCGAAGATGTGGCTCGAAGATACCGTCACCGCCGCTACCGTAGCCCGCTGCCACAGATCCTGTGCGTCGATTTCCGCCACCGCGACGTTGAACTTATGCCGCAGGCGGTTCTTCAGGCTCTGGACCACGTTTCGCTTATCCTTCAGCGAGTGTGCGTTCTCCAGCCGCAATTCCAGCGTCAGAACTCCTACAACGGCCATGTCCGGTCAGGCGAAGACTTCCGTGGCGACGCGCTCGGTGACGAACGCTTCGATCACGTCGCTCTGTTTTACGTCGGCATAGTTCTGAAGCGTGATGCCGCACTCCATGCCGCTCTTGACTTCGCTTACGTCGTCTTTGAAGCGGCGCAGCGAAGCGACTTTGCCCGTGTATACCACCACGTTGTCACGCAGCAGGCGCACTTCCGAATCGCGCGTGATGACGCCATCTTGCACCAGGCAGCCAGCCACGTTGCCGACCTTGGAAATGCGGAACGTGTCGCGCACCTCGGCCCTGCCCTTGTACACTTCCTTGAACACCGGTTCGAGCAAGCCCGTCATGGCGCGCTTAATCTCGTCGGTGACGTTGTAAATGATGGTGTGCAGGCGGACGTCGACCTTTTCCTGCTCAGCCAGCGCCGCAGCGTTGCGCTCGGGCCGCACGTTGAACCCGATCACGATGGCGTTCGAAGTAGAAGCCAGCAGCACATCCGATTCATTGATCGCGCCCACGGCGGAGCGCAGCACGCGCACCTTGATTTTCTCGTTGGAAAGCTTCTGCAGCGTCTCGGACAGCACTTCGGCCGATCCGCCCACATCGGTCTTGATGATGATGGGCAGCTCTTTCACCTCGCCGGCTTCCATCTGCTGGTGCAACTGTTCGAGGGTGAGGCGGCTGGATTTGGCGAGCGCCGCTTCACGTGCCCTCTGATCGCGGAAATTGACGATCTGTTTGGCCTTGGCCGTATCCGTGACGACCTGGAAATCGTCGCCCACTTCCGGCAGCGAATCCAAGCCGAGCACCTCGACCGGCATGGAAGGCTCCGCTTTACGCACCTGCGCACCACGATCGTTCTGCATGGCGCGCACTTTACCGAACACGGCGCCGCAAATGAACGAATCGCCGACCGAGAGCGTCCCATTGCGCACCAGTACGGTGGCAACCGGGCCGCGGCCGCGGTCGAGTTGCGCTTCGACGACGCTGCCCATGGCGGGACGGTTGGGATTGGCCTTCAAATCCTGCAAGTCCGCCACCAGCAGAATCATCTCGAGCAACAGCGCCAGGTTCTCGTGCGTCTTGGCGGAGACGGAAACCATCACGGTATCGCCGCCCCACTCTTCCCACAACAGTCCCCGGTCGGACAGCTGCTGTTTGATGCGGTCGGGTTGCGCGTCGGGCTTGTCAATTTTGTTGATGGCGACCAGGATCGGCACCTTGGCGGCGCGGGCGTGGTCGATCGCTTCGAGCGTCTGCGGCATCACACCGTCATCGGCGGCCACCACCAGCACAACGATATCGGTGACCTTGGCCCCGCGGGCGCGCATGCGGGTGAACGCTTCATGGCCCGGCGTGTCGATAAACGTGATTTTGCGATTGTGAATTTCAACCTGGTAAGCGCCGATGTGCTGGGTGATTCCACCAGCTTCGCGCGCGGCCACGTTGGCCTCGCGGATGCCATCGAGCAAGGAAGTCTTTCCGTGGTCGACGTGGCCCATGATGGTGACCACGGGAGCGCGCTTTTGCAGGTCCGTTGTCTCTTCGGCCTTTTCTACCGCCTGCATGGCCTCTTCTTCGTAAGTCACGGTCGCAGTGGATGCGCCGAACTCGCGCGAGAGATCGGTGGCCAGTTTGGAATCGAGTGTCTGGTTGATGGTTGCGAAGATGCCCTTATCGAGCAGCTTCTTGATCACCAGATTGGCCTTCACGTCCAACTTCTCGGAAAGCTCCTTGACGGTGATGCCTTCGGAGACGGTGATCTCGCGGTTGATGGGCGGAGGTCCCGCCTCAACGTGCCGGCGCTGCGGCCGCAGGATCTTCTCTTCCTCGATGCGCTCGCGTTGCTGACGCACGGGGCGCTTGTCGCCGGGACGTCCGCGTGCTGGTTCGACGGGAGGCGGCGCCAGCCCTGGCTCGATCCGGCCGCGTGAAGTGGGATGTTGCGGCCGCGGTCCGCCACCCGGCCGCACGGGCATGGGAGGCCGCACACCGGTTCTGGCGACTAATGGCTGGCCGGGGCGAATCGGGCCCCGATAAATCGGTTGTCCCGGAACCGGTGAACTGGGCGCCCTGGGAACGCCGGGACGCGGTGCGGCGGGTTGCATCGGCATGGCCGGGCGTGGGGCACTCAGCTTGGCCGCTAAGTCCGGCCGCGGCGGGACTACCGGCCGTGCCGCCGGCTGGCCAGCCAGGGTGCGGGCCGAGCCCGGAACCAGCGTGGAAGCTGGCGGTGCGGCAGACGGAGCCGCGGTGCGATTCGTTTCCAGCGGGCGCGTGGGGCGGGGAATTATACCCGGCCGCCCAGGGGCGCCGACGGCGCCGCTTGGACTTTCGGCGGGTGTTGCGGGAAACGGCTGTCTGGGCCCGGAAAGTATCTGACCTGGCCGCGGTAGCGGGGCGGAACTGGAAGTGGGCAATGGCTTGGCCACCGGGGGCACGGGACGGCCGGGCGCGAATACCCCTGGAGAAGGCGCCTGCGCCGCAGGACTGGCAGGGGCCGCACCGGGCGCTCCGGGCGCTCCCAGCGGTGGATGTACCGGGCGGCCGGTTCCGAGCGGCGGACGGATCGGCGCTGCGGCCCGCCCTTCCTCCGGCGCGTGACGCTCACTGACCTCAGCCGCGGCCGGAGCCGGCGACATAGCAGCGACCGGGGGCGCGGCCGGCGTAGCAGCTCTGGGAGCGGTCTCGTCGGGGGCCTCTTCGACCGCCGGGGCCGCGCCATCATGCGATTCTTCTAGCTCCGGTACTTCGAGCCCGTACAGCCGCCGCAGCTTCAGCGCTACATCTTCGTCGATTGAGCTGGAGTGCGTCTTTTTTTCCGTGACGCCCAACTCGGGGAGCCGATCCAAAATTTCATGAGCTTTGACTTCCAACTCCCGCGCCAGCTCATTGATGCGAATCTTCTTCATAAGTACGAAATCACGTTTCAACCGAGCACGCCCGGACTAATCGACCGACTCGTCTTTCGGCGTGCCCTCTGGCCCCGCACCTTCGGGTTGAATATGAGTGGGGGAACCCGCGTCTTCTATCCTACCAAACTGTTCCGCCCCCGCTTCCGGGGCTTCGGCCGGTCCGGCCACCGCTTCGCCAGTCGTGTCGGCGAGAGCTTCCGCTTCCTCTGCCGCAGGGCTCTCGACCTCTGTCACTTCTGTCACTTCTTCAGCCACGAAACCGGGTTGCGCGGCCAGCGGCTCGTCCGCCGCAACTACCTCAGGACCCTGGGCCTCGAACTGGCTGTAGTAGGCATTCACCGCAACCTGAATACCCCCGACGGCCTCGGCGCCGATTTCCGGGATCTCTTCCAATTGTTCGGGCGTCATGCCGCCGAGCTTCTCGATGGTGCCGACTCCCGCTCCGACCAGCTTTTCCACAACCTCTTCGGCGAGACCGTAATCGATCAGCACCGACACCGGAGCGCCAGGCGCCACCAGCGCAGCCATCGCCGTTTCCACTTCCTGGCGCTTTTCTTCTTCGCTCTTGATGTCAATCTTCCATCCCAGGAGCTTGGCTGCCAGGCGGACGTTCTGCCCCTTTTTGCCAATGGCGAGCGAAAGCTGCGAATCGTCCACGATCACTTCCATGTGCTTCTCGAGCGGATCGAGTATGCTGATGCGGCTTACCTTGGCGGGACTAAGCGCGTGCGTCGCGAATGTCACCGCATCATCCGAAAATTCGATGATGTCGATCTTCTCTCCGCGCAGTTCGCGGATGATCGACTGTACCCGCATCCCTTTCATGCCCACGCAGGCGCCCACGCTGTCCACATCGCGATCGCGGCTCTGCACGGCGATTTTGGTCCGCTCGCCGGCCTCGCGCGCGCATCCCTTAATCTGCACCGTGCCATCGTAGATCTCGGGCACTTCCTGCTCGAACAGGCGCATTACCAGCTCGGGTGCGGCGCGCGAAACCACCACGCCCGGCCCCTTGCTCAACTTGTCCACCAGCCGGATGACGCACCGCACCCGGTCGCCGGCGCTGTAACTCTCCAAGCGTGACTGCTCTTTCTTGGGCAGCTTGGCTTCGGTCTTGCCCAGATCCAGAATGTAATCGAGCCCTTCCACGCGCTTGATGGTGCAGTTGACGAGCTCGCCGGTGCGGCCGGAGTACTCCTGGAACACGGTCTCTCGCTCAGCCTCGCGCACCTTCTGGAAAATGACCTGCTTGGCGGTCTGGGCGGAGATTCGGCCTAAGGCGTCGGTCTTTTTTGAAATGCGAACCTCGGAGCCGATTTCCACCGAGGAATCGATGCGCCGCGCTTCCGCCAGCGCCATCTCGTGCACCGGGTCCTCCACCGCCTCCACCACTTTCTTCACGGCGTAGAGCGCGATGGCGCCCGTCTTCGGATCCATGTCGGCGACGTAGTCTTCGTTGGTGCGGTAGTGCTTGCGGGCCGCGATCAGCATGGCATCTTTGACGGCATCCAGGACAATCTGCGGGTCGATGCCCTTTTCTTTGCTCAGGATCTCAATAGATTGAAAGATTGTTTCCACAGTGCCTTCTCCCATGCAATGTCTGGTTTTGCGTCTACCGGCGGGTTACCACTCAAACTTCAGGTGGGCCTTCTGGACCTGTTCCAAGGGGAAGCGGAGGGTCTTGCCTGGTCCGACTTCGAGCGCCACCGAACCCTCTTGAAAGCCTGCGAGCACGCCGTCCCAATGGCGCCGGCCTTCGAAATCCTCGCGCAGCGTGACGGCGGCCTTCTTTCCTTGGAACCGTTGGTAGTCGGCTGGCTTCAAAAGCTTCCGTTCAACGCCGGGTGAGCTGACTTCGAGTGTGTACCGGCCGCCCGGCACCACATCTTCCACGTCGAGGATCGTTCCCACTTGCTGTGAGACGAGTTCGCAATCGGCGTGCGAAATCCCGGCTGGCTTGTCGATCGAAATGCGGACGAACCGATGGGCGCCTCCGCCTTTCACCTCGACCTCGACCAGTTCCATGCCTTCCGACTGAGTCACGCGTTGTGCGATCTCTTCGATTTTCGACGCCACGGCTTCCCGCATCGTTGCAAACAAATGTCAAACCCAACAAAAAAGTGGGCTTTCGCCCACTCCGAGAGTCCGACAACTAATCCCCATTGTACCCCGTCCGGGCCGGATTAGCTAGTTTTGTTGGCTCTGGAAGGGCGGCCGGTTAATTCCGGAAAATGCGGGCCAAAAATAGCTTCCGCACTGCCGCGCTATTTCAGGGTATTTTTCCCGCTGTTTCGCGGGCCGTCTTCTGTGTTGCTTCTAACAGAGTGTCCAGATCGCGTATTGAGGCGGCCTACCGAGGGTGGATATTCTAAGAGAAGGAGATGGGTCAATCCGAAATTGGGTTCCAAACAGGTCAAAAAAGACGGGGATAAGAAATTCCTCCTTTTATTTGAAAGCCACCCGCAGGCAATGTGGGTCTTAGATCCCGAGAGTCAAGTAATCCTCGATGCCAATCCCGCGGCCGCCGAGGCTTACGGATATAGCCGCGAGGAATTCCGGCAAAAGCCCCTGGCCGATCTTTTGGGAGAAGACGAAGCTCGCGCCTTCGCTGAAGAGATGAAGGGGCCGGGGCTGGGTTCCGATCATCTTCGTCGCTATCGAACCAAGAATGGCCGGGTGATTCAAGGCCAAACTGCGCTGCACGAGATCGACTATCAAGGGCGGCGGGCCGTCCTGGCTGTTGTGAAGGACGTTACCAGTGGCCGGCAGATCGAGGACCAGTTCCGGCAGACGCAAAAGATGGAAGCCGTGGGAATGCTGGCCGGCGGCGTGGCGCACGACTTTAACAACCTGCTCACCATCATTACCGGATATAGCCACCTGATTCTGAACAATCTCAATCCGAGCGACCCCAATCACCATGCGGCCGCGCAGATCATGAAGGCCGGCGAAAGGGCCGCGGCGCTCACCAAGCAGCTGTTGGCGTTCAGCCGGCGCCAGGTGCTCCAGCCGAGGGTACTCGATCTCAACGATCTGGTAACCGGATTGACCAGCATGCTGCAACGCTTGATCGGCGAGGATATCGATCTGCGCCTGGGGCTCGAGCCGAACTTGGGACGCGTCAGCGCCGACCCCGGGCAAATCGAACAGGTGCTGATGAACCTCGTGGTGAATGCGCGGGACGCGATGCCGAAGGGCGGCTCACTCACCATTGAAACCAGCAACGTGGTGCTGGATGATAACTATGCGGGCCGGCAACTGGCCGCCCGCGCCGGGCCGCACGTCTTGCTGACCGTCAGCGACAGCGGCCATGGCATGGATGAGGCCACTCGTTCGCGGCTCTTCGAACCGTTCTTCACCACCAAGAGCGCCGGTAAGGGCACGGGGTTGGGACTCTCTACGGTGTTTGGCATCATCCAGCAGAGCGGCGGCAGTATCGAGGTGAGCAGTCAGCCCGACCGGGGAACGGCGGTGAAGGTGTATCTGCCGCGCATCGATCAGCCGGTCTCTATCGAAACGACTCGCCTGAAGAAGAAGGTGGCGCGGGCCACGGAAACCATCCTGGTGGTGGAAGACGACGAGATGGTCCGCAACCTCGTCGTGGAAACTCTGAAGCGAGAAGGATACCGCGTGATGGATGCGGCCAGTCCTTTGGAAGCGAGGCGCGTCGCCGACAAGCACAAGGGTGAGATCGACCTTCTCATCACGGATGTGATCATGCCCAAGGTGAGTGGTATCGAGCTGGCCGAGGAGCTCCGCAAGCGCCGCCCCTTAATGAAAGTTCTCTACATGTCCGGTTACACTGACAACGCCGTAGTGAATCGCGGAGTGCTGGAGAAGGAAGCCGCTTTTCTGCAGAAGCCATTCACGCCAGGCGTGCTTACCGACAAGGTGCGCGAGGTGCTGGAAAAAAAGTGTAAGACCTGCCACGCACGGGAATAGGTTTCCGGCAACGGCAGGCAAGGCACCGCTCCCTTTGGTGGCGGCTCAGTTACGGGAGTTTTTCCGAGCCGCGACCGCAGGGAGCGGTGTGGTTGACCTCCGGCTAGCGCTACCTGGCTTTTGGCGGGTACTTGCTGAATGACTTCTTCACCATGTCGTCGAGCTTGGCTTCGATTTTGCTCGCGTCGCTTTTGTCTTCGCGCGCAATGGCCCGCCAGACTAACGACCTCGTCGACCGGTCCCGGAGATCGATCACCAGCGTGCCTTCCGTGTAGGGGACTCGTACCCACCGGGTGCCCAAACCGCGCCAGCCGGCGGGATAGGCTTCGAGCTCGGCCCTCCGGGCGGCTCCCAGTGTGTAGCGGACGTTGAGATCGGCTGGACCCGAAACCACAAATTCAAGCCCTCTCTCCCCCAGGTACTTTTGTATGTCGGCGTCCAGCCGTTTGCGCACCAGTTCGCTGTTGAGCGACGGATTCGTGCTGTTCAGGCGTCCGTTGACGATCACGAAGGTCTTGTATCTGGAAAAGTCCGCGGCCGCATCCGACTCAATTTCAATCTTCTGCGCGAAGGCAACGAGCGTCATCAGCATCCCGAATGCGATGGTTCTCATATTCGGTGAATCTAGCATAAACCCTGCACGAAGAATCATTTTCAGGAAACGCTGCAATTGGTCGATATGCCTGAATAAGGAGATTAGAATGGTCAGTGCAATAGCAAGCACGAGTCAGACACCAGCTGTGGCCCCCGCCACGACAAAACCGGCTCCAAAGTCGGCCCCATCGAAATCAAGTTGTGCACCAGCCAGCTCCGGCCAGGACTCCGTTCATATCAGCGCTGCCGCCCAAGCCATGTTGGCTGCGGTGCAAGAAGCCACTGAGACTCCGGCTCAAACTGCCAAAGATGCCACCAGTGGAGACCTTCAGGCTCAGAGGCTGCTCGCCAGGGAGACCGCAAAGCCACCCACTGAGTAGACACGTTCGCCGAAAAATCGCGCCGCAAAGACAATGGGTTTATCTCGTACCATCGGTAGATATCCATGTCCGGCCTTCATGAGCAATTTGGCGATATCGATATCTACTTGTTTGACCAACTCCTGCGGGGCCGCATTGCCCCAGGGATGCGGGTTCTCGATGCGGGGTGTGGTTTCGGCCGCAACCTCGTCTATCTTCTCCAGGAGGGGTATGAGGTCTTTGGCGTGGACTCGGATCCGCGCGCGATCGAGAACACCCGCCGCCTAGCTCGGTCCCTCGCGCCAGCGCTGCCGCCAGAGAATTTCCGCGTGGAAGCGATCGAAGCCATGTCCTTTCCAAACGCGTTCGCCGATTTCACCATCAGCAGCGCGGTGCTCCACTTTGCGCGCGATGACGATGGCTTTCGAGCTATGCTCGAGGGCACGTGGCGCACTCTCAAACCGGGCGGGCTTTTCTTCTGTCGTCTCGCGTCCTCGATCGGAATTGAGGACCGCATCGAGCGTACCTCGGGACGCCGCTTCCGATTGCCAGACGGTTCCGAACGCTACCTGGTGGATGAGGCATTACTGTGCAGCCTCACCGAAGAGATGGGTGGACAGTTGGCCGATCCGCTGAAAACGACCGTGGTTCAGAATCAGCGATCAATGACTACGTGGGTGGTGCGGAAGAATGGGTGATGCAGGTCCGTGGCAGGGCATGGCGCAGGCTCAACTTAGGAAACAATGCCACCGTCTCCGCGGATCGCCGACCTCCGAAGCCGTTTCCAAGGCGTTTCCACGTCAGGCAATTCAGCGACTCCGGCGACTTCTTGTCCAGGTGATCAGGGACTTGCTGTGAACGGCGTTGGCGGGATCGATAGCCATCACAATTTGGTTTGAATCGCAGCAATGCCCTCGATCCCCATCTCAGCGGTTGAAGGGTAGCTCATTGATCCAAGAAACCCTCGGCTGGCTAGCAGAAATGCAGAAGGGTCTATTTTGCGAAAACGGACTGAGAGCCTGTCCTTTTCGCCGCCCCCTTCGAAGAGCAAGTGGTCCGGATCGGGATACGTGTAGATAAATGAGTACTTGACACCTCGAACTGTTAAGGCAATGTGATGATTCACTGCGTCATACTGTGCCGGAAAGAATTGCGGCGGCAGCCCATCCATATTTTGGATTGCGAGCCCTCGCGGGGACTGCGCTATTAGCCAATTCCAGCGACTCTGATCCGTAGCGAGGGGTGGCACTTCCTGACCACCACGCAAGAACGTTTCCACTCGGTACAAACCATAAATTGGAGGCCGTTCTGGATTCACGTATTGCCGCTTGTACGCCTTCCAATTGTTGCTAACTTGCCCGAAGAGAAAGATGCCGGTGAAAACGAACTGGAATAAGGTGACGCCGATACGCGCCGCGCGGCGTTCGAAACGGATCGTTGGAACGTATGAGGGAGGAGTGGGGCGATTCAGGATAAACACATCCACAAGACGACGAACATCCGGAGCGGCCAAAAAGACGGCCATCAGCAGGAGATTCGTGGAGTAGAGCTTCACCGGCACGTCGTAACAGAAGTTGAGCATGGTGACATTCAGCAGCACTCCGAACGCGATGAACCCCCCGAGAGTTGTGGTGCGACGAAATAAAAGGAAGCTGGCAGCAGTGGCCTCACAAACGCCTCCGAAGATGGTGTAAGGAGTAGAGGCGCCCATGAACGACCAGAGTAGGCCCATTGGTGAGAAGTTGCCGTGCGGCTCGACAAAACGATCCAAGGGCGTCGATGGAAATTGGAGCGGAAAGATCTTGACCAAAGCGTAGATAAAGAGTGTAAAGGATAAGTTGTAGCGGATTAGCAATCGGAGCCATGCATGCAGGCGGCTGTAGTCGCCTCGACGGCGATCGAGGATGGACCAAAGGACCGTGGCCGCCAACGCCAGAAGGACAAAGCAGAATTCCAGAATGTAATCGAGACTGGTGTCTGTGCTCCCGGTACGGATATAAACGATGGCACGGCCGCTCAGATGAAAAGTGGTCTTGGCGACCCACGGCACGACGGAGTGCCATAGAGAAATATATGGGCGGGCGACAAAGGCTCCCCCTGGAATCACGCTAAGCAGATCCGCCCGCTCGGTCGCAGGTGCCGCATAAAGAACCAGGTAGGCGAAGACGAATCGGAACAGTATGCGTTGTAGCAGCGTCCAGCGGTTGGGTTTCGCATCACCGGGAAACGGGAAGTCCGTCCCAGGGCCCAACTGCGGGGAACTGCCCATAGCTCGCCTCCAGCGAAGGAATGTTTTTAGATTGACGGGCTCGATCCCTCAAGTGTTGACCGATACTCTATTGGGGTGGTTGTTCCGGCGGGTTCAGTCCGACTAAACAGCTGATTAGCAAACTCTTACTGGTCGTTTGAGGGATACATCCCGGTTAAGGCCGCTTCCCATCAAGTTTCACAAATTACGTCCGAACCGTTACAGCGGAAGAATAGAACTCAAGGGCCAGAAGGATGGATCGCCGGCTTAAGTTACCCGCATGGCCCCCGGAACGGGCCGTTCCGACCGCCTCAGTAGCTCTACAAGTTGCCATACCATGGCAACACAACCTTCGCGGTCATGGCGATCACCAGCGCGGCAACTCCTAAAAACGTTCCCATGGGCAATTCGTAAGTCGCCGGGTCCTTGCCTGTGGCGCGAATGTAGCCGTAGCCGATGATGCTGCCCATTAGCGAGCCCACAATCAGCGTGAGCAACGCGCCGCTTAAGCCGAGAAAGCTGCCCACCATGGCGATGAGCTTGATGTCGCCCAAACCCAGCCCTTCGCGGTGACGAATCTTCTCGTAGAACCAGCGGACGAACCACAGGAACAGCGCAGGCAGTGCCGCCCCAAAAACGGCTTCCACTAACGACGCCATCCGTCCGGTGGTCCCGATTTGAAGAAGCGCTGGGACGATCAACTCGGGCGCAAAAGACTCCGGCCGATAAATCGGAGTGAAGATCGCAAATATGAGGCCCGCTGCCGTTCCGCCTAGCGTCAGTTCGTCGGGCAGGATGAGCGCTTCATAATCGGTGAACATCAGACCCACCAGAAGCGCCGATAGCACGCACATCTTGAACGCCGCCACCGTTGGCCCCAGCGTCCACACGAAGTAGAAGAAGAGCAGGCCTGTGAGCAATTCCACCGCGGGGTAACGGAGCGGGATGCGCTCGGTGCAGTGGCGGCAGCGCCCGCGCAGGATGGCGTAACTGGCGAGCGGGATGTTGTCGTGCCAGGTGATGGTCTTGCCGCACGCGGGGCAGTGCGAACGCGGCCGCACCACGGAAAGATCCCGCGGCCAGCGGTAAATGCACACGTTCAGGAAGCTGCCGATGAGCAATCCGAACAGCAGCGCCAGAATGGCTTCCATCATGCGAGCACCTTATGATAGGTCTCCATGGTTTTGCGCAACATGATATCGATGGTGAACCTCTCTTGAACCGTTTGACGCGCGGCGCAGCCGAAACGGCGAGCCAATTCCGGGTTGCCCGTCAATTCCCGTAAAGCTGCCGCCACGGTTTCGATGTCGTTTTCCACCAACAGCCCGTTTTCGCGGTGGCGGATCACCTCGCGCAAGCCTCCCACATCGCTGGCCACCACCGGAACTCCGGCCGACATCGCCAGCAGTGCTGCCGAGCCTAAGCCTTCGCTGTGCGTCAGGTAGAGAAACACGCCTGCCCCGCCGAGATCGCGCTCCAGATCGTCGGTAAACCGCAGCGGCACTCCCGCGATTCGCGCCGCCTCCGCAGCCAGGGCCGCGCCTTTCTGCGGATCGCGGGCATTCGACGGCGCGAGCACCGCACTTCCCGAAGCCGGCTGGAGAAGCGGCACACCATCGTGCACCACATCGATTTTCCCGGCGCTCACACCGCCCGCTATCAAGACTGACCGCACAAATTCCGAAACCGCAATGTAGCACCGGGCGCGGGCGTACTTCCAACCCCCGCTCACCGGGAACGTCACCCGCCGCGCTACCACCAGGGGCGCGCCACCGATCAGAGCGGCAATCGTGTGGCTGCGGGCATCGTGCGCGTGGACCAGATCGTGGCGGCTCGTCTCCCGAAAGACACTCGCCATTCCGATTGGCTCAACCATCCAACCCCGCTGGCGCGCCATCTCAAATAGCGGCGAACCCCGGCGTGCCAACAAGGTCGTGTCCACCCGTTGCGCGGCAAGCCCCTCCAGCAAGCGCAGCACCTGCCATTGGCCCCCGCGCATCTCCCGGCCCGCGTCCAGGTGCAGGATGCGCATCAGCTCATGTTTCTCGCTTTGGAATATTTCAGAAAGGTGTAGAAGGCAGCCATGTAGGCGATGATCAGCCCCTCCAGGCCGTCGAGAAAACCCAGTTGCAGAAAGTACGTGCGGATGAACGTCCAGGGCGGGTCGAGAATCAGGCGCAGACTGCCGATGTGAACTTTGTGACCGGCGAGTTCCTGCGCTGCCAGCGTGGTGTAGCGATCGAGCGTCTTGACGTGCTCGGAAAGCGACTCGCAGGTGAAATGCAGCAGGTTGGCTTCCAGGTGGCCGACGTGACCGCTCACGTGCACGCTCTCGTGCACAAAGTCGCCCATCCATTTCGCTTTGCGGCGATCGTAGAGCCGCACCTTGCGATCGGGATACCAGCCGCAGTGCAGGATCCACCGGCCGAGATATTGCGCCAGGCGCGGCATGGTGTACGCATCAAATTGCGGGCCGTTTTTCTTGAGATTCCAGATCTCCGCTTCGAGCGCCTCGCTCAGCGCTTCATCGGCGTCGAGGGAGAGAATCCACTCATGGGAAGCCTGCTCGGCGGCCCAGTTCTTCTGGCCGGCGTAGCCCCGCCATCCCCCTTCGATCACACGCGCGCCGAGCTTCTCCGCCAGTTCCACGGTTCGATCCACCGAACCGCTGTCCACGATTAGAATCTCATCCGAGCAGCGCAGGCTCTCGATAGCGCGGCCGATATTCCGCTCCTCATTGAGGGTGATGATCGTCGCTGTGATTTTCATGACGGCCTAAAGCCCGGGGGCGATGGGCGCGAACGTGAAACACAAAACGAAAATTGCAAGCGAGAGCCAGCCAAGTTGACGGCGGCCGGGATCGAGGTGAGACGCGTCGTTCACCACCGGATGGCGCCGCCCGACAAACAGAATGGCGGCCCAGAACAGCCACACCCACCAGTAAAAGATGCCCAACGGAATTAACGCCGCAATGGCCAGCACCGACACTCGCTTATGGTGGTCGCCCGCCATCGCGTAGAGAATATGGCCTCCATCGAGCTGGCCGATGGGAAGTAGATTCAGCGCCGTGGCGAAGATCCCAATCCACGCGGCCCGGGCCACCGGATGCAGATAAATGTCGGCCGCGCCGGCGCCCGGGAAAACGGCTTTCTCCAACAGCAACTGGAGCAGCGGCGTGCCGAAGTGAATGGTTCCCAGATGGCCGATGCCGGGTATCACCTTGGAAAACGCAAGCCCCACCGAGAGTGCGGGAAGCAGAAACACAAAACCTGCGAGAGGCCCCGCCACCCCGATATCGAACAGAACGCGCTTGGAATAGATCGCGGAACGTACGCGGATGAACGCGCCAAATGTTCCCGTAAGAGAAGGCGCCGGAAGAAAATACGGCAGGCTGGCATCCACGCGGTAGTACACGCAAGCGAGATAATGTCCAAATTCGTGCGCCAGCAGGATGGTTGCCAAGGTCAGCGAAAACGGCAGGCCCTGGAGCAGCACCATCGGATGAAGCCAAGCGCGGCTGTACGCCTCGAAACTGTGCTCGATGTCGAACGGCAGATTGCGGTCGAAATCGTATTGCAGGGCCGAACCCACCACAGTAGTGGTGATCATCGTGAGCACAAACAACAGGCCATGCAGCCAGTACCGATCGCGCACACGAACCCGTGGAATAAAATACAGCTCGCTCGGCCGTTCCTCCGCCATATACGGATACGGGGCCGGAGAAAAATCCTGGGAAGCCACGATGGGTGAAAGGCGCGCAGGCTACTGCAGCGTCTGTAACTCCTTGCCGGGCTTAAAGCGCACGGCTTTTCCGGGCGGGATGGAGACTTCGGCGCCGGTACGCGGGTTGCGGCCGATGCCGGTCTTGCGGGGCTTCACATTAAAAACGCCGAAGCCGCGCAGCTCGATGCGGTCACCTTGCTCCAAAGCCTTTTTCATGGATTCGAAGACTGTCTCCACGGCCATTTCCGCTTTGGTCTTGGTGATCCCGGTTTTGTTGACTACTTCATTGATGATGTCCAGTTTGATCAAACCAGTCTCCTCCCCCAGACAACATGTGCTTGCCTGATGACGACAACCTTATGATAGGATTGAAGTTATTGCGATGTCAAGTGAGGGAGTGCAAACTCGCATGGTGGTTTCGAGCGATGAGTTCCGCCGTGCGTGCGGGCGCTTTGCCACGGGCGTTGTCATCGCCGCGGTGGTCGACGAAGCAGGGACGCCCCACGGTTTGACGGTGAGTTCCTTCACGTCCGTCTCGCTTCATCCCCCTCTCGTTCTCATTTGTCTGGGCCACGCGGTAACCAACATCGAACAGTTCCGGCACGCTTCGCACTTCGGCCTCAGCATCCTGGGCGCGGGCGAGCGGCGCATTTCGGAGCGTTTCGCGCAAAAAGGGCATGACCGGTTTGAGGGAGTGGAGTGGCAGCGCGGCGACACCGGTGTGCCACTGCTTTCGAGCGCCCTGGCCACTTTGGAATGTGCCACCCATCAACGCTTCACCTCGGGCGATCACGACATCCTGGTGGGCGAAGTAGTGCGCGTGCACGCGTCCGATGGCGAGCCTCTCGTGCATTTCTCGAGCCACTACCGCAAGCTGGCGCTAGACTGAAATGCGTGAGTAATCCTCTCTCGTATCTCAGCGATCAACTCAACCAGTGGCGCAGCGAAGGCACCTATCAGCGTTTGCGGATTCTCGAATCGGAGAGTGCCGCCGAGTCGCGTTTCGATGGCAAGGATGTCATCAACCTCGCATCGAACAATTATCTGGGGCTGACCACCCATCCCAAGCTGCGGCAAGCCGCCCTCGAAGCCGTGAAGAAATACGGCGTCGGCTCCGGAGCGGTGCGCACCATTTCCGGCACCATGACGCTGCATATGCAACTGGAAGAGCGCATTGCCGCGTTCAAGAATGTTGAGGCCTGTGTGGTGTTCCAATCCGGCTTCGCGGCGAACGCCGGCACCGTTGCAGCGATCCTCGGACCGGACGACCACATCATCTCCGACGAGTTGAACCACGCCAGCATCATCGACGGCTGCCGTTTGTCGAGGGCGAAGATCCACGTCTTCCCGCATAAAGATGTAGCCGCCGCTGCCAAGATTCTGGCGGATCTAGAAAGCGTTCCCGGACACAAGCTGTTGATTAGCGACGGCGTGTTTTCGATGGATGGCGACATCGGACCGTTGCCAGGATTAGTGGAGGCCGCGGAAGCGCACGGCGCCATCATGATGGTGGACGACGCGCACTCCTCGGGCGTCCTGGGACGCGCCGGCCGCGGCACCATCGATCACTTCGGCCTGCATGGCCGCGTGCATGTTCAGGTGGGAACGCTCTCCAAAGCCATCGGCGTGTTGGGGGGGTACGTTTGCGGCAGCCGCGACCTGATCGAGTTCCTGTACCATCGTGCGCGGCCGTTTCTGTTTTCCACGTCACATCCGCCAGCGGTAGCCGCGGCTTGCCTGGCGGCTTTCGATGTTCTGGAGAAGGAGCCCGAGCGCATGCAGGCGCTCTGGGAGAACACCAGGTATTTCAAAGCCGGCTTGACTCTGGCTGGATTCAACACCGGAATGAGCGAGACGCCTATCACGCCGGTGATGGTGGGCGAAGCCAAGCTGGCGCACGAACTCTCGCGGACCCTGTTCGATGAAGGTGTGTTGGCGACCGGAATTGGATTCCCCACGGTACCGAAAGGCAAGGCCCGCGTGCGGACCATCGTCACGGCGACGCACACGCGCGAGGAGCTGGACCGTGCGCTGGATGCGTTTCGGCGGGCAGGGAAAAAGGTGGGGCTGCTGGGGTGAGCTGAGTTGCAGACATCGCGCATTCCGGATGCCCGGCCCCTGACACCAGATGAGCGGCAGTTAACCATGGTACGCCCGCAGCGGCGGCTTACCTTTCGCAGATCGGAGATGTCAGTGTGGTTTCTCGTTGCGGATGCGGCTGTCCCACAATAGATTTCGCGGTGCGCACTCGTGCCGCATCAGTCGGAAGTCCGAGCACAATCCTGGCTGACTTTCTTGGCGTTTCGCGGGAAGGCGTCCGGGTGGGCCTGATACTTCACGGTCGCGAGGGATTGCTCTCGGAGCTAGAAATCTATTCCCTAGCAGGGCATGACAGTGCCTTTTCGCTGCCGTCAGTTGACAGCCTGTATTCTGCTTGAGAGAAGCAGACGCTGTTCGAAGAAGGAGTGCTGGCGACCGGAATTGGATTCCCTACCGTGCCAAAGGCAAGGCCCGCGTGCGGACCATCGTCACGGCGACGCACACGCGCGAGGAGCTGGACCGTGCGCTGGATGCGTTTCGGCGGGCAGGAAAAAAGGTGGGGCTGCTGTAGGGCAGATGGTCGCTTTTTGCCGTCTGCCGCGCGCCGGCTAATTCGGCAGCGCTTTTCTGTCGGGAGCTACCCAAGTCAGTCTTGCCGCCTCACTCTGCAACACCTCCGGACTCCAAAACCGGTGCAAGAGCCCCGGATTGAGGCGATGTACATTGCTAGCGATAAACTCCTCGAACGTTGCTTCGTGGTGAGTGGCGAGCAGCTTTACCCAAGCCGCCGTGATGGTCTCATGGTAGAGACGCGACTGGCCGTGATGCGCAGCGTACTTCTGGATACCTTCCCGGACGGCCGACAGAGCTTCTTCCAGCGTCTTGCCGTGATGAAGCTGAATCCACGCGAGGCGCAAGTGATCGCCGTGGCGAAACGATGAGAGTGGCAGCTCGCAGCTTCCAAAAGCCGCCAGGAATTCCTCATCGCTCAGTTCCGCAGAAGCTACGAAAATAGCCATCGTCCCCTTTCGCAGGCTTGGGCCTCCGCCGCTAGTGCAGCGTCTCCAGATACTTTCCGGTGAACGCATCCACCAAAACCGAAATCGATGCGGTGCTCGCCGATTCACCCCAGATCACGCGCCAGGAAGGATTCGGGAACGTCTCGTGCATCTCGAGATCGAACGAAATGGTCTGCGTCGGATTCTTCTGGTCGTAGCCGGCAGCTTGCTCTTTCGCGGTCCGGTAGGCAACGTCGGAGTCGGTCTTTACCGTCGCAATGAGGAAGGTCTTGTCGGCGGGGCCTGCCCATGCCTCCTGGGGGCCTGGAAATACCCCCTGGTGCAGGTTGCCTTCGCCTTCGATTACCGAATACGTGTACGAGCGCGAGATGTTCTTTTCGGCGGAAGTAAAGGTGGCTTGCCAGGCGCCGGCTTTGCCCCGCACGGCCGGCACTTCTGTAAGATGAATGCTGGTCAGTTTGAGAACGTTGGCATCGGGAGCCCACAAACGCGCCACTTGATACATGCGGAATAATGCGGTTTGGCCGGTGACGGGTGCGGCCGGTGCTTCCGCCTTTTTGGCTTCGGTAACGGGTTGATCCGAACACCCTGAAAACAAGACCATGAAGCCGTAACACAATGGAAACAGGTGCTTTTTCATTTTTTCACTTCCATTCTAACAACGGCCCGGCAGAAATCCGGCCATAATCGTTTTGGAGAGCCATGAACAAAGCGCTACTACACGCGTTTGGGATCGCCGTGGTTGTAGTCCTGGCGATCATCGGCGGCGTCTTTTACATCCAACGCGGCGCCCACGTCGAATTGCAGGGCAGAATCCTCAAGGTCCGCACTGCACCACTCGACGACAACAACTCGGTGGCCGTGGTGGATTTCCGATTCACCAACATAGCAGACTATGTGTTCGCCGTCCGTGATGTGACCGTCACGGTGGACGACGCTGCGGGCAATCCAGTTATGGGGACAACGGTTGCGGACACCGATGCCCGGCGTCTGTTTGACGCCATTCCGTTGCTCGGGCAGAAATACAACTCGTCGCTGATTGTGCGGGACAAGATTGCGGCACATGGCTCCGAGGACCGCATGATCGCCGCCAGCTTCAAGATCCCCGAAGCGCAGCTCGAAAAGCGTAAGCAGTTGACCATCCGAGTGGAAGATGTGGACGGGCCGGTGTCGGAACTGAAAGAGAAGTAATGGCGCGTGGGGCAGGTCATCGTTTTTCAGTGACCTGCCTGCCCGGCAGACGACACAAACCGATCGTCTGTCCCACTATGGTGGAACAAATTACCGCCGTAGGACGCCGTGGTGCGGATCGAGCGTGACCTTCAACGGCGGTTGGCGCAAGCTCACGGCGAAGGTTGCCGGGTCGCTCAGAGAAGTAAACGCGAGCTGCGTTTGGAAGCCCACTCGTGGGGCAGGTCATCGTTTTTCAGTGACCTGCCTGCCCGGCAGACGACACAAACCGATCGTCTGCCCCACTATGGTGGAACAAATTACCGCCGTAGGACGCCGTGGTGCGGATCGAGCGTGAGCTTCAACGGCGGTTGGCGCAAGCTCACGGCGAAGGTTGCCGGGTCGCTCGAGGAGCGCACCCATTGGGTGATGGTCCGTCCCGGCGCTACCTGAATCGCCACCGGCACCAGTGTACTGAAACCCTCCGGAACATCGGACTGGGTGACCGTTCCCACCACCCTATACGATGGCGCCTTCCCGCGAACCGCGTAGGTCAACTTCAGCGTAGGAATGCCCGTGCCGTAGACCCACTGGTCAAAAAACACCTCCAACTTGGGGTCGTCCGATTTGGGTGGAAGAAACTCGGAAGCGAGCACGCGAAACTGGTCGGTGGTAATTTCGCTGCGTCCATAGCGTTTCAGGATTTCGCGGAGCATGGAGAGGAATCGCTCGTCGCCCATGCGCTGGCGCAGCATCTGCAAGATCCACGACCCCTTGCCGTAGGTGATGGCTTGCCACGCGCGCGGCTCCAAAGAGCTTTGCAGGCGCGTGCCGAAGACAATGGGACCGGCGGAATCGACCGGTTGTCCGTTGTCTTGTTTCGCCAATAGGTCGCTACGGTAGCCATCCAGCAGATTCTCGGTGAGGGCCGATCCGTTGTTCTTTTCCAGGTATAAGAGCGCGGAATAATTGGCCAGCGCCTCCATCAGCCAATCGTCGCGATACGAGGGACTGGCGACCTGCGCTCCCCACCACTGGTGCGCGGTCTCATGCACTGCCAACAGATCGTCGTAGAACACATCTTCCTCAGGCGACGCGTGTCCGTTCGTGGGGTTTATGTAGGATCGCGTGGAAAGATAGATCAATCCGGGATACCCCTGGCCAAAATTGCCGGGAATGGGCGAGACGGTGAGATGCGAAAGGGCGGGCGGGCCGAACTTCGACGCCATGAATTCCAGCGCGGATTCCACGCTCTCGGCGATTCGTTGCAGGCGTGCGAGCGGGTCGACGGTAGGCGCGGAGAATTCGGGGAAGAGGTATCGTTCCGGAAAGCCGCGCCCGCGTATGGGCGGCCGTTGCGGCGGGATTACCACTTTTGGCGTGGGAGCCAGGGCGGGGTCCAACGCGCGATTTGCATAGAGGTCGACCACATAACCGCCTCCGGTGACTTGGGCGTGCGCATAGTTGCCAAGATTGAAGCCGGCCAGGCGAATGGGAGCTGATGGCCGGCGCCGCGTAATCCGCAACTCGCCTTCGATTCGATCTTCGATCACTTCTCCGGGCGTGACCAACTCCCAATCGCGCGGGTAGCGAAACGTCAGGTCGTAGGTGGCAAATTGCGGTCCGGAACCGGGATACCAGTTACCGCGCGCGGCGACGTAGAAGACGCGCTCCGCCAACTGCACAATGACTCTTCCGGCGTGGTGAAACTCGAATTCGTAATCGATGCCGGCGCGCAGAGGAGTAGGTGGCATTACCAGGAACAGGTCGTCTTCGCCGCGTCCGAGATTGCCTTGGGGCGCTTCGCGCTGCAACACCTCGGCAGGCATGCCGTCGACGGTGACTTCACTGACCACCATCCCTCTGGCGACGTTGAATGGCAGAATTCGCAAGCCGTCTACCGCGGTCCGGACCTTTACGCGCGTAACGGCCTTCAAGTTGAGATCGGGCTCAACCGTGGCGTCAATGCGGAAATCGTTCATCTCCAACTTGAGAGGCGCGTGAGGTTTGCCGGCGCGCGCCGGAAAATGCGTCCAGATATCAAAGAAGGCACGATTGTTACGGTCCGTGATTTGACCGGCGGCGACCTGGTCTCGACTCTCCGGGTCATCGAACAGCTCGTATTGCCCAAGCTGGGAGCTTTCGACTGCCGCCAGAAACAGGCCGGCCGGACGCGCCGGCAGGTTCAGGAGATCCATCGCGATCCGCGTGTCATAGCCGGCGCTGACGTTGCGCAAGACAGGCGTCCATTCGCCCTCGAAGAGTGCGCCGACCTCGGCGGCCTTCCGATTGGCGGGATTGCTGGCCATCTGCGCAGTCAGGGCCTGATAATCGTCGCCGGTGAAAAGAAAAACCGCCGCGCGGAAGTGGTCGTCGAGATTCGGCGCTCCGATGAAGCTGGCGAGCGAGCGGCGCTCCGCCAGGTTTGGAGGCCGGAGGATCACCTCCGCATCGCCGTTCTCCACCTGGCTGATAAAGAAGGCCGCGATGCGCCGGCCGGCCACAGGCTTGGCGAAAATCAGATAGCCATCCGTCAGGTAAATGCGAAGATCATCCTTGATTAACGTCAGGTCGCGGACCCGGTAGCATTCGTCGCGGTCGAGGCTGTTCTCGCGGATGGCCGAAGCCAAATCGGATGCCGTGCCGGCCGCCAGCAGCGGGCATACCGTTAGGAGAATTGCGGCCGCGGCGACGAAGGTAGCGCAGGCTTCCAGGCCTACGGGAGGGCTACCGCGCTGGCGCGAACCGATCACGCCGCCAGTGTATCACTTCGACTTTTTCTACAATAGTTAGTAGTGCTGCCAGCCTTCGACCCCCTAGTTTCCGATTGGTTCACGGCCCGTTTCGGCGAACCTACCGAACCGCAACAACGCGGCTGGCCTAAGATTCGCGAGGGGCGCGACGTGCTTATCTCCGCGCCGACCGGCTCCGGCAAGACATTGGCGGCGTTTCTGTCGGCCATCGATGACTTGATCCGGCGGGCACGCCTGGGCGCGCTGCCCGAACAAACCGAAATCCTCTACGTTTCCCCGCTCAAGGCGTTGAGTAACGACGTCCACAAGAATCTCGACATCCCTTTGCGCGAGATTTCAGCACTGGCCGCGGAACGTGGCATCCCGCTTTCGCCCATCCGCACGGCGCTGCGAACCGGCGACACACCGCAGCCGGAGCGCCAGAAGATGACCAAAGACCGGCCGCACATCCTGGTGACGACTCCCGAGTCCCTGTACATCCTGCTCACCGCCGCCAAGCCCCGCGAAATGCTCGGACGCGTGCGCGCCGTGATCGTCGATGAGATTCACGCCGTCGCCGACGACAAACGCGGCGCGCACCTGGCGCTGACGCTGGCGCGCCTGGACCATCTGGTGGAGCAGAACGGCGGGCGCAAGCCACAGCGGATCGGGCTTTCCGCAACGGTCAAGCCGATTGAAGAGGTGGCGGCGTTTCTCAGCAGCGACGCCCACGTGATCAACATCGGCCACAAGCGGGCCATGGAAGTGGCGGTCGAAGTACCGCGCGACGAGCTGGGACCGGTGGCGAGCAATGAGATGTGGGGCGAGATTTACGATCGCGTCGCCGGGTTGATCCGCGAGAATCGCACGACGCTCGTGTTCGTGAACACGCGGCGGCTGTCGGAACGCGTGGCCCACCACCTGGGCGAGCGGTTGGGTGAGAGCGCTGTGCTGCCGCATCACGGCAGTTTGTCTCGCGCCTTGCGGCAGGAGGCGGAGCGGCGCCTGAAGAACGGCGAACTTAAAGCGGTGGTGGCCACGGCCTCGCTCGAGCTGGGTATCGATATCGGGACCGTCGACCTGGTCTGCCAGATCGGTTCGCCGCGGTCGATCGCCGTAGCCCTGCAGCGCATCGGCCGTTCCGGCCATTGGGTGGGGGCGTTGCCCAAAGGCCGCCTGTTCGCCACCACGCGCGATGAGCTTATCGAATGCGCGGCGCTGGTGCGCGGCATCCGGGCCGGCGAATTGGATCGCCTGGAAATTCCCACGAACCCGCTGGACATTCTGGCGCAGCAGATGGTGGCGGCCTGCGCGGCGGAGGATTGGGCGGAAGACGATCTCTACGGCTTGGTGCGCCGTGCCTGGTCGTACCGCACACTGGAGCGCAGCCAGTTCGATGCCGTGCTGGAGGTGCTCGCCGAAGGCATCTCGAGCGCGCGCGGCCGCAGCGGCGCGTACCTGCACCGGGATGCCGTGAACCGGCGGCTCCACGGGCGGCGGGGCGCGCGGCTCACCGCCATCACTTCGGGCGGCGCGATTCCGGACACCGCGCAGTACCTGTGCGTAGCTGAGCCTGAGGGAATCACGGTGGGCACGCTGGATGAGGATTTCGCAGTCGAGAGCATGGCGGGCGATGTCTTCCTGTTAGGCACCACTTCCTGGCGGATTTTGCGCGTGGAAGCCGGGCGCGTGCGCGTGGAGGATGCCCGCGGCGCCGCGCCTTCGATTCCGTTCTGGCGCGGCGAGGCTCCCGGGCGCACCAAAGAGCTCTCGCGCGAAGTGGCCCGTCTGCGGGAAGAGATCGCTTCCAATCGGTCGACCGAGTTTCTGCAGCGGGAATGCGGCCTCGACCGCCGCGGGTCGGAACAGGCATTGGAATACGTGATCGCGGGCCAGGCTGCGCTCGGCGCCGTGCCTTCGGCGGAGCGCGTCGTGGCCGAGCGCTTCTTCGATGAGGCCGGCGGGATGCAACTGGTGATCCACGCGCCTTTCGGAGCACGCATCAACCGCGCCTGGGGTCTGGCGCTGCGTAAGCGCTTTTGCCGCACGTTCAACTTCGAGCTCCAGGCCGCCGCCACCGACGACGGCATCGTCATTTCGTTGGGCGAGCAGCACTCCTTTCCGCTGGAACTGGTATTCGAGTTTCTCCGGCCCGATACCGTGGAAGAAGTGCTCGTGCAGGCTCTTTTGGCCGCCCCAATGTTCACAGCACGCTGGCGATGGAACGCTTCGCGCGCGCTGGCCATCCCGCGCTATAGCGGTGGGCGCAAGGTGCCGCCGCCCATCCAGCGTATGCGAGCCGACGATCTGATGGCCGCGGTCTTCCCCGATCAAGCCGCCTGCGGCGAGAATATCGTGGGCGACATTCGCATCCCGGATCATCCGCTGGTCAACGAAACCATCGACAACTGTCTCCACGAGGCCATGGATCTGGATGGACTGCGCTCGATTTTAGGGGCGATTCTGGATGGCCGCATCGAGACGCGCGCCATTGAGACGCCCGCGCCTTCGCCTTTCTCCCACGAGATTCTCAACTCGAATCCGTATGCGTATCTGGATGATGCTCCGCTGGAGGAGCGCCGGGCGCGCGCGGTCGCCCTGCGCAGCACGCTGCGGACGGATTTTGCGGAAGGAGCGGGAGCGCTCGATCCCGCGGCCATCGAGGAGGTCG
>DATJAK010000339.1:0-7836 GCA_035516375.1 Bryobacteraceae bacterium
CGGGGCTCGCCCGATTCGATAATCAGGGCAACTTGCGTGCGGGTCTCTTCCCGAACCAGATGGTTGTGCACCGCAGTCAATGCCAGCAGGCTGGGAATCGGCGCGTAATCCTGATCCACGCCCCGGTCCGAAAGGATGAGCAGCGTGTACCCGGATTTGATCGCCAGAGACGCCCGGCGGCACAAACTATCGAGACCGCGCTCGAGTCCGCGCGCGCCCTCCTCTACCGCGAACAGCATGGGAAGCGTGCTCGCCAGCATGTCCCCGCGCGATACGCGCCGCAGCTTTTCCAGGTGGCTGTTGGTCAGGATGGGGTGCGGCAGCTTCAAGGTGTGGCAATGCTGCGGGGTCTCATCCAGAATGTTGCGCTCGGTGCCGATGTAGCTGAGCAGCGACATCACCATCTCTTCGCGGATGGGGTCGATGGGCGGATTGGTCACCTGCGCAAAGAGCTGCTTGAAGTAGTTGAACAGCGGCTGCGGCTTATCCGAGAGGCAAGCCAACGGCGTATCGGTTCCCATGGAGCCGATCGGCTCTTCGCCCTTTTCGGCCATGGGGGTGATGATCATGCGCAGGTCTTCATCGGTGTAACCGAAAGCCCGCTGCCGGGCAAGGATGGTTTCGTGATCCGTCCCGTGCTCGCGCGGGGGGTCCGGTAGCTGGTCGAGCGTGATCTGGTTCTCCTGCAGCCACAGCTCATAGGGCTTGCGGCTGTAGAGCGACTTTTTCACCTCCTTGTCGGAGATGATGCGGCCTTCCACCGTATCCACCAGCAGCATCTTGCCTGGCTGGAGGCGTCCTTTGAGCTTGACGTCCTCGGCCTTCACCGGCAGCACGCCAGTCTCCGACGCCATGATGATGGTGTTGTCATGCGTCACGAGGTAGCGAGCCGGCCGGAGGCCGTTGCGGTCCAGGGTCGCGCCAATCATGCGGCCATCGGTGAAAGCGATCGCCGCCGGCCCGTCCCATGGCTCCATGAGCGAGGCGTGATACTCGTAAAACGCCTTCTTCTCCGGGTTCATGTGGGGGTTGCTCGACCAGGCTTCCGGAATCAACATCGCCATGGCGTGCTGAATCGGGCGCCCAGCCATCAGCAACAGCTCCAGCGCGTTATCAAAGGCGGCGGAATCGCTGCCGTTCGGCTGGATGATGGGAAACAGCTTCTTGATATCGGCGCCGAACAAAGGCGACGCCAAAATCGACTGGCGCGCGTGCATCCAGTTCACGTTGCCGCGCAGCGTGTTGATTTCCCCGTTGTGCCCGATGTAGCGGAACGGGTGTGCCAATTGCCAGGTCGGGAAGGTGTTGGTCGAAAAGCGCTGGTGTACCAGGCAGAGCGCGCTCATCACGTCCGCGTCGCTCAGTTCAGGGTAGAAGTTGGCGATCTGCGGCGCAAGCAGTAGTCCCTTATAAACGATGGTGCGGGCCGAAAGCGATGGGATGTAGAAGAACTCCTTGTCTTCCACATCGGAGGCGATAATCTCCGTTTCCACGCGTTTGCGTACCACGTACAGCTTGCGCTCCAGATCATCCTCCGTCATGCCTTTCGCATGGCCAACGAAGATCTGCTGGATGTACGGCTGCGATGCGCGCGCCACGCGTCCGATGGCGGTTCCCTCGATGGGCGTGTCGCGCCAACCCAGAACGCTCAAACCTTCTTCGCGTACCACGCGCTCGATGATGCCTTCGCACTGCAGGCGCGGCTGGCGGTCCACCGGCAGAAACGTCATGCCCACGCCGTACTCGCCGGGAGCCGGCAGCGTGAAGCCGAGCTTGGCGCACTCGCGCGTAAAGAATTTGTGAGGAATCTGGATGAGCACGCCGGCGCCATCGCCGGTTTCCGGATCGCAGCCGCAGGCGCCGCGGTGTGTCAGGTTGATGAGAACCTGAATGCCTTTGACGATGATTTCGTGCGACTTATGACCTTTGACGCTGGCCACGAAGCCAATGCCGCACGCATCATGCTCCAGACTTGGATGATACAAGCCCTGAGCTTCCGGTAAACCGTTGCGTACACGAAGGTCGCGCATCGTCTCCTCCTGGATTGGATCAGCTTACCAACATTTGTAGTATTAGGCAAGACAAATTTTAGTGAAGCTTGAAATTAGAAAATCTTATGTTATTCTAGGAGCCGTGAGTTCCTGGGAACTGAAGCTCTTTCGTGAGATTGCGGCCACGCGCAGCATGAGTAAAGGGGCGGCGCACAGCGGCGTGAGTCAGTCTGCCGCCAGCCAACATGTGCAAGAACTGGAACGCCGGCTTGGGGTTACGTTGCTCGATCGCACCCGCCGGCCGCTCGAGCTCACGCCTGCCGGCAAGGCCTACAACGACTTTTGTCGTGATGTGTTGCGGCGCGAGGAAGATCTGGCGTTGGAGTTGGAACCTCTGAAACGCCAGGTAGAAGGCACGCTACGGGTCGCGTCGATCTATTCCATAGGGCTTTCCGATATGACCCGCATGCAGGACGAGTTCGCGGCTCGCTATCCTACCGTCCAGCTTCAGGTGGAATACATGCACCCGGAAAAAGTGTATGAAGCTGTGCTGAATGACACGGCCGATCTCGGCCTGGTCAGCTACCCGCACGCGCGCCGTGAGATCGCCGCGATTGCGTGGCGCGAGGAAGAGATGCACGTCGCCGTACCGCCTTCCCACCCTTTCGCCGGCCGGCGCGTGGTCCATCCGGCCGATCTGAGCGGCCAGACATTCATCGGCTTTGACGAAGACCTCAGCATCCGCCGCGAACTCGATCGTTTCTTCCGCGCGCAAGGCGTGGACGTCAATCTGGCCATGCACTTCGACAACATCCAGACAATCAAAGAAGCCGTGGTGCTGGGATCGGGCATCAGCATCCTGCCGGCCCGCACGATGCAAGCCGAGATCGCCCAGGGACGCCTAGTGGCCGTGAAACTCGATGCACCGGGCCTGGTTAGGCCGGTGGGTGTCGTACACCGAAAGCGCAAGAAGTTCAGCCGCGCTGCGCAATCCTTTATCGAGTTGCTCACAGCCCCTGTTCCAGAGCCGGAACCGGTAGGGGTCTAAGGAATCACTTACGCCTGCGTGAAGCGGGCGAATTCGTCCAGCTTAGCTCGCGCTGCGCCGCTGTCGACCGATGCTGCCGCCAGCTCGACGCCTTCGCGGAAAGTCTTGGCCCTGCCGGCAGCCACCAGTCCCGCACTGGCATTCACGAGAACGATGTCGCGGCGCGGCCCTTTACAGCCGGCCAGCACTTCTCTGGCGATCGAGGCGTTGACGTCGCGATCTCCGCCGCGGAGTGCATCGGCGGAAGCCAAGGCCACGCCGAAATCGTCGGGCGTCACGGTGCGGCGCTTCACGGCACGATTGTGGATTTCGAAAAGCAGCGTCGGGCCGGTGGTGGTGATCTCATCCAGGCCGTCGGACCCGTGGACCACGAAGCCATGCGCCAGGTCCAAGGCGGCCAAGGCTCCGGCAATCAATTCCGCCGACTTCACCGACGGCGCACCAGCGATCTGCGCGTTGGCCCCGGCAGGGTTCGTGAGCGGGCCAAGCAGGTTGAACACCGTGCGCATCTTCAGATCGACGCGGACCGGCTGCGCATGCTTCATGGCGCTGTGAACCGCCGGCGCGAAGAGAAAGCCGATGCCGACATCGCGGATAGCCGCGGCGCATCGCTCCGGCGAAATCGCCACGTCGATGCCGAGCGCTTCCAGCAGGTCGGCACTGCCGCAGCGGCTCGAGATGGAGCGATTCCCATGTTTGGCCACGCG
Source organism: Bryobacteraceae bacterium (assembly GCA_035516375.1). Classification (GTDB taxonomy): domain Bacteria; phylum Acidobacteriota; class Terriglobia; order Bryobacterales; family Bryobacteraceae; genus PSRJ01. The sequence continues at coordinate 3,747 of DATJAK010000339.1, forward strand.
CACTCCCGCACCGGCGATGACAAACGCCGCGATGGTGGAAATGTTGAAAGTGCCGGCTGCGTCACCGCCGGTGCCGCAGGTGTCGAGCAGCGCCTCGCCCTTTATTCCATGATCGATCGAGGCCGCCATCCGGCGCATGGCGCGCGCGAAACCGACCAGCTCATCGACCGTCTCGCCTTTCATGCGCATCGCCATCAAGAACGCTGCGATCTGAGGATGGCTGGCGCGCCCGCTGAGGATCGCTTCCATGGCCGCTAAAGCCTCTTCGGAAGTGAGGTTCTGCCGCTCGGCGATACGTTCCAGGTACGGCAGGAGGGACATGATATATTTGAAAGCGGTTTGGCTTTTTCGCCATACTAGCACATCAGATTCCATGAAAATTCACGAGTACCAGGCCAAGGCTCTGCTGGCCGAATACCAGGTCCCTGTGCCTCGCGGCGACGTGGCGTTTACGGTGGATGAGGCCGAGGCGGCTGCCAAACGGATCGGCGGCAGCGTGGTAGTGAAGGCGCAGATCCACGCCGGGGGGCGTGGCAAAGGCGGCGGAGTCAAGGTGGCGAAGGACGCGGCCGAAGCGCGCGAGATCGCCAATAAGATGCTCGGCATGACTCTGGTGACGCACCAGACCGGGCCCGAAGGGCGCGTGGTGCAGCGGCTGCTCGTGGAAGAAACGTTGCCCATCGAGCGCGAACTGTATCTCGGCATTGTGCTCGATCGCGTACAAGGTAAGCCCGTGTTCATGGCGTCGGCCGCGGGCGGTATGGAGATCGAAGAAGTCGCTGCGAAAACGCCGGAGCTGATTCTGAAAGAGGCGTTCGAGCCGGGCGTCGGCCTGGCAGCGTACCAGGGCCGCAAACTCGCGTTCGGGATGGGCATTCCGGCCACCAGCGTGAGTGCGGCAGCGGCGGCGATGAACGCCCTGGCAAGAGCCTACAGCGCTACCGATGCGTCGCTCGCGGAAATCAATCCGTTCATCCTGACCAAGGACGGCAAGGTTTACGCGCTCGATGCCAAGATCAACTTCGACGACAACGCCATGTACCGTCACAAGAATCTGGCGGAGCTGCGGGATCTGAACGAGGAAGATCCGCTGGAAGTGGAGGCCTCACGGTTCGGCCTGAATTACATCAAGCTGGATGGCACCGTGGGCTGCATGGTGAATGGCGCGGGCCTTGCGATGGCCACTATGGACATCATCAAGTACGCCGGTGGAAGCCCTGCGAATTTCCTCGACGTGGGCGGGGGCGCCAGCGCCGAACAGGTGAAAAATGCGTTCCGCATTCTGCTTACGGACAAAAACGTTAAGGCGGTGTTGATCAATATCTTCGGCGGCATTTTGCGCTGCGACACCCTGGCCACCGGCGTGGTGGCGGCAGCGCGCGACCTGCATATCCAGGCGCCGATCGTGGTGCGCATGGAAGGAACCAACGTGGAGCAGGGGCGGAAGATTCTGCTGGAATCGGGGTTCAATTTCACGGTCGGTCAAGATATGCGCGACGCGGCGGAGAAGGTAGTGAAGTTGGCAGCGCAATGAGGTCTAACCGCTCCCTTTGGTCGCGGCTCGGAAACGGCGTGCTTTTGACTCGGCGAGTCGTCGCAGAGAAGGTGTGCGGTTGGCGGCGGAATGATTTGTACTTGTGGGACAGACGATCGGTTTGAGTCGCCTGTCTCGTCGCACGAGGCGGCAGACCACAAACTGCGATGGTCTGCCCCACTGGCGCAATGAGCGGGGCTTTTGTTAAAGGATTGGAATGAGCGTACTGGTTGACAAGCAGACTCGGCTGATCGTCCAAGGCTTCACGGGCAGAGAAGGCACCTTCCACGCGCAGCAGGCGATCGCGTACGGCACCAACGTGGTGGGCGGCGTCACGCCGGGAAAGGGCGGCACCAAGCACCTGGACCTGCCGGTGTTTGACACCGTCGCGCAAGCAGTGAAAGAGACCGGCGCCAATGTGTCCGTGATCTTCGTGCCGCCGCCGTTTGCCGCCGATGCCATCATGGAAGCGGCCGATGCCGGCTTGCCCCTGGTGGTGTGCATCACCGAAGGCATCCCCGCGCTCGACATGGTCAAAGCCTGGGAGTTCCTCGAAGGCAAGAAGACCCGCCTGATCGGGCCCAATTGTCCCGGCATCATCTCGCCCGGCAAATGCAAAATCGGAATCATGCCCGGCCACATCCACAAGGAAGGCCACGTAGGCGTGGTTTCGCGGTCAGGCACGTTAACCTACGAAGCCGTCGGGCAATTGACGAAGCTGGGGATCGGACAATCGACCTGCATCGGCATCGGCGGCGACCCGATCATCGGCACGAATTTCGTGGACGCGCTCACGCTCTTCAACCAGGACCCCGACACGCACGCCATCATCATGATCGGCGAAATCGGCGGCAATGCCGAAGAAACCGCGGCGGCATATGTGCAGGCTAACGTGAAGAAGCCGGTGGTCGGTTTCATCGCCGGGCAGACCGCCCCGCCCGGCCGGCGCATGGGTCACGCCGGAGCCATCATCTCCGGCGGGTCCGGCAAAGCGTCAGACAAGATCAAGGCCATGCAGGAGGCGGGCATCACCGTGTGCGCCTCGCCGGCCGAACTAGGAGAAAAGGTTCAAAGCCGTTTATGAGTGTGGAACGCACATTTTCCGCGATTAAACCCGATGCCGTGGCCGCCGGCCACGCCGGGGAAATTCTCGCCATGATTCAGAAGGCCGGGTTCAAGTTCCTGGCCCTGCGCATGACCCGCCTCACCGAGAGCCAGGCGCGCGGCTTCTACGCCGTCCACAAAGAGAAACCGTTCTTCAACGGCCTGGTGAAGTTCATGACCGAGGGGCCGATCTTCGTGATGGCGCTCGAGCGCGATGGAGCCATCGCGAAACTGCGCGAGGTGATGGGAGCGACCAATCCGGCCAATGCAGCGGAGGGAACCATTCGCAAGCGCTTTGCGACGGACATCGAACGCAATTGCATCCACGGTTCCGACGCGCCCGAAACGGCGGCGACCGAACTGCAATTCTTCTTCAGCACGGCAGACTTACTGTAAAAGCCGGGAGTTTGGCCCCTATGGACACAGCTTGGAAAGACGCTCTATGGGGACAGTTCGGAGCCGCCATTGACACGCTCAATAAAGCCACGACGGCTTGTCCGGAGGAATTGTGGGGCGACCGCGCGCGTCGGCCCGAGTTCTGGCGTCTGGTCTACCACACGCTCTTCTTTCTTGACCTTTATCTCTCCGGGTCACTCGAAGGATTCCAGCCGCCCGTTCCATTCACCCTGAACGAATTGGACAGGAGCGGAGTCCGCCCGGATCGGGTCTACACAAAGGACGAGCTAAGAGCTTACATCGATCACTGCCGCCGGAAATGCCACGAAACCATCAGCGCTCTTACCGACGAAAAAGCCCGCCAACGCTGCGAGTACCGGTGGGTCCAACTGCCGTTTGGAGAGTTTCTGCTGTACAACATGCGCCACGTGCAGCACCACGCCGCACAACTGAACCTGATCCTTCGCCAGTCCATCGACTCGGCTCCGCGCTGGGTCTTCCGGGCTGAGCCGTAGCCCGGCCGTGGATCCACGCGAGCGTCTCCGTCAGCGCTATCGTCCGTCAGAGGTTCGGCTTCTCTTCATCGGCGAATCTCCGCCCGCATCCGGGCGGTTCTTCTACCAACAGGACTCGGGACTGTATCGCGCCATCCGCGATGCTTTCCGGGAGGTAGATCCTGGGATCACCGATGAGCGTTTTCTCGCGGTTTTTCAAAACAACGGCTGCTACCTGATCGATACGTGCACCGCTCCCGTCGACCATCTCGATGCCCGCTCGCGTCGGGCCGCCTGTCGCGCCGGCGAGTCGTCGCTCTGCCGGAAGATCCAGACACTCCAGCCGGCCGCCATAGTGACCTTGTTACGCTCCATCCAGCCTAACGTGCAGCGGGCCGTCGAGCGCGCCCAATGGCGCGGCCCAGTGCTCGAAGTGCCTTATCCCGGAAGGTGGGCTAGCCATCGCGAAATTTTTCTGCGTGCGCTGGTGCCGCGCTTGAAAGTCTTGCTACATAAGCCCTAGCCGATTTCCGAATTGCGGCGCCACTGCGAAACAGCCACA
>DATJAK010000340.1:0-52697 GCA_035516375.1 Bryobacteraceae bacterium
TGCGGCGAACGATCGCCCGAATACTCTTCGAACCTGGCGAGGATTTCGATATTGCGCGCTTCCAAATAATCCGGGCGCTTCAAGACGGCGAGCGTTTGGTTGGATACCCAGCAGCCCTCTCACTCGCGCGGACGAGCGATCCGCGTATCCGAATGGAGGCCTGCGAAGAATTACAAGGGAATCCCGAGGCGAAGACGGTCTGCGAATAGCTCGACGGCGTAAGGAAACGCCCCAGAGCGGCCAAACGATAACGGCAGAAAAACGGCGTTACCGGAAACTGGTGTAGTTCTCCGGTTGCGATTCGGATCACGCCGTAGTCGGACCACGCCGCCTTAAGTTCACTCTACGGGGCCATGCCCTGGGAATGGTAGCGCTCGGCGGCCGGAGCGGGTCGTTTTCGACTGCCCCACACTCTTAGGGTAACCTCGAAGTTGGCCCACCTCTTAGTTGTTGATGACGACGCCAACACGCTGGCGTCGCTGGCGCGGGCGTTCCGCCTGGCTGGTCACGAGGCCACTGTGTGCGACAACGCCGCGCGAGCCCTCGAACTGGTGAAGAGCCAGCCGTTCGACATGATGCTCTCCGATGTCGTGATGCCCGGCAAGGACGGTCTTTCGCTGCTCGAAGACTTGCGAAATCTGGGGGTCGCGTTGCCCGTTGTCATGGTTTCGGGCCAGGCCAATATCGAAATGGCGGTACGCGCTACACGCCTGGGCGCGGCCGACTTCCTCGAAAAACCGCTCTCCACCGATAAGCTGCTGCTCACGGTGGACAACGTCCTCAAGCTGAAGCGCCTGGAAGAAGAGAACCGCGAGCTGCGGCAGCGCGTAGGCAAGCATGAGATCGTGCACACGGGCGAGGCCATGCGGCGGGTGATGGCGCAGGTCGACCGGGTGGCCGCGAGCGAATCGCGGGTCTGCATTTTGGGCGAGACCGGCACCGGCAAGGAGCTCATCGCCCGTGCGCTTCACGAACGCAGCGCCCGGCGCACCGGGCCGTTTGTCACCTTAAACTGCGCGGCCGTTCCGGCGGAATTGATCGAGTCGGAACTGTTCGGGCATGAGAAGGGCTCATTTACCGGCGCGGCTTCGCGCCATCTCGGCCGCTTCGAGCAGGCCCATCACGGCACGCTCTTCCTCGACGAGATCGGTGACATGCCGCTGGTGATGCAGGCCAAACTGCTGCGCGTGCTGGAAGAGAGCCAGGTGGAGCGGGTCGGCGGCGACCGTCCGATTCCCGTTGACGTGCGCGTCATCGTGGCCACGCATCGCAATCTGGATGAGCTGGTCAAAAAGGGCGTCTTTCGCCAGGATCTGTATCATCGCATCTACGTGTTTCCGCTGCTGCTGCCGCCGCTGCGCGAGCGGGCCGACGACATCCCTGCGTTAGTGAGCCATTTCGCAGCGCAGGTTGCGGCGCAAAACGGTTGGAAGCCCAAGCCATTCCAGCCGGAGGCGATTCAGGCCCTTTCGCGTTATCCCTGGCCTGGCAACGTGCGCGAGTTGCGGAATGTGGTGGAACGGCTGCTGCTGCTGGCGGAAGGGCCGGTGGATCTGGAGGCAGTACGGTTGGCCTTGCCGGCAGCGGCGCCGGTGAACGGGCCGGCCGCCGCCGCGGCTCGTTTCGACGGCCCGCTGGCGGAGCGCGTGGACGCGTTCGAGCGGGAGACCATCCTGGCCGAACTCAAGGGGCACGACTATCGCATGACGGAAACGGCCAAGGCCCTCGGCCTGGAGCGCAGCCACCTTTACAAGAAATGCCAGGCGCTCGGAATCGACGTGCAGGCCATGCGAAAGGGCGAAGATGCCTGAGACTCAGGAGGTCGTCCACGCGCTGTTCTGCGACTTCTTCGAACGGGGCATCCGCTATTTCTTCCCCGATGCCGAACTGCGCGCCACCGGGAGCGCCGAGGAAACCCGCCCATCGCTGATCTTTCATCACCGCACCGACGGTGGACTGGAGTTAGAGTGGATGGGCGTCCGCTACGATTGCCGGCGAAGCGGACGCTCTTTTACCGAAGACCAGCTACGCCTCATCGGAGCCATTGGCGCTGTGCTTTCGGTGCGCTACCGCAGCATTTTTCACGCTGCCTCGGCGGCTACGCCTCGTGCTTTCGCGGGCTTGGCCGAAGACCGGTTCGTTTCGGCGTTCCTCGATCACACCCGGTACCTGGACGAGAATGAACTGCCGGCCGCGCGCAACATCGTTGCCGATGCCATCGAAGTGCTCCGCGAGAGTTCGCTGCTGACTTATGAGAACCGGCGCATCTCGACGGGAGTCATTCTGGTGGGAGCAGGAGACGATCCCTATAAGCGCGTGCGTGAGATGCCGCTGGGCGCTCTGCCGTATACCAGTTCACTGGTGGCCATCAAGAGTTTTCATCGCCTCTGCGACGGCCTGAATACGGTTTTTCTGGTGAACCGCGACGGCATGCTGGTGGACCTGGTCGACATCGAGCAGTTCTCCAATGCATGCGGCGCATCCCAACTCCCCGTTCCCAGCCCGGCCCGCTACCGGGCGCATTGCCTGGGCACGCTGTTCTGCGGTCACATCTGTCTGGTGCTCACGCCCAACGGCGAGATCAAGGTCTTTGCCGGCGGCGTGCAGGCCTTTCATTTCCTGGAGGGACGCTGGAAGCTTACCGACATCCGCGAGAAATATCACGAATTCCGCAAGGCTGTCGGCGATCGGGCGCTGGCTGAGCGGCTGTTTGCTGTTTCGATGAACCTCGCAGAAAGCCGGAGGGGCGGGCTGTTCGTGTTGCTGGACGAGCCGGAATCGGCTCAGGGGCTGGTGGCTCCCATGGACCTGCTGGAGAAGAATCTAATGGAGAGCGGCTTGACCGGCACCTACCAGAAAGCCCAGGTGCATTATCTGCTGCGCACCAAGCACCTGCTCGAGCTGGAGACAAGCGTGCTGGAGTGCATCGCCCGCGTGGATGGCGGCATTGTGATGGATCGCATGGGCCGTCTGCTGGCTTTCGGCGCGATCCTGCGCCACACCGGCGCGTCGTGGGCTGCCCAGGATGGCGGCCGCACGACCGCTGCAGTGCATGCTTCCCGCTTCGGCCTGGCCATCAAGATCAGCGAAGACGGAATGGTTTCGTTCTACCGGAATGGCAGCCAGGTCTGGGAGATCTGATCGCCTCTCCGGCTCGGGGTCCGCACGGTTGACAACGCAACCGGCCGCTCGACGTCTTAGACAGACATCAGCTTCTGGAAGAACGAGCGGTATTTCTTAAACGCGACGCGCAGGTCATCGGTGTTCACGTCGCCGCCGCGTGTCCATTGGCCTTCCAGGTTCGCCCGGGCTTCGGTAAAGCTTTCCGAGAGCTTCTTAATGGCGTGGGCCACCAGTTCGTCGGCCTGTTTCACAGCGTCGCGCGGCTCATCCACGAAGCCGACTTGGACGTTGTCCCAACGTTTGCGCAGATCTTCCGTGATATCCAGCGGAAGAAGCGGAAACGATGAGTCGATATTCGCGGGCGCCGCCGCGGATTTAGTAGTGTGAGTTGGGCTGGTGGGCTTATAAGCCGGTTCAGCCGGAGTAATAGGTTCGTCCAGTGCTAGAGTTGTTTCGTTCGCCTTCCGCTGCAGAAATGCCATGTTGAGTTGCTCCTTACGAAGAGTTGTTGATTTCGCGACCTCGCAGCCACGCTTCCTCGGTCTGATCGTAGTGTGCCACGTCCCAATAAATTGGAAAAGCTCCAGTAGTTCTGTCGGTACTGCGTTACTATCCGAAGTTAGTAGTTATGTGCTTTCTTCGGTAAGTTTCTAAGGTCGCGTGGCGAATTTCCCTTAGGTTGACGGTAAGTCATCCATCGCGCAGAGCGCTTGAGCCGCGCGCGACTAACTATCCGGCAGTATTTCGAAAAGACCGTCTATGGACGGTGCAGAGGTTCGAGGTTCTTCCAGCGCTCAATGAATTGGACGGAGGCAGCCGTGAAGGCATCCACGTCTGCCCGGCCGCGCCCGGCAGAAGCTTCCTTTACGTCGTCGCGCTCGCCGAAGACGCCGGTCGCGCTGATCTCTCTGGTTGACGTTTGCTTCCCGGTTTCACGAGGTTTTAGCGCCTCTGCGAGAAATATCTGCCGGGCTACCGGATCACCCGCTACCACCTGAGGCAGCATCTTGCGCAGGTGATCCGGAAGTGTGAGGTCTGCCTTGGGTGCTTTACTCATGTCCAGGAGATTTGGAAACAGGTACAGGCCAATCGAGGTTTCGGTGACGCCCGCGTGTGCGTCGTAGCGGAGCTCACCAGACTGCGTCCCAGTCAAGCCCCGATCCGTGTTCTGTAGCAACGGCGCCACTGCCTGGTTGAGTATGAGGGCCGTCGCGGGCGTCTCCTGGTTGATCCGATCCGCGATGTAAGGTGCCGCGTACTGGTCGCCGGCGTGGCCGACCAATAACAGGAATCGGCGAAAGCCATGATGAATGAGACTCTGTGCAGCCTCGAAATAGACACGCACCACCGTCTCTTCGGAAAGCGAGATCGTTCCCGGGAAATCCATGTGATAGGGCGAGATACCCGGCAGCAGGATCGGCGCGACCAGCACATCTGTCTTTTGGGCAATCAGTTTCGCTCGCTCGTTGGCTGCAAGGAAATCAGTCCCGATCGGCGCGTGAGGCCCATGCTGTTCGATGGCGGCGATCGGGATGATCACCATGTCCGTCCTGGTGAGTAAGTCCTGAACTTCAGGCCAAGTCATGTGCGGAAGGTAGTTCTTTACCTTCTCTTCGTGCCAAAGCGGGTTTGTTTGTGCGCGTGATGGCGACGCCAAGAAGGCGGCGCCACAAACTACAGTTACAGTGAGAAGAAAACGGCGGAGGGTCATTGAGACATGATAGATTACCAGCCGCACGGTTGACGGGATAGGCGCTAAAGGGCTCGGAAACTGCTCTTAATCTACGAAGTAAAGATCATGAAGGTGATCAACCAGCAAGTTCGAGCCCTGTGTTTCACCATTACGAAGAGGGCTTGGGCGGCTCTGTCAACGGCAGTCTCTCTGGACCGGGTCTTTCACTCTGCTTCCGCTCCTTGCTCGGAAGCATGGAAACCAAATACGCCTGCGCCGCCGGTTCTTCTCGGATAGAGTTCCAACTCTTGAATGCGTCGGCGATGAGATCGATGTGTAGCAGAACTTCAGTCGAGTTCCATTCGCGATCCATATTGTAATCCGCTTCGTTTCTGTGATACTGCGCTTGTCCAAAGGCGTCGGCAACATTACGGAGATGGAGGGCGACGGTTTTTTTCCGGACCCTCTGGTGGCTTTGTCTTGAAATAGTCGTTGAGTTCCGCACCTTTTTGTCGGCTGCTTGCTTCATCGGACCATGATCGAATACCCGTCCGAGGGCGGCTCGTAGTTCAGGCCGCTGCCAGTTTTTGGTGGCTTCCGAAATTAGCAAATGAAACAGGGCATAGTACGCTGTGGAAACAGCTCTGCGCAAACTGGGCTGGTGGGGAGCGTCGGGGTGAAGATTGGCTAGCTCCTGAGCGAATTCCAGCAATTCCTCAGCGTAGGCCACGCATCACGCCCACCTTCTGGCCTGCTCCGACTGCGTCAGAAAGTTGAAGTAGGGAAGGACGCCCCATTCTTCGAGCGGCTGCACTTGCTGAACGATAGATTGCGAGATCTGTCTGGTGAGAGGGAGAAGTTGGACGCGCGGAATACCGTCGGCCAGAACGACCTCAAAAAAACAGCCGATTCTCCGTTCCAGTCGGTGCCGAGCGTAGGCGTAACCGTGACGACTTGCGGTTGTAAGGCCCTGGCTCCTTGCGCGACGGCCGCGAAAAACTGCTGTTGTTGAGCGAAAGCCTTCGCGAGGTAAGTCAATTTATTATTACTCACCTCGCGGCCGTCGGCCGAAATGAGGCACAGGGGCACAATAAAAGCTAACGACCTCGTGTCCCGCTGTTGCGGGCCGTACGGCGACGCGACTTGGCGGTGTCACGCCCATAAGCGGAAGTGGGCGTCCAAACTCCCGGCGAAGTCCGGTGCGGTTCCTTCACGCCGTCAGGCCCTGGACGACGCATCTTTCGTTTATCTGCGGCCCTGAGTGGACGAACTCCTCAATGAGGCCACGAACATTCACGCCTCTACTTCGAGGGTTGACACCGCCACACCGCCGCATGTAGCATCGCGGTAGTTTTCCAGGAGCATTTATGAATCGCCGATTGTTGAGTGTTACCGTCGGTGTGCTGGCGGCAGGGACGCTCCTTTCCCTCTCTTCAAGGGGCCAAACGTGGACGCCGCCGAAGACGCCGTGGGGCGATCCGGACATTCAAGGTTGGTTCAGCAACACCAACGAAGATGGCACACCGCTGGAGCGTCCTGACAAGTTCGCCGGACGCAGCCTGGATGACGTGAAGGGCGCGGAATTGGCCGCCATCAAACAGGAGACTCAAGACCGGACGCTCAAGACTTTCTCGGGGCCCCTGCACGCGCCCGAGCATTGGTGGCAGGACGATCTACACCTGGTGAAGGGCGCGCAGGCGTGGTTCCTCATCGATCCGCCCGATGGCAAGATTCCGCCGCTCACGCCGCAGGGCAAGGAGCGCGCCGCCACGCGCGAACGCACGCGCCGCCCTCCCGGGAGCCGTCCCGACTCGTGGTTGGATCTCACGCTCTACGATCGCTGCATCACACGCGGTCTGCCCGGTTCCATGATGCCGGCGATCTACGGCAATTCCTACCAGATTCTGCAATCGCCCGGCTATGTGGCCATCCGTTACGAGATGGTGCACGAGACGCGCGTGATTCCGCTCGATGGCAGCCCCCATGCGCCGACGAGCGTCCGTTCGTACATGGGCGACGCGCGCGGGCACTGGGAAGGCAATACGCTGGTGGTCGAGACCACCAACTTCCGCGACGATTCGGTGTACCGCGGCGCCAATGCCTCGACGCTGAAATTGATCGAGCATTTCACGCGCATAGCGCCCGATAAAGTTCGCTGGTCAGTTACGGTGGATGACGCCGAGACGTGGACGCGGCCCTGGACGTTTTCGATGCCGCTGACAGTCGACGAATCGCAAAAGGTGCTCGAATACTCCTGCCATGAAGGCAACTACGGCCTGCGCAACATTCTGAGCGCTGCGCGTGCCGCGGACCAAAAGGATGCCGCCAGCGGGGCCAAATAGGCGCCAAATAGGAGACGCGATGATCGGGAAATCTGCTTGCGCACGCACGTTCGGAACGCTCGGAGCACTCGGTTTGCTGCTCGCGGCAGCGCCGCTGTGGAGTCACCACGCGTTTGAAGCCGAGTTCGACGCCAACAAGCCGGTGACGTTGCGCGGCACCGTCACGCAGCTCGAATGGATCAATCCGCACGTCTGGATCCACATGGATGTGAAGGGCGCGGACGGCAAGGTAGTCAGCTGGATGGTGGAAGGCGGCCCTCCCAACGCGCTCACGCGCCGCGGCTGGAACAAGAATTCGTTACCCGAGGGCACCGAGATCGTGGTGCAGGGCTATCAATCCAAAGACGGCGCGCCCCGCGCCAACGGCCGCGATGTCACGTTCCCCGACGGCAGGAAACTGTTCGTAGGCTCGTCAGGGCCTGGATCGCCCGATGGAAAGGGCGAAAAGTAGGAAAAACAAGAGCTGCTATTTCCCTACGTAGCTCACCCGCCAAATCGATTTCGAACCGTCATCGGTAACCAGGAGCGAGCCGTCTTTGGCTACCGCCACGCCCACCGGTCGGCCCCAGACCTGTCCATCCGCCGTCACGAAACCGGTCAGAAAGTCTTCGTAAATTCCGCTGGCGTGCCCGCCTTCCAGGGGGACGCGGACCACCTCGTAGCCGGAACGGGTGGCACGATTCCAGGAGCCGTGCTCGGCGGCGAAGAGGTCGCCGCGGTACTCCCGCGGGAACTGCGAGCCCTCGTAGAACGTGAATCCCAGCGAGGCGTTATGCGGCGTCATCAAAACGTCGGGTACCAGCACTTTGTCTTTCAGCTCCGGATGCTTGCCTTCGAGGCGCGGATCGGGATGCGCGCCGATGTAGTAATACGGCCAGCCATAGAATCCTCCCGGTTGGACGTGGGAAATATAGTCCGGCACTAAGTTGTCTCCAAGCGCATCGCGTTCGTTGACCGAGCACCAGACTTCACCCGTCTCCGGATTCACGCCAATACCAGCGGGGTTGCGGATGCCGGAAGCATAGATCCCGGCAAATTTGCCATCGGGCGCGTACTCCAGGATGTTGGCGCGGTGCTCCTCCGGCGGATTCGTGTCAGGGTCGTTAATGTTGGAAGCGGATCCCACGGCCACGAACATCCGTTTGCCATCCTTCGAAAAGGCCAGGTCTCGGGTCCAGTGGCCGCCCGTGGGGAGCCGCGGAATGATGGTTTCGGAAGCGCCGCTGGCTTTCAGATCGCCGTTCTTATAAGCAAATCGCACCACCGAATTGGTGTTTCCGATATACAGCCACTCCGGGCTCGAGCCCGGAGGGTAGAACGCGATCCCATACGGCCGATCCAAGCCCGTGGCGAAAGTCGAAGTCTGTTCCGGCTTACCTTCTTTCCCGATGCCGCGGAAAATCAGGATCTCGCCCTTGCCGCTCTCGGCCACGAAGAAGTCGCCGTTCGGAGCAGTTACAATCTTGCGCGGCTGGTTCAGCCCGTCCGCGTAGAGATCCACTTTGAATCCGGCCGGCGCTTTCGGCCAGGCGTCGGCAGGCCGGGGGATGATCTGTGAGCGGTTCGTCGAGGATTTGGTGGCGAACGGCTGCGGCAGATCGCCGGCGGTAATTTTGTGGAAGGTTCCAGGCTTCAGCGAGGGCGCATCTCCGAATGCTCCGTTGCCTACCACCAGATTGCTGTTGTCGATCTTACCGGCGGCGTACAGCCAGCCGCCCACCGCCCCAGCCATCGACAAGGACGCGTAACATGCCGTGCGAACAAACCTCATGAGCTCCTCCAAACCGCGACCATTATATCGATGTAGTGGGGCAGACGATCGCTTTGTGTCGTCTGCCAGGGTCGGGCGCAGGCGGCAGACCACAAACAACGATGGTCTGCCCTACAGCACGTCGTCACGTGCGGATCATAACCGCCGTGACTAATCCCGCGTGCTACTGTCGGAGCTATGGGCAAGTTTCTTCTGGGTCTGATCACCGGTGTTGTGTTGGTCTTCCTTACCATCGTGCTCCTGTTCTTCGCAGCCCTCAGGTTTCGTGAGAGACCGCCCACAATCGCAGCCGATTCCGTCTTGGTGCTCCGTCTGAACGGTGACATTCCCGAGCGGGCGCCGGTCGAGATTCCGTTCTTGAGTCAAGGCCCCAGCCTGACGGTGGCCAATGTGTGGGGGATGCTGCGCAAGGCGGCCGCCGATCCGAATATCCGCGCGGTCGTATTGGAGCCGGAGGGGTTGAGCGCCGGCTGGGGCAAGCTGGAGGAGTTGCGGTCCGATCTCGAACAGTTCCGCAAGTCGGGCAAGCCGGTGTACGCCTTCTTACGCACGCCCACCGCGCGCGAGTATTACATAGCCACCCCCGCCGACCGCATCTATCTCAGCCCCGCCGACCAGATGTATCTCAAGGGCATGCGCGCCGAAGTCATGTACCTGAAAAACACTCTGGATAAGTTGGGTGTCACGGTGGATGTGGAACACGCGGGTAAATACAAAGACTTCGGCGACACCTTCACGCGCACCAACATGAGCCCCGAAACACGGGAAGTCATTACGTCAGTGGTGGACGACCTGTATGGCAACTTAGTCGAACGCATCGCGGCGGCACGCAAGATGACACCGGACCATGTGCGGGAACTCGTGGATGACGGCCTCTTCCTGGCCCCGGAGGTGAAGAAGGCGGGGTTGGTGGACGAGCTACGGTTCGAAGACCAGGTTTGGGGCGAACTGAAATCGCGGCTGCAGGTAAAGGACGTGAAGCGCGTCCGTGCGGAAACCTACCTGCGAGTGCCGTTGGAATCAGTCGGACTCCGCGGCAAGAGCCGTGTAGCGCTGATCGTGGGGGAGGGAGACATCATTCAGGGCAGTCCCGACAACAGCACTGCCGATGAAAGTGCACTCACCTCCGCCGGATTCGACCGGGTGCTGCGTGAGGTGGGCAACGATTCCTCCATCAAGGGGGTCATTGTCCGGATCGATTCGCCGGGCGGTGAGGTGACGGCATCCGATGACATCTGGCGCGAGATGAACCTGCTCAGTAAGAAGAAGCCGATGGTGATTTCGATGTCGGATCTGGCGGCGTCGGGCGGGTATTACATGGCGATGACGGGCGATCCGATCGTGGCCTATCCCGGCACCGAGACCGGCTCCATCGGCGTGGTCTTCGGCAAGCCCAATTTGCACGGCTTTTACGACAAAATCGGAGTTACTAAGGATTTCGTCCAGCGCGGCAAATACGCCGGCATCGATTCCGACTATACATCGCTTAACCCCGATGAACGGGCCAAACTGCGCACGGGTGTCGACGCCAGTTACCAGGATTTCGTGACTAAGGTGGCCAACGCGCGCCACCGCTCATTCGACCAGATCGAGCCGGTTGCCCAGGGGCGTGTCTGGCTCGGCTCGCAGGCCAAGGCGCGGGGGCTGGTAGACGTGCTGGGCGGTTTGGACACGGCGATCGACCTCGTGAAAAAACGCGCCAACATCCCGGCGAGCGAGTTGGTGACCGTCATCACCTATCCGCCGCCTCGGAGTCTGCTTGATCTCGTCACCCGCCGGACCGAAGAGGACATGCTCGACGTCCGGTTGCGCCAGGTATTCGGCGGGATGCCGTTCCACGCCTGGATGAAGGGCGGGTTTCTGCGCCTGATGCCCTACTGGATTACGGTGCGATAGCCAGTTGCACCGGTCAGCCGTTACCGAGCCGCCATCAGAGGAAGCGCTGAATTTCGGGTCTCCCTGTACTACAAGTATTTTCTGCTTGCGGGTTTGCGGGCGGATGAGCCATAGTGGAAATGGCGTCAGAATAAAGCCGTGTAGAGCGTACTAGTTCGTCTAAGTCGAAAGCTTGTCCCGTACGCATGCGAGCGATGTGTTGGCGCCGGGTGCTTTCGATGTTGGACAACTTCCTCTTCTTCACGGAGCTGACATCGCTGCCGGTGAACGACGTCAAGGGACGCCGCATCGGGCGCGTGAAGGACGCCGCCTTGGTCCCGGTCGTCAACCCCTCGCGGATTGACCGCTACCTGGTCGGCGGCGGAGTTGCCTGGTTCACTGTCCGCTTCGACCAGATTCAATCCATCAGCCTGGACAAAGGAATTGATCTGAGCGATGAGCACCTCACTCCCTACCACGACGACGAATACATGATGCGGCTGGGCCGCGATCTTCTGGATCAGCAGATCATCGATGTGACTGGGCGCAAGGTGGTCCGGGTCACCGATTTGACTCTCGAGCTGCGCAACGACGGAGTGCGCGACTGGCTCATTGTCCGCGATGTGGACGTGGGAATCCGCAGCATCCTGCGGCGCCTTCTGCAAGGAGCCGTGCCGCCGCGCTGGATACGCCGGCTGCAGCAGCCGATCGCGCCCAAATCCATCTCCTGGGATTTCTGTAACGTGGTGGAACCCGACCCGCAAAGGCGGCTGCGGCTGAATATTTCGTACCAGAAGCTGGAGGATATGCACCCGGCCGACCTGGCCGACATCGTCGAGGAGTTAACCCCCGCCGAGCGCGAGGCCATCTTCGAAACTATCGACAGCGAAGTGGCCGCGGATGCACTCTCGGAAATCGATCCGAAGATGCAGGCCAGCATCCTCGAGGCGCTCGAACCCGAGAAGGCCGCCGATATCGTGGAAGAGATGTCTCCCGACGAAGCCGCCGACGCGCTCAACGAATTGGAGGAGACCACTTCCGAGGAGATCCTGCACGAGATGGATTCGGAGCCAAAGAGCGAGGTTCAGGAGCTGCTCGATTTTGAGGAGGACACCGCCGGCGGTTTGATGAACACGGAGTATGTGGCGCTCGGCGACGACGCCACCGTGAGCCAGGCGCTCCAGGCTCTCCAGGAAAACGAGGAGCTGCTGGAAAACCTCAACACCATCTTCCTGGTGGATGAGGAGGGCCGGCTCTCTGCCGCCATTCCCCTGGCCCGCCTGTTCCTCGTTTCGGACGGCGCGCCCCTCAAGCAACTCGCTTCGGAATCGTTCATTCAAGTAACCGTGGAGGAACACCAGGACCAGGTTCTCGAACTGTTCGACAAATACAACCTGCTCACTCTGCCGGTGGTGGATGAAAGCGGCAAGCTCGCCGGCGTGATCACTGCCGACGACGTGATCTCGGTGCTGAGGCAAAAGTGACGGATGCTGAAAATCCTGAAGCGGTTCCGCTACCATCTGGCGGTATTCTTAGCCGTCCTCGGCCCGGGCTTCATTACCGCCAACGTCGATAACGATTCCGGCGGCATCTTCACCTATTCCGCGGCGGGCGCGCGTTATGGCTATTTGCCCCTATGGACGCTCGTCCCCATCACGCTCGTGCTCATCGTCACTCAGGAGATGTGCTCCCGCATGGGGGCGGCTACCGGCAAGGGCCTGTCCGACCTGATCCGCGAACAATTCGGCCTGCGCATCACCTTCCTCATGATGGCGCTGCTGGTGATCGTGAACCTCACCAACGTTATGGCGGAGTTTGCCGGCGTTGCTAGCTCGCTCGAGTTATTCAGCGTCAGCCGCTATCTCTCGGTGCCGCTGGCCGCCGTGGGAGTTTGGTTCCTGATCGTCAAGGGGAATTACAAAAGCGTCGAGAAGATCTTTCTGGTTGGTTGCGCCCTATATGTCACCTACATCGTTTCCGGATTCCTGGTGAAACCCGACTGGAAAGAAGCGGCGGTGTACAGCGTCAAACCGGTACTGATGCTGGAGCCCGGCTATATTTACATGCTGATCGGCTTGGTCGGAACCACCATCGCTCCCTGGATGCAGTTCTATCTGCAATCCGCGGTGGTCGAGAAGGGCATCACGGCCAAGGAATACGCCGCCTCGCGAGTTGAGGTGATCGTGGGCTGCATTGTTACCGACATCGTCGCGTTCTTTATCATCGTGGCCTGTGCCGGCGCCATCTACAGCGTCAAGCCCACGGACATTCAGGATGCCAAAGAGGCCGCCCTGGGGCTGAAGCCTTTTGGACAATACGCCTTCCTGCTGTTCAGCGCCGGCCTGTTGAACGCTTCCGTCTTCGCCGCTTGTGTGCTGCCCCTATCCACCGCATATTGCGTCTGCGAGGGCCTGGGTTTCGAGTCCGGCGTCAATCGGCGCTTCGGAGAAGCCCCGGTCTTTTACGGCCTCTACACATCCCTGATTGTCGTTGGCGCGGCAGTTACCCTCATTCCAGGCTTCCCTTTGGTCACTATGATTCTGCTTTCACAGGTGCTCAACGGGATGCTTCTGCCGTTCGTTCTCATTCCCATGGTGCTGCTGATCAATAAGCACGACCTCATGGGCGAGTTCGTTAACCCCCGCTGGTTCAATCTGGTTGCCTGGGTCACGGTGGTGGTGATCATCGGCATAAGTATGGCGTATCTGGGCTTCCTGATCCGCGGCGTGCATTGAACCGGAAACGCTCGCCTGTAGCCGCTGCGCTACAATGGCGTTTGCGCTATGCAGGTGCTCCAAGCCGGGCAGCACAAGCTGATCTATCTCGAGGTGGAACCCGATATGGTCACCAGTATCGCGCGCCAGGCCGGCTTCGATACCAAAGCCAAGGACGGCCCCCGAAGCCTCCAACTCGAAATCAGCTTCCCCCGGCACTCGCCGTTATTGCTGTTTGACGCCTCAGATCCGGCCAATCTCGGATGGTTCTCGCGCTGCCAGTTCTATGTCGACGGGCGCTCGGGCATGGTGATGCAGACGCCGCTCAGCCTGGCCAATAAGCGCGACCGCGGCGGACGGGCACAACGCAATGCCGTGCGCCTGTCGATCTCGAAAGAGTTGCCTGCGACGTTTCGCCTGCCCGGCAAACAGCCCCTGACCGAGCAGGTTTTCTACCACCTGCTGTTCGATTTCCTGAACGCTCTGGCTAAAACCGGCGTGGCCGTCTGCGGCGGCGGGGTGGTGCAACCCCTGGCCGGGCGCACGCAGCCGGTTGTCACTCCCAATTAGTTCCCTGAACCGGATGTGGGGCAGACGATCGGTTTGTGTCGTCTGCCGGCGCGCTCTGCGCGCGAGACAGACCACAAACGACGATGGTCTGTCCTACAAGCATGAAACGCATCGCCCGTTTCCGGAATCCTAGTTAGTGAAGGCTCGGCTGAATGACGTCCGGGGGGAATGTCTTTCGGCTATGTTGCTTTTGCCGGCTCTACGGAGCCGGCTTTTTTCTGCGCGGCTGCCAAGGCGCGGGCCGCCACGTCCTCCACTTCGGAACGGTACTTACGCAGTAGCTCGGGGGTGGTAGCCTCAAAGCGCATCACCAGCACCGGCTGCGTGTTCGAAGAGCGGACCAGCCCCCAGCCTTCCGGGAACAGCACGCGCACGCCGTCCACATCCACGGTTTTGTGCCGGGACTGTAGCTCCGCGGCCGCCAGGCGCACCACCTCGAACTTGAGCTCATCCGGACAATCGAAGCGGATTTCCGGCGTGGTTACGGTTTTGGGCAGATCGGAGAGTTGCGCCGAAAGCGGATGGCCGCTCGCAGCCACGATCTCCATCAGCCGGCATGCGGCGTAGAGCGCATCATCGAAGCCGTAATAGCGGTCGGCAAAAAACATATGGCCGCTCATCTCGCCGGCCAGTTCGGCGTGGGTCTCCTTCATTTTGGCCTTGATCAGCGAATGGCCGGTCTTCCACATAATCGGATTGCCGCCGCGCGCCGCCAGGTCGTCATACATCAGTTGCGAGCACTTGACTTCGCCGATGAAGGTGGCGCCGGGTTTGCGGGTGAGGATCTCCCGCCCGTAGATGATCATCAACTGGTCGCCATAAATCACGTTCCCGGCGTCGTCCACAGCGCCGATCCGATCGGTGTCGCCGTCGAAGGCGATCCCCAGGTCCGCCCGGACCTCCCCAACTTTGGCGATGAGCGGTTCGAGATTCGACACCACCGTTGGGTCGGGGTGATGGTTGGGAAACCGGCCGTCCATCTCGAAGAACATTTCGGTCGCTTCGGCGTTGAGCTTCGCCAGGATCCGATGCATGACCGGACCGCCGGTGCCGTTGCCGGCATCCACCACGACCTTGACGCGGCGCGGAAATCGGAACTGCGCGGCAACTTCGTCGACATAGGGCGTAACGACATCAGCCTCCGTAACCGAACCCGAGCCGCGCGCCAGATCGCCCGTTTCGATCAACCGGCGAATCTCCTGGATGGCTTCGCCGTGGATGGTGGACGCGCCGCATACAGTTTTAAATCCATTGAATTCGGGAGGGTTGTGGCTGCCGGTAATCATCACCCCGCCGTCGGCGCCGAGATGGAAGACGGCGTAATATAGCACTGGCGTGGGCACGACGCCGATGTCCGTGATGGCACAGCCGCTGGCCACGAGCCCGCGCAAAAGCGCATCGTGGAGCCGCGGAGAACTCAGGCGAGTGTCGCGTCCCAGCGCTACCTTTTTTCCGGCGTGCCGTTGGAGGTACGTGCCGAAGGCCTGCCCGAGAAGCTGGATATCGCTGTCCAGCAGTTCGGCGTCGGCCACGCCGCGGATATCGTACTCCCGAAAAATGGTGGATTTGAACATGATGAAGAGTGCTGATGGCCAGTTTACGACAGTCGACGACAGGCCTATATCTGATGCACTCGATTCACACCAGGCCACCGATCGAAATCGGTGTCGAAACTCAGAATGGTACGTATGCCCTGGCGCTCCATCACCGCGACATGAATCGCGTCGCGCGCTGATAGCGAAGCCGGGTTCTGAACAATCTCGCCAGAGCGCAGAACGTCGCTCTTCTGGATCGGGAAGACATCATCGGTAATTTCGAGGATCGCGTGAAGCGTCGGACCGATCGCCTCACGCCGATTGATCGACGCGTAGCGGTGGAGGATTTCCTGCAGCACCTCGGCGTCAGTGACGAGGCGCTCGCCGGCCAACGTGAGACGCTCTAAGAGAACCTGGGCATCCGACTTTCGAGGATGCGGGGCGCCGGTCAAATACATGGGGATGTTGGAATCAACGAAGATCAACTTTGTAGCCTTGCTCGATCTCTTTCAGCATTTGCTCGATATCGGCTGTCGGAAATGCATACTCAGCTGCGCGCCGAATGGCCTTCAACTTCGCCTCGGGTTCGCTTACAGGCCGGCGCGCGCGAGCTTCCCGGAGCACCCGGCGAACCCACTCTCCAACGGTTACGTGCTCGCGGCGGGCGGACCGCTGGATTTCTGCCATTTCCTGGTCTGGTAGCAAGACTTGCAGACGCTTACTCACAGTGTGAGTATAACATTGTCCTGGATTGAGCATGGACCGCATGTGTTGCACAATTGGACAAACGTGGGTAGTATCTGAAAAGTGCGTTGACCGAAAAAATAGCTATCGGTTGCTTTCCCACCGAATGGCCCTCCGTGAACTGATCGCCGACACGGAGCTCACCCTCGAAACAATTCCCGACCTTCCCCAGAACCGGAGGGCCCATTGCCAAGAGCAATCTCCGCGCGGTCTTGGCCCGCGCTGGCGATTTGCTCAAGCAACAGCGCATGACGTCTGGTGCGGTCCTGGGGCGCAAGGGCGGTAGCACAACAGCCCGACAACTCGGAACGGAGCACTACCGCCGTATGGCAGTGGCCAGAAAAACCCACGGCGGGGTTAGGCCACCGAAAGAGGGATAAGCCCTCTACTTCAGCGCGGGAATTTGACCTTCCTTGAAATGCGGGAGGTCGGACAATTGCTTGTAGGACAGGCTGTACTCGCCGCAGCCCCCCTCGCAGTGAACGCGGATCATTCGTCCGTCCGCGTCCGTGCCTCTCCATATTGATCGGCTTTTGCACTGTGGGCATATATGAGGCCCATTGTATTTTGGGTCGTCCTTGAACAAATAACTCATACGTTCAGTCCTTTCCGGCCTGATTTAGGCCGCTGATGCTGTATTCGGCACTTGGAGGCGCGACTGTCGGACTTCCAGTAGAATGGTCCCATCGCCGAATAGTACGATCCCATGCCGCCGAAAATCACCAGTCGGATTCAGTACGCTCGGATGTGGCCCCGTGAAGTGTTCTATCAGGGGCGGGAATTCCTGAGAGCCGATCCTCAATTGGCGATACTGGGTCAACCTGGGGTCTACGTTCTGTACAGAGACGACGTGCCATATTATGTGGGGCAAGCTACGAGGCTTCGAAGCCGCCTCTGGGATCATGCCAACGTGCCGGATACGTCGTACTACAACTTTTGGAATTACTTCTCCGTCTTTGTCCCAGACGATCAAAACAGCCGCAGTCAGATTGAGGCGCTTCTCATCGCTGCCATGCCCACAGAAAACAGGGCAAGGCCCAAGCTCCACAAAATACCATTTCCCCGCAAGTTGACGAAGATGCTCCGAGACCGCGTAAGCCCGAATCGGCTCATGGACATCGCCAACGAGCGCCGCGCGGCAGCAAGATTGGCTGTATTGACGCGGAAGAGACGTGCCGCTGGAAGGAAAGCAGCCGCTACGCGGAAGGCAAAGGCAGGCTGAGATTTCGGTCGACGTACTTTTCAGACACTACCCAAACGTGGTCACCTGCGCCGATGCTAAGATCGAAGCAGAATGAAGACCGCTGAGCGACAGTTCACCACCATCAGCGGTGTCCCCGTCGAGCCGGTTTACGGGCCCGCGCAGTCGACAGGGCTCGACCCGCAACGCGACCTCGGCCAGCCCGGCCAGTTTCCGTATACCCGCGGCATCCACCCCGATATGTACCGGGGCCGGCTTTGGACCATGCGCCAGTTCTCGGGGTTCGCCACCCCCGAGGAAACCAACCGCCGCTACCTCTATCTTCTGGAACAGGGCCAAACCGGGCTTTCCGTGGCTTTCGATCTGCCGACTTTGATGGGCTACGACCCCGACCACCCCTTAAGCGACGGCGAAGTTGGGAAATGCGGCGCACCGGTCTGCTCGCTCGAGGACATGGAAATCCTCTTCCGCGGTATTCCGCTGGGCGAGGTCACCGTCTCCATGACCATCAACTCGCCGGCGGCGGTGCTGTGGGCCATGTATCTTGCGGTCGCCGAGCAGCAGGGCGTCGATTGGGCGCGCCTGTCGGGGACGCTTCAGAACGACATCCTGAAAGAGTACATTGCGCAGAAAGAGTACATCTTTCCGCCGCGGCCTTCCATGCGGCTGGTCACGGATACGATTGAGTTCGGCGCGCGCCATACGCCCCGCTTCAATCCCGTGTCGATCAGCGGCTATCACATCCGCGAAGCCGGGTCGACGGCGGTCCAGGAACTGGCCTTCACTCTGCGGGATGGCATCGAGTATGTGGATTGGGCGCTCGAACGGGGTCTCGAGATCGACGAGTTCGCGCCCCGCCTGAGTTTCTTCTTCAACGCCCACAACGACTTCTTTGAGGAGATCGCCAAGTACCGGGCCGCGCGCAAGATCTGGGCTTACGTGATGCGCGACCGGTACGGCGCCCGTGAAGAGCGCAGCCGGAAGCTGCGTTTTCACGCCCAAACGGCCGGCTGTTCGCTCACCTGGCAGCAGCCCTACAACAACGTGGTGCGCACGGCGCTGCAGGCCATGGCGGCCGTTTTGGGCGGCGCGCAGTCGCTCCACACCAATTCCCTGGATGAAGCCTATGCGCTTCCGAGCGAACACGCCGTTACCATCGCGTTGCGCACGCAGCAGGTCCTTGCCTACGAAACCGGCATTGCCAATACGCCCGATCCGTTAGGCGGCAGCTATTTTCTGGAAAAGCTGACCCTCGAAACCGAACGTGCGGCAAACGAATACATCCGCCGGATCGACGGCATGGGCGGAATGATTCCGGCCATCGAAGCCGGATTCCCGCAGAGCGAGATCGCCGCCGCCAGTTACCGGTACCAGCGCGAGGTGGAATCCGAGGAGCGGGTGATTGTCGGAGTGAACCGCTTTCAGTCCGGCGACCAGCCCATCGATCTGCTGCAAATTGACGAAACCGCAGGCAGCCATCAGTGCGCGAAGCTGGCGGCCCTGAAAAAACGGCGGGACCAATCCCGCGTTCAGAAGAGCCTCGACGCTCTGAAGCGAGCTGCCGAAGGCACTGAAAACACCATGCCGCGCATCTTGGACGCGGTGCGCGCGTACGCCACGCTCGGCGAAATCTGCGATGCCCTGCGCGGCGTGTTTGGATCGTACCAGGAGACCGCGCACCTTTAGGAGGCTTACCGAGCTGCGGCCGGAGGGAGCGGTCCATCCACTGCGTTTTTGCGAAAGCTGATAGCAAATGCCAAGACCCATTCGAGTGTTAGTGGCCAAGCCGGGTTTGGATGGCCATGACCGCGGCGCCAAAGTGATTGCGCGCGCCCTGCGCGATGCCGGCATGGAAGTCATCTATACCGGTTTGCGCCAGACTCCCGAAATGATTGTAAACGCCGCCCTGCAGGAGGATGTGCAGGTGATCGGGCTTTCCATACTCTCCGGCGCCCACAACGCCATCGTCCCGCGCGTCCTCGAACTGCTCCGCGAGAAAGACATGGGCGACGTGAAGGTGATCGTCGGCGGGATCGTGCCCGATGAAGATGCCGAAGCGTTGAAGAAACAGGGGATCGCAGCCGTATTTCAACCGGGGGCGTCGCTCGATTCGATTGTCTCGTTTATCCGCTCCGCAGTCGCGGCGTGACGTGTGACGGCGCTTCACAGTGTAGCCCGTGTCGCTCGTTGTTGATCACCGCAAGATCCGCTAAAATAATGCCTTAGCCCCATGGCAACCAAGCTGTAGCGAGAGAAACGCGCTTTCCCGTGAAATCGATATTTCTGAAGTGCGCAGAGTGGAAAGGTATGTTCCGATGAACCTTCTCAGGCGGATTCGCCTGTCGTTGGCGTTCGCTTCGATCTGCGCATCGATGGTCATTCCCTCCGCGGCACAGCAGCAGCAGGCGCCGCCACCTGCTCCGGCAGCTCCGCCCGCGCCACCGGCTCAGCAGCCGCCAGCCCGGAGCCAGAACCCGTTTGAGAACGTCCCGCAAGAGACCACGCCACCTCCGCCCGCGCAGCAGCCCCCGGCGGCTCCAGCGCAGCAACCTCAATTGGAAACGCCAAAACCACCGGAAGCGCCCGTTCAACCCTCGGGAGAGCTCGTGGAGAGCGTGGAATTCCGTGGCGCCCGCCGCGTGCCGCAGGACACTCTGAAAGCCTTGATCGTCACCAAGGCGGGCGACGTCTACAACGAAGACGCCCTGCGGCGCGACCTGCTGACCTTGTGGAATACCGCTCGCTTCGATGACATCAAGGTGGAAACCGAAATGGGCCGCACCGGATTGATCGTGCGATTCGTCGTGACGGAGCGCCGTGTCATCCGCTCCATCGATTATCCGGGAGCCAAGTCCGTTACCGTTTCCGAAATCCTCGACCGGTTTAAGGACCGCCACGTCGGGTTGACGGTCGAGTCACAATACGATCCCAACAAGGTGCAGCGCGCGGCCGTTGTCCTGAAGGAGTTTCTTGCCGAACGCGGCCGGCAATACGCCACGGTCACGCCGGTGGTGAAGCAACTTCCACCATCCTCGCTCGCGGTCAGCTTTAACGTCGATGAAGGGCCGAAAGTGAAAGTCGGCAATATCGACATCGAAGGGAATCAGGCGGAGACCAAGCGCTTTGTCATTCGCGCCATGAAAGACACGCACCCCATCGGCATTCCTTACTCGATCGTCCTCGAAGACCTGTTTGCCAAGACGTACGACGCGGCGAAACTGGAGGACGACAAGGAACGCGTCCGGTCGGCCTATCAGGACAAGGGCTACTTTACGGCCAAGGCTTTGGACCAGACCATCACCATGCGGCGGCAAGGCGGCGAGGGATGGCGGCTGCCCCTGGTCAAGCCGAATCACATCGGCATTGTCGCGGATATCAAACTGCCCGTGGAAGAGGGCCGGCTGTATCACCTGCACACCATGAACTTCGTCGGCGTGAAGCTATTCCGTGCGCCGCAAAGCCTCGTCCAGCCGCTCTTCCGGATGGCGCCCGGCGATGTTTTCTCAACCGCCAAGCTCCGCGACGGGTTGAAGGCGATGCGCGATTTGTACGGCAGTTTCGGCTACATCGATTTCGTGCCGGAGCCCTCGTTCGACATCCCTCCCAACAGCGACCAGATCGACCTGACGCTGACCGCCGATGAAGGCAAACAGTTCTTCGTCCGGCGCCTGGACTTTTCCGGCAATACCACCACCCGCGACAAAGTCATCCGCCGCGAAATCCTGATCGATGAAGGCGATATCTTCAATTCCCACCTGTGGGACATCAGCCTTCTGCGGCTCAACCAGCTCGGTTACTTCGAGCCGCTCAAGAAAGAAGATGCCGCCACCATCAATCGCAATCCGCAATCCAACACCGTCGACATCACGCTGAAGGTGAGGGAGCGCGGCAAGAACACCATCGGCTTCAACGGCGGCGTTTCCGGAATTGCCGGCAGCTTTATTGGATTGAATTATTCGACCAACAACTTCCTTGGTTTGGGCGAGACCCTCTCGATCAATTCGCAGTTGGGGACGATCATGCGCTCGGTGACCTTCGGATTCACCGAGCCTTATTTCCTCGATCGGCCGATTCAGATGGGTTTCAACGTGTATCTCACGCGGTATGACTTTAACCAGGCCCAGCAGGCTTCCCTTCTGGCTGGTTACAACATAGCCCCGGAGTTCGCCGGGCTGGGCACTCAGAACCTGCTCAACTATGTGCAAAACGGCTACGGGTTTTCGGTATCCGCCAGCTACCAGTTACGGCGCAGTTTTGCGCGCGTGGGCATTACCTACCGGGACGATTTTTCGAGCATTGTCACGCAGACCACGGCTGCCACCAATTACTTCGAGTACATCAACTTCACCGGCGTATCCGGCCCCAACGCCCTGAGTGGCATACACACCAGCCACATTATTCCCTCCTACACATACAATACCGTCAACCAGGCTTTGAATCCCACCGGCGGCCACAGTATCTTCTTTTCCTTCGACTTCGCGGGCAGTGTCCTGGGAGGCAACGTCAACACCATATCGCCCACGGTCGATCTCAAGTACTTTAAGCCTTCGCCCTTGAACCGCAAGCATGTGCTGGCTTTCCACGCTACCGGATCGATGATCGCCGGTTATGGCGGCAAAGAGGCGCCGCCGTTTTCGCGCTCGTTCATGGGTGGCGAACAAGACGTGCGTGGATTTGACTGGTGGAGCATTACACCGGTCGCCTTCATCGCCTCCAGCGTCCCTAACGTCCCCGTGCTGAACGCGGACGGGTCCGCGCGCACGCAGATGACCACGGGACCCGGCGGTGTGCAAACGCCTACACCGGTTACGATGTCGATCCCCATCTATCAGCTCATTACGCCTGGCGGCGACACCCACGCCGTGGGTAACTTCGAATACCGCATCCCGATCGCGGGGCCCGTCACGCTGGCCATCTTCGCCGATATCGGCATCAACAAGATTCTGTTCTCCAATCAGCTGAAGATGGTCCAGTCGCGAGTGGATGGCCTCAACAGCCAGTTCCCCCAGGCCGCCTTCGATGGCCGCGTGCGCATCGCGCCCGGCACCCAGGATCCTGTGGCGTCTACCGGTCTTGAGCTGCAAGTCTTGCTGCCGGTGGTGCAGGCGCCCTTCCGCGTGTACTGGGCGTACAATCCGTTGACCGTTCGCGAGTACCTGCAGCCACCCATTGTGGCGGACCGCTCGCTCTTTCCCAACGCCGCCACCTTCGCCTCTGCCGTGGCTCAATTTGGGCAGGCATATCCGTATTTCGACCGGCGCGACTTGTTCCGCTTTACGGTGGGCCGGACGTTTTAACACATCGCGGCAGGTTGATATGCTAGTATTTCCAGATTTAGGAGTCTAAAGCTTTGAACAACAAGATTGTAGTGCCCGCGATCCTGTTAGGGATCGCGGTTTTGGCGCGAGCCCAAGGCGCCCCGCCCACCAAGATCGGTATCATTCACGTCCAGGCCGCGATCCTACAAACCAAAGACGGGCAAAAGGCCGCTGCCGATCTGAAAGCCAAATTTGCGCCCCGGCAGGCGGAGTTGGAAAAGAAGCAGCAAGCCATCGAGCAGTTGCGCGAGCAGATGCAGAAGGGCAGCGCCACCATGAGCGATGACGCCAAGGCCAAGCTGGCGCGCGATATCGACGCCAACACCAAGGCGCTGATGCGCGACAACGAGGATCTGCAGGCCGACGTCGAGCAGGAAGAAGGCCGGATTTTCAACGACCTGGGTTCGAAGCTGTATGCCGTGGTAGAGAAATTCGCGACCGAAAACGGGTATACCCTGATCATCGACGTGAGCAACCAGCAGACTCCGGTTTGGTGGGCCTCCCCCGCGAGCAACATTACGACCGAGATCACTGCGCTTTACGACAAGGCCCACCCGCCCACCGTGGGAGGCGGGTCCGCGCCGACCACCAAGCCTGCCACGGCCCCGGTCGCCGCGCCAGCTCCGAAACCTCCAGCCGCTGCGCCGGCTGCGCCCAAGAAGCAGTAGCCGATCGGGACTTCTCGACGGAGTCAGTTAGTACTCGACCGAACGTTTCCTAACCGGGCTACTACAAGCAGCGAACGGCGCCTTCCATTCGGCGATAGAATGAAGCTGAGGCTATCTATGCGAGTCTTGGGCGGGTTGGGTTTGGCACTCTTCGTTTCGGCGGCCGCTTTTGGCCAAGGGTATCACGGCTTCTTTAACTCGCAACCCAGGCTGCAGGGGGGCTTCGGCAACGTCGTCTATCCCGGTGGCACTCCGGCTAACAGCCCCGGAGTGCAGAGGTTCGCTCCCAATGTCGCCTTTCCGGGTGGCGGCGGTCCGCGATTGAACGTTCCGCTCTCGAATCAGAACGTAGTTCTGCCAAGCTTTAGCGTGGCCAATCTGGGGCCTGCCGTCGGACAGCGACGGGGTTCCCGCCGTCCGACCAACGGGTATTTTGGCGGAGTCTATGGCGTTCCCGTGTATGTGGGCGGCGGCTACGGTGGTTACTACGGCAACGGCTACGACAATCCGTATTCTGGCTATCCGGCTGACGCCGGGCCAGCCCCGCAGCAACCACCGAACGTAATCGTGGTCTATCCGCAAGGGCCTCCGCAATCGGCCGGGTTTGCGCCCGAGCCGCCGCAGGCCGGGCTGACCCAGCCATACGTGGAGCCAACCGGCCCTGCCGAGCCGGCCCACTATCTGATTGCTTTCAAGGACCACACCATTTACTCAGCCGTCGCGTATTGGGTGGATGGCGACACCCTGCACTACTTCACTTCGGGAAGTACGCACAATCAGGTATCGCTGTCGCTGATCGATCGGGATCTGACCGAGCGGCTGAACCGCGAAGCCGGCACCGATCTCAGACTGCCGCGCTAAATCGAGCTGCGCTAAACCAGTTCGTCGATCTCCTGCTGAATGCCCCGGACCTGGAGCCGGCGCCGCCAAATTCCAAATCCGATCCAGGCCGCTAACAGGATTAGAAGCGGCAGCACGTTTTCGAGAGACCGGAAGGCGACGTTGGCTCGTCCCATCAGAACCGCCAGAAAGACGAGTAAGGCCAGCAGCAGAGGCCCATGCCACAGCCAGGCGTTCCCCAAGCTATCGCGGCGGCGTATCAGTTCTCTCCGGTAGTGCTCCAGGCCGGTTGCCGCAAAGGCATCCGGGCGCGATGTCTCACGCCAGATCCGCCGCCGGAAGGAATACAGAGAGATGGCAACCCAGGCAATGGAGGCGGCCAATCCAAACTCCAGAAGGCCTTCGTGAACGATCTGCAGCCGCCAAACCACCATTCCGATCAGAACCAGCGTTGCAACGATACTCATCAAAATCTCGGACCGTGTTCGCGACGCCATTTCCTCGGCTCGCCGGTTCACAATTGCGTTCAAATCCACGGGAAGTTCCTCCTCAGGCTGATCCCTCCACATGCACCCCGGATCCATACT
The DNA here is from genome assembly GCA_035516375.1 of Bryobacteraceae bacterium. GTDB lineage: Bacteria > Acidobacteriota > Terriglobia > Bryobacterales > Bryobacteraceae > PSRJ01. The sequence continues at coordinate 24,961 of DATJAK010000340.1, forward strand.
CTGGGTTTGATCAGACATAGCGTTTCTCCTTCAGAAAACGGCTGGAAAGAATATTCTTGATACGGTGAATCTTCATGCGGACGTTGGCCGGCGAAAGCCCTGTAATCTCCGCGATCGTGGGGACATCGATCTCCTCCAGGTAGGAGATCATGATCTGCCGGTCCAGCGGTTTGAGCTGCCGGATGAACCCGGAAAGTTGCTCGAGCGCCCTCTGATGGTCGATGTCGGGCTGGCGCTCGTCCATCCGAGGCGTGTGTTCGAGCTCTCCCAGGCTGACAAACGCGGCGTTTCTCCGGCGCTCCCGGTTCACGTACGAAACCGCCGTGTTGTGAGCCACGCGAAATGTCCAGGTCTTCAAGGAGCAACGCCCGTCGAAGACTTCGAAGCTGCGCCAGAGCTGGAAGTGGATCTCTTGCCGGAGATCGTGGCGCCGCTCCGGGTCGGCTTCGTATCCGACCGTCAGCCGGTCGATCGCGCGGCCATAGTCACGGCTTGCCGCCGCGTACAATTCTTCGCGCTTCGGCAGCCCGCTGCCTGGCATGGGACTCACATTGGATATAGTCGAAGCGCCGGCTATTTTATAACAGGCCGAAGCACAATGCGCCTGGCGAGTTGGCTATTCCCACTCGATGGTGCCCGGAGGTTTGTGAGTCAGATCGTAGAAGACTCCGGCGATTCCTTCTTGCGCCAGCAATTCGCCGGACATCTCGTCCAGCAACTCCGCAGGCATCGGCACCGATTGCGCCGTCATCCCGTCTACGGAATCGATCGGCCTCAGCACGATGGAGTCTGGAGCATCGGCGGTTCCCAGGGGGATCAGGATCACCGGGAATTGCCAGACGCGGTGATCGAAACCGCTGCGATGCGAGATTCGGCGGACCGCCGCATCGGCCCGGCGCAGGCGCGCGAGGCGTTCCGCGGTCAACGAACAGGCCCTGACCTGCATGTCTGCTACCCGCGTGCGCGCTGCCACGGTGGCGATCACCCGGTTGACCTCGCGCAGACGATTGATCAATTCGATGGCGAACGCGTGATCCAAACGATCGATGGCCAGCACCGGCGCATAGCTTCGGGAATCGCCTTGCACACCGACTGAGTGCACCGGGACCACCCATCCATCGGCCGTCTTACGGAGCGGAGCGTCGAAGTCGGAACACAGGCAGCGAATGGCCAGCCCCGGACCAGGGAAGGGATGCCGGTCGAGCAATTCCGCAGGCAGCCCTAACTCGCGCCCAACCTCCCGGACTTCGTCCTTGTACAGCGACTTCAGCGGCTCGACGATCCGCCCGGCTTCCATCAGCTTCTGGATCCCGGCCACGCGGTTGTGATGCGTCTTGATGAGCGCCGCTTTCGCCGTTCCCCCCGATTCAATGGTGTCGGGATAGATGGTGCCCTGGCCCAGAATCCAGTGCTCGTCCAGAAGGCGGCGCGATTCGATCACGCGTTCCTGTACCTGCACAAACTCCTCGCCGATAATGTGGCGCTTGCGTTCGGGGTCGGTCACGCCGGCGAGAGCGGTCAAAAACTGTTCTTGTGCGTCTTCCACGGTGAGGCCGGGCAGACGCCGCACAAAGTCGGTCTCGCCTTCCCGCATCAAGCCCGTGTCCACATACACGCCGCGCACGCGGCTCTCTCCCAAGGCGCGCGTGGCGAGCGCGAACGCGACGCTCGAATCGACGCCGCCGCTCACGAAGAAAAACACGTTGCGCCGCCCGACGCAATCGCGAATCTCCTGCTCGATAATCGGCGCGCGGTGGCTGGGATCCCAGTCCCTCGTGCATTCGCAGATTCGAAAGACAAAGTTCCGCAGCAGTTCCTTGCCGCGCGTGGTGTGGACCACTTCGGGATGGAACTGCACGCCGTAGAGATTGCGCGCCGGCGCTGCCACCGCCGCAGCCGCGCACGTCGCGGTCCTGCCGACCACCGCAAAACCATCTGGAACACCGGCGACCACGTCACGATGGCTCATCCAGATCTGCTGTTGGCCGCCCAGCCCCGAGAATAGAGGGTCAGTGGTGCTGTCGAGCTCCAAAGTCGCCAGTCCGAACTCGCCTTTCTCTCCCGGCCGAACTTGTCCGCCCAGCAGGTGCGCCATGAGCTGTTGGCCGTAGCAGATTCCAAGCACGGCCTGCCCATGCGAAAAGATCGCGGGATCCACAGTGGGGCTATCCGGATCGTACACACTGCTCGGGCCGCCGGAAATGATGATGCCCTTGGCGGAAGCGAGCTCGTCCGCCGGCGTTTCGCTAAGCCGGACTTCCGCGTACACGCCCAGCTCACGGATCTTGCGGGTAATCAGGTGGCAGTACTGCCCGCCCGCATCGAGCACGATGATTTGCGGAGTGGGGTTCAAATATCGATGGTAGCGCGAGTGTCTTGCTGACGGACGCCGTTTCTAAACTCCCGTCGAAAGCAGTTGTGAAACAGGCTAGTAGAATGTCCCAGTCAGTTCGATACCGGTCCAAGGAAGACACGGCCAAGTGGCGTCAGCCCTTCCGGGCTGCCGCCGGGCTTCTGCCCGGCGTGTGCGGGCGTGGTGGACTCGCGCCGCCTAGACGGGCGGCGGCAGGGCGAAGTAGTCTAGTGCCGTGCCAAAGTCCCGGCCGTCGGCGGCTGCGCCGACATGCGCTGCACGATGATCTTCTTCGCTGTCTCGAGCAGAGACTTGGCTTTCGGCATCGCTTCCACAGCGCGCTCCACTTCCGGATCCGTCTGCGCCAGGATGCGATCGCTTTCATCCTTGTTGAATGCGGTGATGTACATCTCCACCGCCAGGCCGCGCTTGATCCAGTCCCGATCCTGGGTGAACTCGCCTTCGGTGAAGGTGTAGTTCTGCTTCAGCAAGTAGTCGTGGAACTCCGTGAGCGTCACGTCGTCGGGCATCCAGTTCTTGGGCAGGTTGATATCGTGCTTGCCGAAATAGTAGCGCGTGAAATTGAAGAACGCGCTCTTGCGGGCGAGCTCGATCTGAAACCCGTCGGCCTTGGGCGCTTCGTATTTCTCGTCCGGCGTGATGCCACCGCCGCCGTACACCGTGCGGCCGGAATCGGTCATCTTCACGTCAGCCGGATTGCGCGCGTTGTCGTCCTTGTGGAAGTAGTAGTCGTAGAACGAGCGGTTCGAATAGTCCCGCTGAATCAGGCGCCCGCTCGGCGTGTAGAAGTGCGCGGTGGTCAAAGCCAGGCCGGTGTTTTCCGACAGCGGATACACTGTCTGCACCAGGCCTTTGCCGAACGTGGTCTCGCCCAGAACCCAGGCGCGGTCGTGATCCTGCAGCGCGCCGGAAACGATCTCTGCCGCGGAAGCCGAAAACTTGTTCACCAGCACGACGATCGGATAGTCGCGGCCCTTGTTGCCGGTGCGCGCAATGTACGGCTTTTCCGCGGAATTGCGGCCGCGGTGCGAAACGATGGTCTGCCCTTTTTGCAGGAAATGATCCGCCACCGCCACGCCCTCATTCAGCAACCCGCCCGGGTTCTCGCGCAGATCGAGCACCAGTCCCTTGATGTTGTTTTCGCCAAGCCGCTTGAGATTGTCTTCCATTTCGCGGCTGGTGGTCTCGTTGAAGCTGAGGATCTTCATGTAGGCGATCCCCGGCTTCACCCAGAACGCGTCCTGCACGCTCGGGCGCTTCACTTCATCGCGCGTCACCGTAAACGAGATCGGTTGGGTGGATCCCTCGCGGGCAACCGTAATCCGCACCTGCGTCCCGCGCGGCCCCTTGAGCAAATCTGCAATCTCCGTGGTGCTGAGGTTATCGGTTGCCTTCTCATTCACCATGCTGATGATGTCGCCCGGCCGCAGACCAGCCTTGTACGCCGGTGAACCCGGAAACGGAGCCATCACCACAGTCTTGCCGTTGCGCGCTCCTACCAGCATGCCCACGCCATAGTAGTGGCCGCGTTGGTCGTCTCGCAGAGCCTGGTATTCCTTGGGATCGAAAAAGTTGGAGTGCGGATCGAGAGTCCGCAGCATGCCCGGAATCGCGCCCTTATAAACCGCCTTGTCGGCGTTCACTGGATCGGCGAAGTTTTTCTCCACCAGCGCATATGCGCTTATGAAGTTGCGCACATCGGTGGAGAGCTCGTCGTTGTCCGCTGTGGTTGCAGCGGCCGCCACCTGGATGCGGGGGCCGTAAATACCACCCACCATCGAGCAAATGAACAGGATTAGCGGCAAGACAAACAGCGAGCGCCTCTTCTGGGCCATAGGTCCGTCCTTCTTATGGAAAGTATAGCGTACCTGCTGGATTAGACGCGTGCGCGAAGGTAATGTCTACAGAAATACGGCGGCAATCAGACAGAAGGGGCCAATTCCCGGTGCACTGCGTCCAGAACGCCATTGACAAACTGGACCGACTCCTCGTTGGAAAACTTGCGCGCAAGTTCTAGAGCCTCATCGATCGCCACCGCCGCAGGCGTCCCGGCGTAAGTCATTTCATACACGGCCAGGCGCAGGAGATTGCGGTCCACCGCCGGCATCCGTTCCATGCGCCAGTGCTCCGCATGACGGCCGATGCGCTCATCCACCTCTTCGAGGTGCTGGATAGTACCGATAGCCAATTCGTCCGCAAATGGATCGCGCCCCGGGTGCTCTTCCGCCACCAGCGTGTCGTAGTAGGCTGCCAGGACGTCATCCACCGGCTGCCGCCGCGCATCCCACAGGAACAAAATTTGAAGAGCCCGTTGACGAGATCTGCGGCGAGAGGACATTAGTTAGCCTGCCGAAGCTTTTGCAGCAAGTTAGCCATCTCGATGGCCGTCATGGCGGCATCGAATCCCTTATTGCCGCCCTTGGCGCCGGCCCGGTCAATGGCCTGTTCCAGTGTATTGGTGGTCAGCACGCCGAAGGCCACCGGCACTCCCGTTTGCGAGGCCACTTGCGCAATGCCCTTGGCCGCTTCCGCCGCCACATAATCGAAATGCGGCGTCTCGCCCCGGATCACCGCGCTCAGGCAGATGATGGCGTCGTAGCGCTTCTGCCGCGCCAGCTCGCCGGCCACCAACGGAACCTCCCACGAGCCGGGCACTTTCACGATGTCGATGGCGTCTGGATTAGCGCCTGTCCGCGCCAGGGCGTCGGTGGCGCCTCCCAGCAGGCGCTCGGTGATGAAGCTGTTGAAGCGGCTGACCACAATCGCGAACCGCAGGCCCGCCGCCGACAGTTGTCCTTCAATCACGCGAGGCATTTTCGACCTTCCGGATACCAACGCCAGTGTAGCATTGGCAGCAACCGGTAACACTATAGAGCCGTGTGGGATAATCGTCTGCAGAGCTTCCCCGGCACCGCATGGATCCCGAATTCATCCGTAATTTTTCTATCATTGCGCACATCGACCACGGTAAATCCACCCTGGCGGACCGGCTCCTGGAGGTTACGGGCGCGCTTTCCCAGCGCGAGATGATGGAGCAGGTCCTCGATTCCATGGACCTCGAACGCGAGCGGGGAATTACCATCAAGGCCCACGCCGTCCGGCTGCACTACTGCGGCGACGACGGCCAGGAGTATCAATTGAATCTCATCGATACCCCCGGCCACGTGGATTTCTCGTATGAGGTTTCGCGCAGCCTGCAGGCTTGCGAAGGCGCTTTGCTGGTGGTGGATGCCTCGCAAGGCGTCGAGGCCCAGACCCTGGCCAACACCTACCTGGCGCTGCATCACAACCTCGAAATCATTCCCGTCATCAACAAAATCGACCTGCCCGCCGCGGAGCCGGAGCGCATCCGCGAGCAGATCGAGACCATGATCGGCCTCGATGCCGGCGGCGCCATTCTGGCCAGCGCCAAGCAGGGTACCGGCGTTCACGAGATTCTGGAAGCCATCGTCCACCTGGTGCCGCCGCCCAAGGGCTCGCCGGATGCGCCGCTGCGGGCGTTGATCTTCGATTCGTGGTTCGACACCTACCGGGGCGTGATCATCCTGGTCCGCGTGGTGGATGGCAAGCTGCGGACGGGCCAGAAGATCCGCCTCTGGTCCAACGGCCAGGTCTACGAGGCGGAAAATCTCGGCTTCCAGGCGCCCAAAGCCACTCCCTGCGAGGAGCTTTCGGCGGGCGAAGTCGGCTTTCTATCCGCCAACATCAAGACGATCTCAGACGCCAAAATCGGCGACACCATCGTGGACCACGAAAACCCGGCGGCTGAGGCGCTGCCTGGTTTCGAAGAGATCAAGCCGATGGTATTCGCCGGGCTCTACCCCGTGGAATCGCACGAGCACGGGTTGCTCCGCGATGCGCTCGAAAAACTGCGTCTCAACGACAGCGCCTTCATTTTCGAACCCGAGAACTCGGTAGCGCTCGGCTTCGGTTTCCGCTGCGGTTTTCTGGGGCTGCTCCATCTCGAGATCGTGCAGGAGCGGCTCGAGCGCGAATTCGATATCGACCTGATCACCACCGCCCCCGGCGTGCGCTACCGCGTCACCGGCACCGATGGCAATCTGATCGAGGTGGACAACCCCACCAAGTTTCCCGACCCTTCCTACATCAAGCACATCGAAGAGCCGATCATCGATGCCACCGTGATTACGCGCGAAGAATACCTGGGCGGGATTCTCAAGCTGCTCGAAGAGAAACGCGGCACTCAGAAAAAATTCGAGTACCTGGGTGGCGGCCGCGTGCTCCTGACGTATGAGCTTCCCCTGAACGAAATCGTGCTCGATTTCTACGACCGGTTGAAGACCGTTTCGCGGGGATACGCGTCACTCGATTATCACCTGGCGGGCTACCGTATTTCGCCGCTCGTCAGACTGGATGTGCTGGTGGCGGGCGAGCCGGTGGATGCGCTCTCAATCATCGTGCACCGCGACTTCGCCTACGATCGCGGCAAGGAACTGATCTCGCGCCTGCGCAAACTGATCCCGCGCCAGATGTTCGAAGTGGCTTTGCAGGCGGCCATCGGGAACAAGATCATCTCGCGCGAGACCATCAGCGCCCTGCGCAAAAACGTGCTGGCGAAATGCTATGGCGGCGACATTTCGCGCAAGCGCAAGCTGCTCGAAAAGCAGAAGGAAGGCAAAAAGCGCATGAAGCGCGTGGGCCGCGTCGAAATTCCGCAAGAGGCGTTCCTGGCCGTTTTGAAAGTGGGGCAGAGCGAGGAAGGGGAGTAGTCGCGTCCGCTTGCACTGGGACTCGCGGCCTCCAATCAGAGCCGCGACCCCGGAACGGGCCGTGACCGGCGTTAGGGAGCGTCCCGCGCCCATCGTTTCGGGCCCGGTTCCTCCCAACGCATCCGATTCAGATGGCGGCTAGCGTAAGCCCTAAAATCGTTCATCACTCGCGCCGCCGGAACCTCCGCCTCCACGACTGTGTGCGCGTAATTGCTTCGTACGTGGGCCGCCGGCAGATTCCAGCCACGACGCGCGCACACGCCTTGAATCGCCTCCAAAACGGCATCGCCGCGAATACGGTCCGGTAATAAGGAGACTGATCCATGCGTTGTTCCTCGAACGCGGCACGGGTAAGATCCTTTTCCAAAATCGGTGTCCCGGGTACATGGTGGGCGCGATCGACAGACCCGAGTGCATTGCCGTGGAGGTGACAGCCATAGCAAGCAAAGGTGATCCGATCAATCACGAAATGTCAGCCCATTCTAACGCTGACGGTCCCTAACGCCGGTCACGGCCCGTTCCGGGGCCGCGGCTCCGTAAAGTGCTCCTACGCTAGGATTACCTCGATGGTCCGGCGTTTCCGTAAATCGCTCCTTTTATGTCGCGCACCCTAGTCGCGCTGCTTGCACTGGGACTCGCGGCCATCCAGTAGACTGGCATCAGGTGCTTATGAATAGCTCCGCCTCTGCACACTCTGCCTCCGGACCGTTTGCCGTCCGCACCCACACTTTCGAAGCCCGCGACCCGGCTCGCGACCGTCTCTTCCCCTGCGATATCTGGTGCCCCGACGAGCCCGGCACATGGCCGCTCGTCCTCTACTCTCACCACAGCCGCGGCAGCCGTCGCGCCGCCACCTACCTCACCACGCACCTCGCGAGTCACGGCTACCTGGTCGCGGCCCTGGATCATTCCGAGGTCGTCGCCCCGGAAATCGCCGGCAGTGTCGAAGGCTTCATCGCCAACCGCGTTCCGGACGCACGCTTCCTGCTCGACTACATGCTCGCCGGCGCGATTCCGTGTACCGCCCGGCCCGATCCCGATCGTATCGCCATCGTCGGCCACAGCTTCGGCGGCTGGACCGCCCTAGCCTTGCCCGAAACCGACACGCGCATCCAGGCTGTGGCCGCGCTCGCCCCCGGCGGAGCGTCCAATCCCAAGCCGGGCATTATCCCCACCACCCTCAGTTTCAACTGGCCGCGCCCGCCGGCCACCCTCTACATCGTCGCCGAGGACGACGTCCTCACTCCCATCGCCGGCATGCACGAGCTCTACAGCCGCACTCCCGGGCCCAAGAAAATGGTGGTCCTCCCCCGCGCCGACCACCTGCATTTCGTGGACAACGTTGAGCAGGCCCACGAGCAGCTCCGCGCCGCCAGCCTCCCGCCCGAGGCCTCCTGGATTTCACGCGAAATGCGCCCCATCGCCGAGCTCTCGACAGGAGAAGAAGCCCACCGCCAGATCCAACGCCACACCCTCGCCCACCTCAACGCCGCTCTCTCCTGCCGCACCGCCCCCTAGGCTGCGCAACGGCGGCGCAGGCTCGCAGCCCGCAGCTCCCAGACTCACCTCGGCCACGCCCTTTGTAACGATCCGCGGAGCGTTCTCCCGCCCGTCAGCGAAACACCGATCCTGTTCACCTGAAGTGGCTGATTTTCGACCAGGCTTCCGTAGACGGCCTGCGCACTCGCAACTGCGGCCAGAAGGGCCAGTTGCAGAGATCAAGCGCAAAACCTGCTACTCCAGATTCGCCGGGTCAAGGGTTGCTTGGTGATCTCCATAGCTTATTCTACGAGCAAGCGTCGTGTTTCATACAGAAGTCATGTTGCGCTTTCCACACTGGCTTAGGCCTTGCCAGTTCGTACCCCCGAGAACTCGATTATGCTGGCGGGTTTGGGCGGGGCGCATCCAGAACGAGCCACAGATGCCGACGTACCGGAGTCCGGATTCTGTGGCGAAAAGAACCGGCTGATGCGCGAATTCCTGGACGCCATTCGCGAGATGACGACGATTCAGAGCCTGCAAACCCAAGCCGTTATCGATGGCGATCCGGATTTTGCCCGTTTCGATGTCTTATACCACGACGCCCAGGAAAGGAAACAAGTGGCCAAGGATGCCTGGATCGCTCATGTGGAATCTCACCATTGCGAGAAAGCCTAGGCTTGGCGAGTGAGGCGTAATGTGCAAGTCCGTGCTTACGTGGTTTGCACACCATGTAATAAAGTGCGCTTGCACGCCTGATTTGCGCGAGTTAACAGCTCACGCTATCATGCCATTTCAGTGCCAGCCGGTAGTAAGGGACCGCCACTCAAGAGCGCGCTGGGGGTTTGCGCCGGGATTCTCCTCTACGTAATCGCGGATCAGGCGGTCTTCGGTTCCGGGTGGTACCTGCGATTCCTCGACCCCGATTCGTTAGCCGGCCGCATCGAACTGACGCTGCAGATCGAGAAGAACCGCCCCCCGTCCCCCGTTCCGCTGATCGCCGTCATGGGCAATTCCATGCTGGCCGAAGGTTTCTCGGCGAAGGTAGCGGACGCCGAGAGCGGCGGCGGCTTGCGGTTTGCCAACCTCTCCGTGCCGGCCAGTACGCCCCGCAGTTGGTATTACCAGCTTCGGGCCGCCGATCCGCAAGCCCGGCGATACCGTGTCATCGTGCTGCAAGCCGAGGAATACTCCGATGAAGATGGCCTCGCTCCCATGGCCGACCGCATTTCGGACATACACCTCATCGACGGGTGGCTCGCTTCAAGCGACGCGCTCGACTTTGCATTCTCGTATCACGACGCACGCCTCAGGTTTGAGACGCTGCGAGGCGCATTGTTGAAGGGGTACATCTTCAAGAGCGACCTGCAGGCATTCCTGGAGGCGCCCGCAAAACGGCTGGAACGCGTGGAGCTGTTTCGCAAGGGGTATGCTGCCTCTATCTATTCCTACGAAGGCCACAAAGAAAGCCTGGCGGGAATGCGCGTCGATTGGGCTCATGAGACGATCGATTTTCCGGCGGGAGTTCCGGATCGCGTTCAGCACGATGTGCGCGATACGGTTCTGCGCAAACGCGCTCCGCTCACGGGGATGGAGGCCCTGTACCGGCAGCGCTGGTTTGGGCGGATTCTCGACCGTTATCGATCGTCCGGGACGCGCATCATCTTCATACGCCCGCCGCGCGGCCCGGCGGTAAACGGGTCGTTCGATCGGCCGGATGAGCCCAGCACCATCCGCGGATACGCTTCGCGGGCCGCCGTCACGGTTGTGCCGGCCGCAACCTTCCAATCGCTCGAACGCCCGGAAAACTTCTGGGATGGGCTCCATATGAACACCAGGGGGCGCAATCAATTTTCGCGGATGCTGGCGCACACGGTGGCGCAGGTCATGAACCAGGCGGCGGAAACCGACCGTCTGGCCCGCGCCGGAAAGCGAGTTTACTAGCATTCTCTTCTCCACGGTCAATTTCGCGGTCTTCCTGGTGGTCGTCCTGATCCTCTTCTACGCGTCGCCGCTACGCCTGCGCCGCTTTGTCCTGCTGCTCTCCAGTTACTTCTTCTACATGGCGTGGAATCCGAAGTTCATCGCCCTGCTGTTGATCTTGACCGCCATCGACTACTGGGCCGGCCAGTGGATCGAAAAGACGGTGGGCCCGCGCCGTGTCTGGGCGCTATGGATCAGCCTCGGCGCGAACTTAGGCTTCCTCGGTTTTTTCAAGTACACCAACTTTCTGATCGACAACCTGGCCTGGCTTGCGGGCGTGCCGCCGGCCGGACACCACCTCGCGATCGTTCTGCCGTTGGGGATCAGCTTCCACACTTTCCAGAGCATCTCGTACGTGGTGGACGTCTACCGGCGGCAGCAGAAAGCCATCACCGACCCGATCGACTATGCGCTCTTCATTGCGTTCTTCCCACAGTTAGTCGCGGGACCCATCGTGCGCGCACACGAGTTCTTCGGCGACCTGTACCACTGGCGCGCGCCTTGGGCCGAAGAGGTGCAACGCGGCGTCGTGATGATCCTGATCGGGCTGGTGAAGAAGATCGTGCTGGCCGATCAGTTCGCCGGCGTCGCCGATCGCTACTTCAACGCCGTCACCGGCACTCCCGGCACGGCTGCCGCATGGAGCGGAACCATCGCCTTCGCCATGCAGATCTTCTTCGACTTCAGCGGCTATACGGATATCGCCATCGGTTGCGCGCTGTTGTTCGGATTCCATTTCCCGGTAAACTTTCGGCGCCCGTACCTGGCGCACAGCCTGACCGATTTCTGGAGGCGCTGGCACATGTCGCTTTCGCGCTGGCTGCGCAACTATCTCTACATCCCGCTGGGCGGCAACCGGCACGGCACGTGGCACACGTACCGCAATCTGATTCTGACCATGTTGATCGGCGGCCTCTGGCATGGCGCCAGTTGGAACTTCGTCATCTGGGGCGGCTACCACGGCGTGATCCTCGCCATCGAACGCATGTTCGGTATCCACCGCGAAGCAGAAGTGCCGCGATCGCACGTCCGTCCCATCCGAACCCTGCTGACGTTTGTTCTCGTGACGATTGGCTGGGTTTTCTTCCGCGCGCGGACCCTCGGCGACAGCTTGCTCACCCTCCATCGGATGTTCACGTTCGAGAACGGATCGTTTCTGCTGGACCACCGCCACATCGCGTTCATCGCCATCACACTTGTTGTGGCAATCATCGAGGAGAAGCGGCAGGTGCTCGAGCACTTAGGTGCGGCACCGGCCTGGGTGCACGCGATGGGCGTAGCGCTGGTGCTTGCGGCCATCGAGATCTTCGGTGTAACCGACCAATCCATCCCGTTCGTCTACTTCCAGTTCTAGTGGAGTGAACCCCATGATTGCGCGTCGTGGGGCCGGGCCTTCCGGCCCGCCGCCGGGCTTCTGCCCGGCGAGCCGCGCGGAAGCGCGGCGGCAGCCCGGGAGGGCTGACCCCACGCCTTGACCCCCCCGTCAAATTTGCGGCCAATTCCTCGCCTGAATCGACAAAACAAACTGGCGTCCTGTATAACAGTACGTTGGGTTGTTGCTCAATCATCACCCGCATTCCTGAAGGAGTTTTTTATGGATGTTGTCCGTCGAAGCAGGAGCATTGCAAGGTTCCTGCTGATGCTAACGCTGGGTGGCCTTCCCGCGCTGGCGCAAATCGAGTTGTCCGGAGTCTGGCAGAATCGCACCACCGATGAAGACGAGCCCGACCGGCTCCTCGGTCCCGAGTTGGGCGATTACGCCGGCATCCCGCTCAACGCCGCGGCCCGCCTGCGCGCGATGTCTTGGGACGCCTCCCTTATCACACTCCCCGAATACCAGTGCCGCGTGCACCCCTCCGATTACGCCCCCAGTTTTGCCGACATTCGCATCTGGGAAGACATCGAGCGGGATACGCAGAACCTGGTAGCGATTCACATTCACCACTTTGCCTGGGGCACCGAGCGCACTATCTGGATGGATGGCCGGCCGCATCCGCCCGACTATGCCTTGCACACGTCTATGGGCTTTTCCACCGGCAAATGGGACGGCGACATTCTGACCGTGACCACCACGCATTTGAAGGAAGGCTGGATCCGCCGCAACGGAGTGCCGCGCAGCGACCGGGCTGTCGTGACGGAACACTTCATCCGCCACGGCGACAACTTGTCGCTGGTTACCGTGATCGATGATCCCACTTACCTGACCGAAAAGATGATCCGCTCGCGCGATTACACGTTCAGTGTCGCCGGCCAAATCGCGCCCTATCCCTGCGAGAGCGTGGAGGAGATCGTCCGGCCGAAATACGTAATTCCGAATCACCTGCCGGGCACGAACACGTTTCTGAAGGAGTATCAGCAGCACCATGGGATACCCGAAGAGGGAGCCATGGGCGGCGCCCAAACCTTGTATCCGGAGTACCGGGCGAAGATGATCGCCGAACAGCGCGCAGCCGCGAAGAAGTCTGAGAATCCGAAATGAGAACGAAACTATTCCAATTCCTGGCCGCGGCCGCATGCGTTGCCATGGCCTACGGACAGGGCCAGAATCGTCCGCAGAATCGCCCTGCGCAACAGAATTTCGACAACGTCCAGATTCACGTTTTGCCCGTGCAAGGCAACGTGTACATGATCGTCGGCGCAGGCGGCAACATCACCATGCAGGTCGGCAAGGATGGCGTGCTGCTGGTGGATACGCAATACGCCCAGTTGTCGGACAAGATCCTGAAGGCCATCCGCACAGTGTCTGATGGCCCGCTGCGCTACATCATCAATACGCACTACCACGCCGACCACACCAGCGGCAACGAAAACCTGCGCAAGGCCGGGAGCACCATCGCCGGCGGCAATGTGTCAGGCGACCTGGGAGCGGCGGCAGGCGAAGGCGCCGCCATCATCGCGCACAACAACGTCCTCGAACGGTTGAGCGCGCCGACGGGCAGCCAGCCGGCTTTGCCGCCCGGCGGGTGGCCAACCTCAACCTATCTCAGCGATGAGAAGAAGCTCTGGTTCAACAATGAAGGCATCGCCATCATGCATCCCGAGCACGCGCACACCGATGGCGACAGCTACGTTTTCTTCCGCAAGTCGGATGTGATTTCTACAGGCGACATCTTCACGATGACCACGTACCCGATCATCGACCTGGCGGGAGGCGGCAGCTACCAGGGGCTGCTCGACGCGGTGAATCACATCCTTGACTTGACCATCACGGTGTACGGCCAGGATGGCGGCACGCTGATCGTGCCCGGACACGGGCGCCTGTGCGACACCGGCGACCTGCTCAACTATCGCGAGATGGTCACCATCATCCGCGACCGGATTGTGGACATGATCAAAAAGGGGATGACGCTGGAGCAAGTGAAGGCGGCGAAGCCGACGTTCGATTACGATCCGCTCTACGGCACGACCACGGGATTCTGGACCACCGACATGTTCGTGGAAGCGGCGTACAAGAGCCTCAGTCAGACGGTGAAGAAGTAGGCAAGAAAATGAAATCGCGATTCATTACGAAGTGCATGGCGCTGCTCGCAGCCGCGGGATCGGCTCTTTTGGTAACGCCCGTTTTGACCTTTGGCCAATTCCCCGGGTTTGGCGGGCCGCCCCGGCCCGGTAAGCCGGGCGCCGTGATCGATCTCACCGGGTATTGGGTTTCCGTGGTGACGGAAGACTGGCGCTTCCGCATGGTGACCCCACCGAAAGGCGACATTGCCGGCTTTCAGCCCGCTTTCGGTTTCGGCCTGTTGAACGCCGCTGGCCAGAAGGTTGTTGACGCCTGGGACCCCGAGAAGGACACCGCTTCCGGCAATGCATGCAAGAGCTACGGCGCGGCTGCGTTGATGCGCGTGCCCAGCCGCTTCCACGTCACGTGGCAGGACGACAACACCATGAAGGTCGAAGCCGATGCCGGGACGCAGACGCGCCTCTTCCACTTCGGCGCCTCGCAGCCCCCCGCCGGGAATTCGTTACAAGGTTATTCCGTAGCCAACTGGCAGCCCGCGCTCGGAGGCCGTTTCGGCCGCGGCGGCCAAGGCCAGCCGGGAGCAGCGGCGCAAAACGGCGGCTCGCTCCACGTGGTGACCGACCACCTGAGCGGCGGCTACCTGCGCAAGAACGGAATCCCCTACAGCGACAAGACCAGAGTCGAAGAATACTACGACGTGGTCCAGGAACCGAACGGCGAGCAGTGGCTGATCGTGAAGACGATCGTGGTCGACCCGACTTATCTGACGCGCAGCTTCATCACCAGCACCAACCTGAAGAAACAGGCCGACGGGACAGGCTGGAATCCGGCGCCCTGTTCGGCGTGGTAACTACGCCTCGCTGATGATGGTGAGCCCGGGCACGCCGCTGTAGTCACGAGCGTTATGCGTTATTAGCGGGGCATGATAGAGGACGGCGGTGGCCGCTATACACGCATCCGCTGTTTCGAGCCTGCGTCCGGACTTGCGCGACGCAACCATTACATCCGCCCATTTGCGGACCAGGTCGTGAGAGGACGGCACAATGATAAACCGTCCAAGAAATACCCGCAGCCAATCGATCCGCTTCGCGCCCCAACCGGCCAGTAGCGCCCATTGTTCCAATTCGGCTTCAGTCATGAAAGATATCAGCCAATGACGGTCTCGAAGATGCGCAAGGTAGCCTTGTGCTCTACTATCATTTTTGAAAAGGAAGGAGACGACGTCCGTATCGAGCACGGCAGGGCTCATGCGGCCGGATCAGTTTTCACGTGCCCTCGCTATTCGCGCAGGGCTTTGATGAAGTCATCCACCGGCTCTTCATCTGGCCAGAAATTACCAAGAAGGTCGCGAGGGAACACGAGGTGCTGCTCAGTTGCCAACTCTTCCACTGTGGGATGTCCCTCGCGGACGTATTTTTCAGCAGTTGACATTGATACTCCCAGTTTAGCTCATTCAAACGGCACTCTTTATTCATTCACTTCGGCAGCGCGAACACGTAAACCTCATTATGCCCCGCCACCGTCCTAACTTCCGGCGCCACCTGCCGAACCAATCCTTGAGTCAGCAATCCGTCGCCAGTCATCACCGCAATATATTGCCTGCCGTTCACCGCATAAGTGATCGTACTTACCGAGATACTCCCTCCCAGCACCGTCTCCCAAAGAACCTTTCCGCTCTCCGCATCGAAGGCGCGGAATCGGCGGTTCAAGTCACCGTTGAAGACTAAGTCGCCAGCCGTGGCGAGTACTGCTCCGTTCGAGGGCACGCGTCCGGTGCTCCAGCGATGGATTTCTCCCGTGGACATATCGATCTTGGCCACGCCTGTGAGGTTGTTAGGGTCCGCCTCCGGCCGCATCTTATTCACTCGCTTTCCGCCTTCGACGTTATCGAGACAAGTGTCGGTGAACGGCACATACAACGAGTTGGTAACTGGGCTATAGGCGGTCGGCCAGTAACTGCGCGTGTTATAGAAGCAGATCAGCTTTTCTTCCTTGGGCTGATGGAAGATGAGATCCTCGTTGAGATACACCTTGCCGGTCTTGCCGTCGATCTTGGAAATCAGGAATTCGGGCGTGTCGTAGGGAAAGGGTGTGGCCCACAGAAACTGGCCGGTGCCGCGGTCGAGCGCAAAGACGCCGCCGCCTTCGCCCACCATCACCGCGAAGTCGCGCTGCTCGCCGCGCTTCACATCCGGGTTGAACCACTTCACATACTTCGGGTCGGGATTGTACGCCGCGCGGAAGAGCGTTCGCTCGTGCGTGTAGTCTTCGTCCCAGTCGTCGCCGGGGAGGTGTTGGTAATACCAGGCCAGTTTGCCAGTCGCTGGATCGATCGCGAGAGTCGAGTTGCTATAGAGATCGGCGGGCGAGGAAGTCGGAATCGCATCCCACTTGCCGCCATGGCGCGCGAGCCGCGAGTTCGGCGTGGGATTGGCAACACCCCAATAGAGCAGCTTGCGCACAGGATCGTAAGTTCCCGGCAAGCCCCAGGTGGAAGCGGTGCGCGTCTCCACGGGCGCGCCTCCCCAGGTGTCGGGATTGGAATCGCCTGGACCCTGTGTTGTGTAGAAGCGCCATGCTTCTTTTCCGGTGAGTGCGTCGTACGCCGAGATGTAGCAGTTGGCGCGCAACCCTTTAGCGCACGTGCCGGCGGTAATCACCTTGCCATCTACTACCAGCGCGCCCGAAGTGTGGCCGCGCTCATCCGCCTTCGTTTGCCAGCGCGGCTCGCCGGTCTTCGCATCCAGGCCGACCACGTTGCTGTCCGGCGCAGTGTAGAGAATCATGTCCTGGTAAATGGCGATCGTTTTGGTGCGGGCGCTCGCAGCCTGCCCCGGATTGGCCATCTTATGCTTATACTCCCACAGCAGATCGCCGCTAGTGGCATCGATCGCCTGGACACCCGCGCCCGGCACTACCAGGTACATGACGCCGTTGTGCACCAGCGGTATGGTCTCCGTGGCGCCGGCGCCAAGTCCGCGTGTCCAGGCCAAGCCAAGCTGCGCAACAGTTTGCCGGTTCACTTGCTTGAGCGGGCTGAAGCGCTGCGCGTCGTAAGTTCGGCTGTACATCAGCCAGTCATCCGGACTCGGATGGATCAGCATTTCCTCGGTGACCGGCTTATAGTTGTTGACCTGCGCGATGGCGGCGGGGGCCAGCGCGCCCGCGAGCAACCCTAGTGCAAAGACTGCGGCTTTACGCATTCCGGTTGGAATTATATCGTAATCGCCGCAGCACTAGCCGCGCGCCAGAAATGTGGTAGTCTCGGTGTTTCCGAACCTCCGCTCACAGGCCGGGAGGCCTGTGCCACGTAGCACAGGCCTCCCGGCCTGTGAGCGAGGCTCGAACGCGGAGGAGCAATGATGGAGGCCTTAGGCCTGATCGAAACGAAGGGTTTGGTGGGCGCCATCGAGGCCGCCGACGCGATGGTCAAAACCGCCAACGTGGTGCTGCAAGGCAAGGAGTTCGTGGGCGCCGGCCTGGTATTGATCACCTGCCGCGGAGATGTGGGCGCGGTGAAGGCAGCGACGGATGCGGGCGCTGCCGCGGCCCGCCGCGTTGGCGAGCTGGTCAGCGTGCACGTCATTCCGCGTCCGCACGAAGAAGTGGAAAGGGCACTTCCCACCGGCGGTTTGAAGAAGTAAAGGTCGATGCTCGAAGACCAAGACCTCCTTTCCATACAGGAGGTCCGCACCAAAGTCGAAAAAGCATACCAGGCCTGGCAGAAGTATCTTACCTACTCCCAAGAACAGATCGACGCCATCGTGGAGCGCGTTGCGGCGGCCGCCCGCGCGCAATCTGAGCAGCTGGCACAGTTGGCGGTGGAAGAAACCACCTACGGCAACGCGCGCGACAAGCACATGAAGAACCTGCTCGCCTGCGATGTTCTTCCACGGCGCATGCGCGGTATGAAGACCGTTGGAATTCTGCGCGAGCTTCCCGAGGAGAAGATCGTGGAAGTGGGAGTACCCGTGGGCGTGGTGGCGGCTATCCTGCCCACTACCAACCCGACTTCGACCGCGATCTACAAGACGCTGATCTCGCTGAAGTCCGGCAACGCCATCGTGATCAGCCCGCACCCGCGCGCGCACCGCTGCAGTTGCGCCACGGCCGCAGTACTGGCTGAGGCCGCGGAGGCAGCCGGCGCGCCGGAAGGCCTGGTCCAGTGCGTTGACGTGGCGACCCTCGAAGGCACGCAGGCGCTCATGCGCCACGAACGCACGGCCTACATCCTGGCAACCGGCGGCGCGGGCATCGTCAAAGCGGCTTACTCGAGCGGTACACCTGCGCTCGGCGTCGGTCCCGGCAATGTTCCGGCGCTCATCGACGCATCCGCCGATCTGGAAGACGCCGTGACCAAGGTGCTCGCCGGCAAGTCCTTCGACTACGGTACGGTCTGTTCCTCGGAGCAGGCGATTGTGGCCGAAGAATCTCTGCGCGACCGCATTCTTAGTATTTTGAAGTCGCAGCATGCGTACCTGGCGTCCGACGCGCAGAAGGAGGCGCTGGCCAAGCTGCTGATTCTTCCGAACTGGACGGTGAATCCGCAATGCGTGGGGCAAGCGCCCGCCACGATTGCGCGCATGGCAGGGTTTGAAGTTCCGTCGGATACCTCGGTGATCTGCGTCGAGATCGGCGGTGTTGGAAAGCAGCATCCATTGTCGGCGGAAAAATTGTGTCCGGTGCTGTCGCTGCACTTCGTCCAGGATTTCCAAGCAGGCGTCGAGACGTGCTATGCGCTCTTGAAATTCGGCGGGCTCGGACACACGGCGGTGATCCACGCCCGCGACGACACCCGCATCCGCCAGTATGGGCTGCGCATGCCGGCCATGCGTGTGCTGGTCAACACGCCTTCGCCGCACGGTTCCACCGGGATCACCACCAATGTGTTCCCAGCCATGACGCTTGGTTGCGGCGCGGCAGCCGGTAACGCCACGTCCGACAACATCGGCCCATTGAATCTGATCAACGTGAAGCGGCTGGCTTATGAGGTCCGCCAGCCGGAGGAGGCGTTTCAGATGGAGCCGGTGCGGCCAACGTCTGCGCCATCCGCGGGCCCGATTGATCGCAGCACGGTCGTCGCGGCGGTGGAGCGTTACCTGGCCGCTCGCGGCGTTTCCCATTTGACGGCGGCGCGTTATTTGACGGCGGAGCCTTCGAATCTCGCAGCCGACGTGGTGGATCGCTTCCTTTCCCGGCGCACGAACCACTCGCCCGCTGCTGAACCGGCGGCGCCGGCGCCGGCAGCTCCCGCTCTGGCGGCGGACTTTGTTTGCGAGGCGGACGTGCGCGAGGCCATCCGCGAGAACCGGAAAATCTTTATCGGCTCGAGGACCATTCTCACGCCTTCTGCCCGCGATCTGGCTGAACCCTCTGATATTCTGGTGTTTACCCAGGGGTGAGGTACGTTTAGTGGACATAGACCTGGACACTCTCAAACGCGAGATTCTCGACTACCTCGAAGCCGGCGCCTTCGCGGTGTTCCATAGCAGCCCCGGAGGCCTGGAAGGGCTCCCCATGGTGCTTTGGGATGTGCAAAAACATCCCGATTATCAAATGTTTCTGGACGTCGCCCGCAAGAGCGGCGCCAAGATTGTGATTTTCGCCGCCCGCGAGTTTGATGTTTCGGAGCTGGACGAGCTGATCGACCAGATGGAAGATTGCGACCTCTCGCGCGAAGAGCAGCGGGAATACGAATCGCGGCTGCGCGAGCTGCGCGTTTACGAAGGCGTCACCTGCACGCTGGAGCTGGCATTCGATCATGATTCGCGCCTCTACGTCTACGAGGTGCAGCCCGACTGGTACGAGGAGTTCCTCAACCTGGAAGAAGAAATCACCAGCCGTTTTGCCGAGGAGAATGGCGGCGATGCGGGCGATTCTCTGGGCGGCTATTTTTCCAAGAACTAACTCGGGCGCATCATGCCGATACCAGCCCGATGGGTCATCCCTTCCTTCGATCCGCAAGAGATCGACTCGCTCCGAGCCAGTTTGCGCATCGGGGCGCCCGCGGCCAAGATGCTGCTCCATCGCGGTCTCGCCGATCCGCGCTCGGCACAGCGCTTTCTGAAGCCTTCGCTCGATGAACTCCACGACCCGTCGCGGATGCGCGATATGCCGCAAGCCCTGGATCGTTTGCGGAAAGCGATCAGCGCGGGCGAACGTATCCTGATCTACGGCGATTACGACGTTGACGGCACGGCTTCGGTGGTGCTGCTTACCAAGGCGATAGAACTCGCAGGCGGGTCCGCGACGTTCCATATCCCGCATCGCCTGCAGGATGGGTATGGGATGCGCACGGAAGTGGTCGAACACGCGGCGGCTGAAGGCGTGCGGCTCATCGTCAGCGTGGATACGGGGATCCGCGCGGGCGAAGTGGTCACGCGCGCCAACGAGCTGGGGATCGACGTCATCGTAACCGATCATCATCTGCCCGAAGCGGACATGCCTCCGGCTGTGGCTGTACTCAATCCCAACCGGCCGGATTGCGAATACCCCGAGAAGAACCTGTGCGGTGCGGGCGTGGCGTTCAAGTTGGTGCAGGCGCTGCTGAGCAAGCTCGATTGGTCCGCGGAAAAGCTGCGCCGAGTGACCGAATCGTTTCTCAAGCTGGTGGCCATCGCGACGGTGGCTGACGTGGTGCCGTTGACGGGCGAGAACCGCGTGATCGTCAAGCACGGCTTGGATGGTCTCGGGGACGTCCGCAACCCGGGCCTGCGCGCGTTGCTCGAAGTTGCGGGATTCGGCCGCGCGAACGTTCCCACGGCGCGCCAGGTGGCGTTTCAAATCGCGCCGCGTCTGAACGCGGCCGGGCGTATGGATACCGCGCGCGCAGTGGTAGAGCTGTTTCTGACATCCGATGCGGAGCGCGCCCGGGAACTGGCGGCGCAGCTGCACCAGCAGAACGCCGAGCGGCAACTGGTGGAAGCGCAGATCCGCGAGGCTTGCGAGCAGGTGACGGTCGACGATGCGGCTGCAGCCCTGGTCTACTATGGCGAGGAGTGGCATCGCGGCGTGTTGGGAATCGTGGCCAGCCGCATGGTGGAGCGGCTGCACCGGCCTGTATTTGTCCTCGGCCGCAATTCGCTGGACGGCCTGGCCCAGGGTTCCGGCCGCAGCATTCCGGCGTTTCATCTGCTTCAGGCGCTGGAGGCGATGCCCGACCTGTTCGTGCGATTCGGAGGGCACGAACACGCTGCGGGCGTGACTTTGGAATCTCACCGGGTGGAAGAGTTTCGCGCGCGCTTCCAGGCATACGCGGCCGCTCGCTTGGCGCCGGAAGATTTCCTGCCGGAACTGGCCGCGGACGGGGTGATCGATTTTGCAGAGATTACGGACCGCAGCGCCGCGGAAGTCTTCTCGCTTGCGCCGTTCGGGCATGGAAATCCTCCGCCGCTCTTCGCAGCTTTGGGCGTGGAGGTAGCTTGCCAACCCGCCCCCTGGAACGAAAAACATTTGCGCGTGATGTTGAGGCAAGGAACGCGCAGCGTGGCGCTCAAGGCGTGGAACTTTGCGGGGCGAGCGGAAGAGCTCACACAGGGCACGCGCGTCGACGTTGTGTTTTCGCTGGAGGAGGATGCCTACGCGATGGCGCGCGGATATCCGGGGTGGGCGGCGGTGTTGCGGGATGTGCGTGCGGCGGCGAAGGGTGTGGCGGTGGCGTGAAGTTAGAGACAGGTTCATAGTGTGGGGCCAGCCGTTCCGGGGTGCAGCCGCGCTTTCCGCGCGGCTCGCCGGGCGGAAGCCCGGCGGCGGGCCGGAAGGCCCGGCCCCACGATCTAAAACGTAATACCTACCAGGAATTCTGCCTGGTTCTGGTTGCTGGACAATCCACCGTTGGAGCTGAGGAAATGTTGCGCGCCCCAGCGGGTGTAGCGGATTTCCGGCGAGATGTGGATCACCAGCAGGTGCACGTCGATCCCGGCGCCGATTACGAATCCTTCCGTCGTGTTCTTGTGCAGCTCGGCCGGATTTGAAGTGGTGGTAGTTGTTGTGTTTCCTGTCGGGGGAAGGGTTTCGGTGATGGTCTGGGTCAACCCCGTAAGTGTGTCCCAGGCGATTCCCGCATCCACGTAGGGCCGCACGATCCTGGAAGGGAATCGGTATTTCGCGAGCAGCGGGAACTCCCAGGCACTCCCCGTGGTCGTGCCTTGTTGGCTCCCCAACCCCAAAAGGCTCGAGGATTCCGAATAGTTCAGGTGCCTATACAGCGCGTCGAGCTCCACCCCAAGACCAAACGGGAGCCGCAACTCGATTGTCGGTCCCACGATGTATCGGTTGGTGTTGGTCTGGTAGAACCCGCTTGCATCCAGGAAGTCCGTTAACGGGACGCCGCCCTTCAACCCAAACGAAAATGGCTGCGCGCAGACCGACATGGCGCCGAGCAACAAGAGGGACAGTGATCTCATGGAGGTGCGGACGAATTACCAAACCATCGGGTTTCTGAAGTGAGCATCCGTAACGGACGGATTCACACCTGTAGTGTAAACGACTCTCCCAGGTACACCCGCTTCACTTCGGGGTCGCGGCCCAACGCTTCCGGGCTGCCGGCGCGGAAGATGCGGCCATTATTGATGATGTAGGCGCGGTCCGTCACGACCAAAGTTTCGCGGACGTTGTGATCGGTCACCAGAATTCCGATGCCGGAGCGCTTCAGATCGAAAATGATGCGCTGCAGTTCCAGAACCTGAATGGGATCGATTCCGGAGAACGGTTCGTCGAGCAGCAGGAAGCTCGGGTCGATCACCAGCGACCGTGCAATTTCGACGCGCCGCCGTTCGCCGCCCGAGAGCATGTAGCCCTGATTGCGCCGCACCTTTTCCAGGCCCAGCTGCGTCAGCAGCCGTTCCATTTTTTCGCGGCGTTCCTGCGCGCGCATGGGTAAAGTTTCCAAAATGGCCATCAGATTCTCTTCGACGGTCATTTTGCGAAACACGGAAGCTTCTTGCGGCAGATAGCTGATGCCCTTGCGGGCGCGCTCGTACATGGGGAGCCCGGTGATATCCTCGTCGTCCACTATGACGCGGCCCGAGTCGGGACTGATCAAGCCGACGATGATGTAGAACGACGTGGTCTTACCGGCGCCATTGGGACCGAGCAGCCCGACCACCTCGCCTTGCTGCACAAATACCGAGACGTCGTCCACCACACGGCGGCCGCGGTAGGTCTTGGAGATCTCCTTCGTCTCGAGTCTGTTCATCAGGCGCTATTTGCGTTTCTGGAGGCGGCTCCTGACTGGCTGCTCCGCGGACCCGTTCACCTGCAGCCTATCATCGTTAGCAAAGTAGGTCAATTCATCGCCGCTGGTATCGCCTTTCAGGCTGTCGACCAGGCGCGGCTTGCCCCCGCGCAGCACCACCTTTTGCTCGTCGGGATAGTATTCCCCGTGCTCGCCGGTGCCGGTGCGCGTCCGGTCCGGGGCACTCTGTACAATCTCCACCGATCCTTCGGCGAACGCCTTCTGCAACCGGGAATCGGCCGAGGAATCCGCGAGAAACGCGCGCAGCTCGCGGCTCTTCACTCGCAAGCCCGTATGGTTCAGGACAACACCGCCCGTATAGACGGCCAAGCGGTCCTGGTCGGTATAGACCAGGTGGGCGGCGCGAACCACGGTCAGCACGGCCGGCGAAGCGGGCGAGTTCTCATTCTCGGCTTTGGGCTGGTCCCACAAATTGGTGATGACGTTGCCATCGGCAATCAGCGTCTTTTTCTCGCGGTCCACATCGATGGTGTTGGCCTGGATCCGATTGGCGCCCTGCCAAAGATTGACGCTTCCTTCGTAGTGCACGGTCCGGTTGCGGTTGGTCGAGATCATCTTTTGCGCCTGGCCTTGCATCGGCTGATCGCCGGAAAGCATGGAGTTCTTCTGGTCTTTCTCAGGAAGCCGGCTGGAGTTCACTTTTCCTTCGGCGGTAAAGTTCCCGGTCTTCTGATCCAGGCGGATGTGATCGGCGGAAGTGGAGCCATTGGCGTCCCAAACGCGGGCCGCGGCGTCGAGCAGCATCACGTTTTCTTTCTGATCCAGGGTCGCCTTGGCGGCGCGGGCGCGGCGGTCGCCCTCTTCGTATGAGAAGTCGCCCTGTTGCTCGATGGAGGCAACCTGGCTGCTGTTCGGCTCAAAATGAGCCACCATTTCGCGGCTAGCCGTCAGGGTGGCGGCGGTATTGCGCTTACGTTCCTCCGCGGTAGGATCGGTGTGCGTTTTGACTTGTTTGGCGCGGAACGAATCGATGTGGTTTTCGCCGCTGTAAGCGATGACCATATCGCTGCCATCGAGCGTGCGGTGGTGTTGATCGGGTTGGTTGGGCAAAAACTCGAGTTTGCCGGGTGAGTGTGTCAGCACCTCCTCGATGTCCTTCCCGCCTGGGCGCATCTTCAATTCGATGACCTCGCTGCGCAGGACATGAGTTTCGCCGAGTTCGTGTCCAGGCGCCGGACGCGGCTTCGCCGTCACCACACTGTTGCCGCTGGTGTTGACGTGCGAAAGAACGCTTTGCTGGTCGGCGGGTGCGAAATTCATCTCCACGCGGGCCGCGGAGATGGTGGTCTCGGAAGTATCCGAGATCGAAGTGAGGCTGGCATTGCCTTGTCCCGTGATCTTCTGCATGTAGCCATCGTCGTCAAATTCCATGACGAGGCTGTCGGCGGCATATTGCAGGTGACGGTTGGGGTATTCGTCGGTGCCGTGCGCGCGGTTCGATTCCACCTTCTTCAGGGCTTTGTCCTGAAGGTGAATTACGGAATCGAAACCCTCAACGACCGTAGTGTCGCGGGTCAACTTCCCCCACGGCTGCAGCAGGATCTGGGCGTTGTTCTCCTGGTACGTCAAGCTGGTGGCTTCGATTTTCATCGGTTTGGCGTTCGCCCCGGGCGGGTGCCAGTCCACTTCGACGTCCTTCTTCATGAGGAGCTCGTGCGTGGTGGGGTCGTAATAGCCGCCGTTGGCTTTACCGACGCCGTTGCGGAACGTGAAAGTGCAGGGGCGGTCGGTCTCGGCTTTGCCGCCGGTGGTATCGAAGGTGACGCCCGAGGAGTGAATGGAAACCAGATCCGGTTTCGGTTCGCCTTCGGCGGGCTCTCCCAAGGTGATGTCCACATCTCCACCGGAGTACAGCTTGTGGTCGTTGGCGAAGTAAGTCGCGGCGGCGCTTTTCACCAGGTCGAAGGCATCGCCGGTTTTGTGATAGAGCCGAAGCTGGACTTCGGTCAGATCGATGCGCGCGGAGTCTTTGGTCTGCCGCGCCTCTTTGGCGAATATCTTGACGGTGGTCTGCTCGCCCTTTTTTTCGGTGTATTCCCAAAGGTCGGCGGTAGAATTCAGCTCAAGCGGCAGGGCTTTGGGTTTGGGAGGAGATTCCGCCTTAATCGCCTGTTTCTGCGCCCGGTAGGTGACGAAAACGACGCTTAGAATGGCGGCCATCGCCACCAGCAACAGCCACCGCGTGCGTCGCATGGATACCTCTACTATAACGCCCGCCGCGCGCTATACTCGCGCATAATGTCCACGGCCGCCATCAAGATTTTCGCCACGGGCGGCACGTTCGACAAAGAGTACAACGAGATCACGGGCCGGCTATTCTTCCAGGACACGCATCTCGTCGACATGCTCACCCGCGGCCGCTGCCTGGTTCCGGTGAGTGTGGAAACGCTCATGATGATCGACAGCCTGGACATGACCGATGGCGACCGCGCGCTGATTCTCCGCCGGTCGATCGAGACTCCCGAGCAGCGCATCATCATCACGCACGGCACCGACTCGATGGAACAGACGGCCGCGGTCCTGGGGAAAGGCGTAACGGGAAAGACGATCGTGCTTACCGGCGCGATGGTGCCGTACACATTTGGCAGCTCGGACGGGATGTTCAATTTGGGCGCCGCTCTCGCGCTGGTACAGACGCTTCCAGTGGGGGTGTATGTCGCCATGAACGGGCGCTGCTTCGATTGGCGATCGGTGCGGAAAAACCGGCAGCTCGGGGTGTTTGAGGAAGCTTGAGTGAATGACTCCTCCCGCGCGTAGTCTACAGACCACGCCGGGCGGAAGCCCGGCGGCAGGCCCGAAGGCCTGGCCCCACGCGGGCTGGAAGGTTTAGTGACTTGTTGTCAAGAATAATAACTCCTTTATTTGCTCAGTGTACGCGGGAGTTTTTGGCACTCTTGGACGGGGTGTGCTAATAATATCTGCTGGAGCCCGAGGCAACCTTGTTCCGGGTTCCGCTCGTAAACCCGAGTCATTTTTCATCTCAAGAGGAGGGTACACAACATGAAGATTCGTCCGCTTTATGACCGGATCGTGGTCAAACGGATAGAGCAGCAAGAACAGATGCAGGGTGGTTTGTATATTCCCGACTCCGCCAAGGAGAAGCCGCAGGAAGGCGAAGTGGTGGCAGTGGGAAAAGGCAAGCGCCTGGAAGACGGCAAAGTGATCGCGCTCGACGTGCAGGTTGGCGATCGCATTTTGTTCGGGAAGTATTCCGGCAGCGACATCAAACTGGACAACGACGAGTACTTGATCATGCGTGAGGACGAGGTCCTCGGGATTTTGGATGCTGCCCCCAAGGTAGCCAAGAAAGCTTCCTAAAGGAGTCGAAAACGAATGGCGAAACAGATTGTATATTCCGAAAATTCCCGTCAGGCGATTTTGCGCGGCGTCAACCAGTTGGCGGACGCCGTAAAAGTGACGCTCGGCCCCAAGGGCCGGAACGTGGTTCTGGAGAAGAAGTTCGGCGGTCCGAACATCACCAAGGACGGCGTCACGGTTGCCAAAGAGATTGAACTGAAAGATCCGCTGGAGAACATGGGCGCACAGATGGTGCGCGAAGTAGCTTCGAAGACCAGCGACGTGGCGGGCGACGGCACCACGACGGCGACGATTCTGGCGCAGGCCATCTTCCGCGAAGGCGTGAAGGCGGTTGCGGCCGGCGCCAACCCGATGGCTCTCAAGCGCGGCATCGAGAAGGCCGTGGAAGTGGCCACGAAGGAAGTCACCAAGCTTTCGAAGAGCGTCTCGGGCGACATGATTGCGCAGGTAGGCACCATTTCCGCCAACAGCGATCAGACCATCGGCAACATCATCGCCGATGCCATGAAGAAGGTGGGGAAGGACGGCGTAATCACGGTCGAGGAATCGAAGACCATGAACACGGAGCTGGAGACCGTGGAAGGCATGCAGTTCGACCGCGGCTACCTGTCGCCGTACTTCGTGACCGATGCCGAGCGGATGGAAGCGGTGCTCGAGGATCCGTACATCCTGATCCACGAGAAGAAGATCAGCAACATGAAGGACCTGCTGCCGCTGCTGGAGCAGATTGCGCGCGCGGGCAAGCCGCTGCTGATCATCGCCGAGGAAGTGGAAGGCGAAGCGCTGGCTACCCTGGTGGTGAACAAGCTGCGCGGCACGCTGAACGCCGCCGCAGTGAAGGCTCCGGGCTTCGGCGATCGCCGCAAGGCCATGCTGGAGGACATCGCGATCCTGACCGGCGGCAAGGCGATCATGGAAGAGACCGGCATTAAGCTGGAAGGCGTACGCCTGGAAGACCTGGGCCGGGCCAAGCGCATCACCATCGACAAGGACAATACCACCATCGTCGATGGCAACGGCAAGGAGAAGGACATCCAGGGGCGCATCAAGCAGCTGCGCACCCAGATCGACGAGACCACTTCCGATTACGACCGCGAGAAGCTGCAAGAGCGGCTGGCGAAGCTGGCTGGCGGCGTG
>DATJAK010000341.1:0-29747 GCA_035516375.1 Bryobacteraceae bacterium
GTGAAAAGCCCTCCCTTCCAGATGAAGGTGAAGTCGCCGGAGCCCGCCAATGCGCTCGCGGCCGTTGCCGAACCGAAACGTTGAGGGGTCAGAAGGAGTCGTCGATGAATTTCCTCACTAAGAATCACCTGTCGCGCCGCGCAATGCTGCGTGGCGCGGGCGCCGCGGTAGCTCTGCCGCTGCTCGATGCGATGCTTCCGGCTCAAACACCCCTGGCGAAGACGGCCGGGGCGGGCACCTTGCGCGCGGGCTTCATCTACGTGCCGCACGGCGCGATTCTTCCCCAGTGGACTCCCATCGGCGATGGCCCCGGCTTCAAGTTCTCCCGCATTCTGAAACCGCTCGAGCCGTTCCGTGACCGCGTCACCGTAGTTACCGGATGCGCCATCAACGCCGAAAACGGCCACGCCATCAGCAACTCGATGTGGCTGAATGGCGTCCGGCCCGCCCACGGAACCGAGATCCGCTCGGGCACCACCGTGGACCAGTTGATCGCCAACAAGATCGGCCAGGATACAACGTTCCCCTCGCTGGAACTCGCTACCGAAGACCACTCCGCCGAGTTGGGAAGCTGCGGCGGCGATTACGCCTGCGCCTACATGAACACCATCTCCTGGCGCAACCCCACCACGCCCAATCCCATGGAGCTGAACCCGCGCGTGGTTTTCGAACGCCTGTTCGGAGGCGATGGCGCCACCGCCGCCGAGCGCCTGGCCCGCTTGAAGGATAACCTCAGTCTTCTGGATGGCGTGACCGCCAGCGCCAAGTCCCTCTCCAAGGGCCTCGAAGCCCACGACCGCGCGCGCCTGAGCGATTATCTAGATAACGTCCGCGAAATCGAGCGCCGCATCTCGCAAGCCGAGAGGAAGAACAGCGAATCGGAACTGGCCGCGCCCGAAACCCCGGCCGGGATCCCCGATTCCTTCGAAGAGCACGCCAAGCTGATGTTCGATCTATGGGCGCTCGCCTTCCAGGGCGACATCACCCGCGTCACTACGTTCATGATGGCGCGCGAGCTCAGCACCCGCACCTATCCGCAGATCGGCGTCTCCGAAGGCCATCATCCCGTTTCGCACCACCAGAACGTGCCCGAGCAGATTGAAAAGCACGCCAAGATCAACACCTATCACATCACCCTGTTCGCCGGCTTCCTGGAAAAACTGCGCCAGACGCCCGATGGCGATGGCAACCTGCTCGACCATTCGATGATTCTCTACGGCAGCGGCATGAGCAACGGCAACGTCCACAGCCACGATATTCTTCCGGCGGTAATTGTCGGCGGCGGAGCCGGCAGGCTAAGAGGCAACAACCACGTCAAAGTACGGCTACGGACGCCGCTGGCAAACGTCCTGGTCAGTCTGCTCGACAAAGCCGGCGTCCCCACCGACCACTTGGGCGACAGCAACGGCCGCGTGGAGATTTAGTGTAGTGCGTCATACGGAATGCAGGGTAACTCCGTGGGGCAGACGATCGGTTTTTGTCGTCTGCCTGCGCCGCACAGCGGCAGACCGCGAAAGACGACGGTCTGCCCCACGGAATTATTTGTGACCCGGCCTGTGTGTGTCAAAGAACCGCGCGCGTAAGCAAGCGGAAGGAGATCAACGATGAGGACGTCAATCTTAATCCTGGCCGTCGTAACCATCACCACCGCTCCGGCCGCCGATCTCCGCCTGGTAGAAGCCGCCCGGAACCAGGACGCCGCCGCCGTGCGCTCGTTGCTCAAACAACACCTGGACCCCAACACCACCGATATCGATGGCACCACCCCCCTGATCTACGCCGCC
This sequence comes from Bryobacteraceae bacterium, assembly GCA_035516375.1. Classification (GTDB taxonomy): domain Bacteria; phylum Acidobacteriota; class Terriglobia; order Bryobacterales; family Bryobacteraceae; genus PSRJ01. The sequence goes on from DATJAK010000341.1 coordinate 1,785, forward strand.
CATCAAAACAATCTCGACCTCGTAAAAGCCCTGCTAGCCGCCGGCGCCAACGCCAAAGCCGCCAATCGCTATAACGTCACCGCGCTTTCCGAAGCCTGCAACGTCGGCAACGGCGAAATGATCCAAGCCCTGCTAAAAGCCGGCTCCGATCCCAACGCCACCATCGGCCAAGGCGAAACTCCGCTGATGACGGCCTCGCGAACTGGAACCATCGACGGCGTCAAAGCTCTGCTTGCCGCCGGCGCCGATGCCAAAGCCAAGGAATCCTACCGCGGCGAAACGGCGCTCATGTGGGCCGTGGCCGAGAATCACGCCGAGGTCGCGAAGCTGCTGCTCGCCGCCGGCGCGGACGTCAATGCCCGATCCACGTACTTCGATTTCAATTTCCGCAAAGTCGCCTCAGGTGGCACGCAGGCCATCCTCTTCCGCGGCGGCCTGACCCCGCTCCTGTTTGCCGCGCGCCAGGGCGCGGTGGAATCCGCGCAGGTCTTGATCGACGCCGGCGCAGATATCAACCTGGCCGAGCCGGAATTCCACTTTACCCCGATCCTCGAAGCGATCTACAACGATCACTACGATCTGGCGGCGCTGTTGGTCGAGAAGAAAGCTAATCCCGACGGAGCGCTCTACCTCGCCGTGGAAATGCGCAACCTCGATTACTTCGGCAACCGCCCGCGCAAGCCGGTCACCGACAAGCTCGACGAGTTGAGCTTTGTAAAATTCATGCTCGATCATGGCGCCGATCCCAATGCCATGCTGAACACCAAGCTGCCCGGCCGCATGGCGCAAGGAGCCATCACCGTGCCTAAGGGCGCCACGCCGTTCTACCGCGCAGCGCGCTCGGCCGATCTGGCCGTGATGCGCCTGCTGCTCGAAAAAGGCGCAGATCCCAACCGGCCCACCGACGACCACACCACGCCTCTGCTCGCCGCTGCCACCGGCCAGGGCGCGCGTTTTGCGGGCGGCGAAGAACGGCCGATCCCTGAATTCGTCGAAGCCATCCGCCTCTGCCTGGACAAAGGCGCCGATATCAACACCACCAATGACCGCGGCGATACACCGATGCACGCCGCCGCCGAGCGCGGCGCCGACGAGATGGTCCAGTTCCTGGCCGATCACGGCGCGAAGCTCGATGTGAAAAATAAGTCCGGGCGCACACCGCTCGATGTCGCCATGGGCATCGGAGGCGTCGCTAATACCGGCGGCAGCGTCCACACCAGCACCGCCGAGCTGATTCGCAAGCTGATGGCCCGCGCCACCCAAAAAGTCGCCCAGGTGCAATAGGTGCCGATGCCGCGTTTCCTCTTCTTTGCGAGCGTGCTGCTGGCCTTGCCCGCTACGGCGCAGAACTTGCCGGACGGTCCTGGCAAGGATCTGTTCGCCAATGTGTGCAGCACGTGCCACGGCCTCGAAATCGCCACCAGCCAGAAGAAGCCACGTGCGCTCTGGCAGTCCACCGTCGATTCCATGGTGGCCAAAGGCGCCGAAGCGACGAAGGAGCAAGCTGCGGCCATCGTCAATTACCTGGCCAAGAATTTCGCCTCCGGCGAGGGCGCGGCCACTCCTGACCCCGTCGCGCCCGCCTCTGCCGCAGCCAACGCCATGCCCGAGGGCCCTGGCAAACAAATCATCCTGCGCGAGTGCACCGCCTGCCATCTTCCCGATCACTTCGTCAAGTACCGGCACACGAACGAGGAATGGCAGGCGATCGTGATCCGCATGGGCACGCGCGTCCGCTCCGCGACGAAAGAAGAGCTCGACACGGTCCAGAAATATCTCTTTACGAATTTTCCGAAAGTGGAAGAAGCCGGCAAGCTCAACGTCAACAAAGCCGGCGCCGCAGAAATCGCCGCGAGCCTGGGCCTCACGCCCGAGGAAGCCAAGGCAGTGGTCGAGTACCGCCAGCAGCACGGCACGTTCCGCGAATGGGGCGAGCTCCTCGCGATCTACGGCGTCGACGGCCGCAAGATAGAAGCAGCCAAGGACCGCATGAGCTTTTAGCGTGGGGCCAGGCCTTCCGGCCTGCCGCCGGGCTTCGGCCCGGCGCCCTGGCTAGTCTACGCACCCGACGCGTCAGACGATTTCCTTTCCATTAAATAAGCCGTATTTTATATGAATGGCTAAGAACATCGTCGTTTGCTGCGATGGCACCGGCAACAGCTTCGACCAGATCCAGAAAGATTCGAATGTTGCCAAGCTCTATTCGTGCATCACCATCGATGCGTCGCAGGTGTGTTATTACCATCCTGGAGTCGGCACCATGGGTGCCCAGAATGTCCGGTGGTGGATCGCCCGCCAGTGGTGGCGCCTGAAAGGACTGGCATTCGGGGCTGGCCTTCTCGCAAATGTTGGTGACGCTTACCGGTTCCTGATGGATGAATACGCCGACGGTGACAAGATCTATCTATTCGGCTTTAGCCGCGGCTCCTATACGGTGCGGGCGTTGGCTAGTCTGCTTCACGTATTTGGCCTGCTGTGCCGCGGCAACCATGGCGCCATACCGTACATCCTGCGCATGTATTCGCATCGTACGCGGGTTGCGAACCATAAACACGTCACTTTTCCGGTGGATGAAGCATTCAAATGGCAGTTCACCGACTCGCGCCCGGTGGAGATTCACTTCTGTGGAATCTGGGACACGGTCAGCTCCTATGGCTGGGTATACAATCCAATCAAGCTTCCTTTCATCGGAAACAATCCGATTGTTAGAACCGGTCGTCATGCCGTTTCCATCGATGAGCGGCGCTTCTTTTACCAGGACAATCTTTGGGGCCAGCCGGGTCCCGGTCAGGATATTCGCCAGGTGTGGTTTTCAGGCGTTCATTCGGATGTGGGAGGCAGTTACCTCGAAAAAGGAAGCGGCCTCTCGAAGGTCGCATTTGAGTGGCTTCTTGTGGAAGGGCAGAAAGCGGGTCTAATAATTCAGCGGGCTAAGGCGGAGACCATCTTAGGCCGCGTGCCTCCGAAGGTTGTCGGTCTGCCACACTATGTACCGCCCAACGAGAATGGAAAACTCCATAAGTCCCTGTGGGGGCCATGGTGGTTGGTGGAATATCTGCCTCACCGAGATCCGCACAAGGGTGGCGGATGTTACTTGCCCCTGGGCCGCAGGCGCAAGATACCGGAAGGGTCCTTCATTCATGAACTTTCGCTAAAGAGTAAGCGGTTCCCGAAGAATCTGCCGAAGCATTATCAAATCGAACCACACCAACCCTTCTAACGCGATCGCTGAATGGGCCTCGATCTGACTCTTACTGCTTCGCCGACTCCTTCTGCCGCGTGATGAGGTACGCTTGAATCGCGCTCACCTGTTTCGCGGTGAGCACCTTCTGGAACGACGGCATCCCCAACGACGCGCGGCTGCCGCCTAAGACGATCCCTTCTAGGCCTTCGAGCGTTCCTTTGCTGGCGTAGCGAAGGTCGGGGTTGGGGCCGGAAACCGCGTTGATGCCGTGGCACATCGCGCACTGTGCATTGAACAGCAGGCCGCCTTCGTGGATGGTCTGCGGTGAGGCTTTGGTAGTCAGGACGGATACCGGAGGATCCTTATGGCCGTAGGCAGGGGCTTTCAGCGTAGCGTTGCCATCGATCATGAACGTCACGATGCGGCCGTAGCCTGGTTTGACGGGGCCCGTTCCGGGAGCGTTGAACCCGCCCGAGCCGCCGCCCCATCCCGCCATCACCGACACATACTGCACGCCGTTCACCAGATAGGTCACCGGAGGGCCGATGATTCCGGTGCCCGCGTCGAAGCTCCAGAGTTGTTTGCCGTCGGTGGCGCGGTATGCGGCGAGCATGCCATCGGCGCGTCCCTGGAATACCAGGTTTCCGGCGGTAGCCAAAACGCCGCCGCCCTCAGCCGTCGGGTATTGCGTTCGCCACGCGGCCTTCTGCCCGACCGGATCCCACGCCACCAGTTCTCCTGTGGGCGCGGGAAGTTTGACCAATTGCGCGTTCAGCGGCCCATCGTAGTCTCCGTCCAGCGCAAGGTTCAAGCCATCGGCGTTGTATTTCCATTTCGCATCGGGCGCATGCACGAACTCCGTGTTGGTCTTGGCAGCCAGATAAACCAGGCCGGTCGTGGGACTGAACGCGATCGGGTGCCAATTGTGTGCACCGTCCGGGCTGGGCGAAACGATCACGGGCTTCGACTCGGCGACGCCGGCCATTTCGATGGGGCGGCCTGTTTTCGGGTCGAGTCCCGAAGCCCAGGTGACGCCGTTGACGAACGCCGCGCCCGAAATGAACTCGCCGGTCTCGCGGTCCAGAACGTAGAAGAACCCGTTCTTGTTGGCCTGCATGATCACTTTGCGCATGCGGCCGCCGATGGTGAGATCGGCCTGTACCAGCGGTTGCGTGGCGTCGAAGTCGAAATTGTCGCCGGGCGTGGTTTGGAAGTACCAGGCCATTTCGCCGTTGCTCGCGTGCACGGCAATGATCGATGCGGTGTACAGGCTGTCGCCTTTGCCGCGGATCGAGCGGTACCACGCGGTGGGATTGGCCGTTCCGAAGTACAGCAGGTCGAGCGCGGGGTCGTAGGCAACGCCTTCCCATGGCGTGCCGCCGCCGCCCACCGTCCACCAGTCGCCGTTCCACGTCTTGGCCGCTGCCTCCATGGCTTTCGATTCGAACCCCTTCGAAGGATCGCCGGGTACGGTGTACGAGCGCCACGCCAGCTTGCCCGTTTCCGCGTCGAACGCCGAGACGTACCCGCGCACGCCATACTCCGAGCCCGCGTCGCCGATTACCACCATCCCCTTGGCGATGCGCGGCGCGCTGGTGATCGAGTAGGGTTTGGCGCTATCGGCCACGGTTGCGGTCCACACCGGCATCCCTGTGTGTTCATCCAGCGCGATCAGGCGGCCATCCAGCGTGCCCACGTATACCTTGCCCTTGTAGAGAGCCACACCGCGGTTCACCACATCGCAGCAGATGAAGTACGCGCGTTCGCGAGTCACCTTCGGATCGTAGGTCCAGCGCTGCTCGCCCGTCTTGGCATCGATGGCGTACACCACGCTCCAGGCGCCGGTGGTGTAGATGACGCCATCCTCCACCAGTGGCGAGGCCTCGAGGCCACGCGTGGTGCTCAATTCCTTACTCCAGGCCAGTCCCAGTTTGCCGACCGTCTGCTCGTTGATCTGGTTCAACGGACTGAACCGATGGTCGTCGTAGGTTCGTCCGTACATCAGCCAGTTGGCCGAATCCTGATCGGCGCTCCGCAGCGCCGCGTCGTCGAGAGTCTTCGGCTGGCTGCTGCAGGAACCGAGAGCAAACAGGGCGGGCAACATGGCCCCGGCAATTGCGTAACGTTTCAACATGGAACTGACCTCTCAAGCATTAGACTGCTCCGCGATCGGATGCCTCCTCGGCGGATAGCTCGTCCAGAAGCTTGGCGGCCGCGCTCAGTCTGTCCACGCCGAAGACGACTAAGACCAGCTGCGATCCCGGATCGACTCCGCAGTAGGAGTAGTCAATGTTAATCTGCTTTTCACCCAATCGGGCGGCGGCGCGTCCCAATTGTCCCGGGCGATGCGCCAGCCGCACGGTGGCGACTTCCGTCTCTTCGAAGATCATCCCCAGGCCGCCGAGCACGGCGTTGGCGCTGGCCGGATCGTCCACCAGGAAGCGCGCCAGGCTCTCGCCTTCCTCCACGTACGATTCAAAAGCCAGCACGTTGACACCGCGCTCCGCCAGGGCGAGAAAGCATTTTCCCAACGCGCCCGGCTTGTCCTCAATCGTTACCGTAAATTCCTTCGCCTTCGCCATGCGACTTGCCTCCGTGGTTTTCGAGGACAGCGCGAACGGGGCGCCCGTCATCTTCAGAATATTACTGCAGGTACTTTCCGATCTCGGGATTGCCATTTCCGCTACAGCCTGCCGGGCCGTAGCGCAGGTACTTCTGCACTCGGCCCGCGCCATCGACTTCGCCGGTGTACAGGTTCCCGTCGCCATCCGCCGCGACCACGTGCGGCCAGTGCAACTCGCCCGCTTGACGGCCGCCCGTTCCGACGCGGCCCATTTCCTCCAGGTTTTGCCGATTCACGATGTAGATGGTGTCGTTGGTGAGGTCGGCGATGTACATGCAGCTCTGCTTAGGGTCCGTCGAAAAGTTCACGGTCCCGGACGTTCCGGCCGCCGTCTGCGGCGCCACGTGGATCTCTCCCACGAAACCGCACTTGCCAACCTCGCCCTCCGGGTTCGCGCAGACCTTGCCGGCCTCGGATGCCTTGAAGATCTGGACGCGGTTGTTGCTGCGGTCGCAGACGTAGAGCTGGCCGTCGCTGGCCAGCTTGGCGCAATGCACCGGGCTGCGGAAGAACTTCGGTTTCATCTCGCCGCGCTTGTATTCCGCGGGCCACGAGCTAGTGCCTTCGCCGACGTCTTCACCCGGCCCAGCGCCGTTTTCGCCGGCCACGGGGTTTTGGCCGTAAGCGCCGAAATGGCCCACGTACTTGCCGGTGCCTGCGTCCACAATCAGTACGCGCCGGTTGCCGTAGCCATCGGCGATGTACATGAGGTTCGTCTTGGGATCGACAGTCATGTCGGCGGGCCAGTACGGTTCGGGAGTCCCGTTGACGCCGCCGTTGGTGTCGTTGCTGTTCGGACCCTTGGCGCCGGCCGTGCCGATCTGCAGGACGAACGTGCCGTCGGTTTTGAATTTCAGTAAATGCGAATCGTTGCCAAAGCTCGGCGCCCAGGGATATTGGCCGTGGAAATTACGCGCCTGGCCGTTTCCGGCGATGTAGACAAAATCGTTGTGATCGACGTAGATTCCATGCTCGCGCGCGGGCCAAACGCAGCCGTCCTGCTGGCGGCATTTCTTCTCGAGGAAACCGGGATCGCCGGGACCGCCCCAAGCCTGCACCAGATTGCCGGCTTTGTCGAACTCGAGGACCGAGGGCGCGGGGGTGCAGCAACCGGCCAGCTGTCCGTACGGGCGCGCGAATCCCAGCGGGCTGATGGGCCGGCCCTTGGCGTCTTTCCCCGCTTCGCTTTGCATGCCGCTATCGGTGGAACCGAGCGAACGCGGCCGGTGGTAGACCCAGATGTGATCGTGCCGGTCGACGAAGATTCCGCCAATATCGCCGACAATCCAGTTGTGGGGAAGCGGCTTCGGCCAAGCGGGGTCGAGCACAAAGCTCGGAGCATTCTTGTTGTGCGTAGCGGGCGTGGCTTCGGCGATCCGCTCCAGGACCTTGGCCTTTTGCAGCGCTTCGACAGCACTGTTGGGCGATTGTGCGCCGAGCGCCGCCGCGGAGATCGCCGCGAGAGCGGCAATTCGAATGTCTGTGAGAGTCATGCTCACACTCCTTTTTGACCGCTCCCTCTGGTCGCGGCTCAGAAACGCGACGACGATTACCGAGCCGCGACCAAAGGGAGCGGTTGTGTTGCTCTTAGAACAGCGGCCGGAACAATTCGTGCACTACCAGCCCCGGCCGGCCGCTGGCGCCCGAGTAGATGTTGCCTTTGAGATCCACACCGAGGAACTCCGTCCCTGCGCCGCGCGTCACCTCTTCGTCGGGGATGAATGCTTTCACCCAACCGGTCTTGACGTCGGCGACACGGATGCCGCGCTCCCAGCCGGGGTTCCAGTGCGCGTCGGACATGCCATCCGCTACGTAGATGTTGCCCTGTTTGTCGATGGCGATGGCGCTAGGTTTGCCGAACTGCGTCCACTGCGTAATGAAGTTGCCTTCCTTGTCGAGCACCTGGACGCGGTTGTTGCCCCGGTCGGCAATATACAGCCGGCCTTCGGAATCGATCTCGATGCCGTGGGGATCGTTGAATTGGAGCGGCCCGTGGCCTTCCGACCCGATGCCGCCGCCCCAGGACTTGAGGAACTTGCCATCCTTATTAAAGCGGACCAGCCGGTTGTTGCCGCCGCGGGAGCCGAACATGTTCTCCTTGTTGGGACCGCGTTGCGCGCTGCCGTGGCCATCCGTGATCCAGATGTCGCCATTCTCGGCGACTACTACGCCCGTGGGCCCATTGAAGTGCTTCTCGTCGGCGCCCGATACGCCGGCTTCACCCAGCGTCATCAGGATCTTTCCATCCGGACTGAACTTGAGGACCTGATGGCCCATGTGCTTCTTGAAGCCCGCTTCCCCGCGCGGGTCACCCGCCGGTGCTCCGTCGGTTACCCAGATGTTGCTTTCGCGATCGATAAAGAACCCGTGCGGAAACGAGATGAGGCCCTTGCCGAAGCTTTTCGTGAGTTTGCCGTCGAGGTCCACCTGGATGATGGGGTCGAGATCGGATTCGGCGCAGCCGTTGGCGCCGCACCGATCGAGGATCCAGAGGTGTTTGCCATCGGGATCCATGCGGATGCCGCTGGCGACGCCGATCTTTCGGCCCTGGAGTTTGTCCCAGTTGTAGTTCACTTTGTACGGGCTTGTGGACGTCTGGGCAGCGGCCGTGAATGCGGCGATGCAGAATACGGTGGCGAATCGTGTGGAACGCAACATCGGTGCACCTCCCCGGAGATAACGAGAATACTACTTTCCGGCCTGGTGTAGTGCAGAAGCAGGCTTACGTGGGTGCAGGCCTTCTGGCCTGCCGCCGGGCTTCCGCCCGGCGCGCCGCGCCGAAGCGCGGCGGCGGCCCGGAAGGGCCGTCCCCACTTTAGTCTCCCGTCTCGACAACCGGGTGCAGAACTTTGCGAGTCCCGCGCAGGCCGCGCCACCAGTCCAGGACACCCGACATGTAGGTGTAGACCACCGGCGTGAGGTAGAGAGTCATCAATTGCGAAAACGCCAGACCTCCGACAACCGCCACGCCCAATGGCCGGCGCGCCTCGCCGCCGGCGCCCCAGCCCAGCGCGACCGGAATGCCGCCCAAAAGAGCGGCCATAGTGGTCATCATGATGGGGCGGAAGCGGATCAGGCAACCCTCGTAAATGGCCTCGGCGGGCGGTTTGCCTTCCTTGCGCTCGACTTCCAGCGCGAAATCGATCTGCATGATGGCGTTCTTCTTCACGATGCCGATGAGCATAATCAGCCCGACGAAGCTGTAGATGCTCAAGTCAATCTTAAAGAGCAAAAGCGTCAGGAGCGCGCCGAAACCGGCAGATGGCAGGCCGGAAAGAATTGTTAGCGGATGGATGTAGCTTTCGTAGAGCACGCCGAGGACGATGTACACCACCAGGACCGCAATCAGCAGCAGAAGCCCCATGTTGCGGAGCGAGTCCTGGAAAAGTTTGGCTGATCCTTGAAACGCTCCGGTGACCGAAGCCGGGAGAATCTCTTTGGCGGTTGCCTCGATCTCATCGGTAGCGGTGCCGAGCGAAACTCCCGGTTTGAGCCCGAACGAAATGGTTACGGACGGCAGCTGGCCGGTGTGGTTGATGCTGGTGGGGCCCGCGTCCAGCCGCAGCTTCGCCACGGCGCTCAGCGGAACCAGTTGTCCAGTGTTCGATTTCAAATACAGGAGCCGGAGCGAATCCTCATGCTGCTGGTATTGCGGGAGGAGCTCGAGCAGCACGCGGTACTGATTGTCCGCTCCATAAATGGTGGAGACCAGTTGCGGTCCAAAGGCGTCGTATAACATGTTGGCGATGTTGTTCCAGTCCACGCCCAATGCCGCCGCGCGGTCGCGGTCGACTTCGATTTCGATCTGCGGGTTCTTGATCTGCAGGTCGCTGATCACGTCCACCAGCCCCGGCAATTGGCCCATGGCCCGTTCCATTCTCGGAGCTGCGCGGTACAGATCGTCGGTGTCCGGTCCGTACAGCGTGTAATCGTACGCAGCCGATGAATTGCGCCCGCCGATACGGATCGATTGCGGAATCTGCATTCCCACGCGCAGGCCGGGGATGTTGGAGATGCGCGGGCGAACCCGGTTGACGACATCCACTACGGTGGATTTTCGCTGGCGGCGCGGCTTCAGGTTGACGCTGAGGAAGCCGACATTCCCGCTGGCGCCGCCACCACCGGTGCGCATGAAGAACGTCAGCACATCCGGATCGCTGACTACCATCTCGGCCACCATCTGCGAATATTTCAGCGTCTGGTAGTACGAGGTGCCCTGGTTCATCTGCATGTTGATGTTGAACTGGTCCTGGTCGGTGTCGGGAATGAATCCTTTGGGGACGGCCACGTACAAGAACCCCGTAACTGTAACGACCGCCAGCAGGACCGAGACCATCACCAGCCGGTGCCCGAGCACCCAGCGCAGCGTAGTGCCGTAGAGATTGCGCGTTGCCTCGAAACTGCGCTCGACCATCCGGTACAAAAAGCCGTGCCCTTCCGGTTTGAACTCGCGCAGAAACCGGCTGCAAAGCAAAGGTGTGAGCGTTACGGAGACGACGCCGGAAATCAGAATCGCGGTGCAGATGGTGACGGCAAACTCGCGGAACAAGCGGCCGAGGATCCCGGCCATGAACAGAATCGGGATAAACACGGCGGCCAGCGAAAGCGTCATGGACACGATGGTGAAGCCGATCTCACGCGAGCCATTGAGCGCCGCGACAATGGGAGTTTCGCCTTTTTCCAGATGGCGGACGATATTCTCCAGCATGACAATCGCATCATCCACCACGAATCCCACCGAGAGGATCAACGCCATCATCGAGATGCTGTTCAACGTGAAGCCGAGCAGGTACATCACGGAGAATGTCCCGACGATCGAAAACGGCAGCGCCATGGCCGGGATCATGGTGGCGGAAAGATTGCGCAGGAACAGGAAAATTACCAGGATCACCAGCGACAGCGTGGCGATCATGGTGAACTGGATATCCTGGAAGGCTTCGCGGATGTTCTGGCCTTTGTCACCGCGGACCGTCATCCTGACGCTGGGCGGGATCATGCGCTGAAAGTAAGGCCCGAGACGGCGGATGTCATCGATCACGCGAATGGTGTTCGTGCCGGGCTGGCGATTGACCGCGATGATCAAACAGTTGGTGCCCTTGGGGCCGAAGGTGTCGCCATACATGTACGCCATCTGCTTGTCATCTTCCAGACCATCGATGACCGTGGCGACTTCGTTCAGATGCACGGGCGCGCCGTTGCGATAGGTGACGATCAACGGCCGGTAGTCGGCCGCGCGCATGAGTTGCCCGTTGGCCAGAATGTTGTAGGACTTATGCGGTCCAAAGAGCGTGCCGGTCGGAATATTCACATTCCAGTTCTGGATGGCGCTCTGGACTTCGTTGAGACCGATACTGCGGGAGGCCAGTTTGCTTGGGTCGATTTGCACGCGCACGGCGCGCTTGGTGCCACCGAAGATCTGCACTTGGGCTACGCCGGGCACCATGGAGATGCGCGCGCCGATCATGCGCTCGGCATATTCGTCCAAGTCCCCAACGGGCATCGTCGGCGAAGTCGTGCCAAAGAAGATGATCGGTTGATCGCCCGGATTTTGCTTCTTGAAGGAAGGCGGATTGGGCATGCCGGGAGGCAGCAGCGGCATGGCGGCGGCGATCGCGGTCTGCACGTCCACGGCCGCGCCATCAATGTCGCGGCTCAGGTTGAACTGCAGCGTGACATTCGTGCTTCCCTGGTTGCTTTGGGAAATCATCGAGTCCAGGCCGGCGATGGTGGTAAATTGGCGCTCCAGAACGGTGGCCACGGAGGAGGCCATGTTATCCGGACTGGCGCCCGGAAGATTCGCCGAAACCTGGAGGGTAGGATAGTCCACCTGCGGCATGTCGCTAACGGGCAGCGCGTGGTACGCGATGACGCCGAACATGGCGATCGCCAGCATCAGAAGGCTCGTGGCGATGGGCCTTCGAATGAAAGTTTCGGAAACGTTCAAGCGCCGCCTTCCGTTGGCTCGAAACCGGCCGTAGGCATTTGTTTCGAGCCAGGATTCCTATTCTAGCGTTCCGAAACGGCTAAGTATATGTGCCAACGGGCGGTAGGCGGCACCTATTCGCGGCTGCTCCGTTATACGGGACGCCGGGCGGAAGCCCGGCGGCAGGCCGGAAGGCCTGACCCCACAGGGAGTTTGAATTGCTATCATCATCTGCATGTTTGGACGTTACCGGCCGGGTTTACTACTGGTAGTTCTCGCTGTGAGTGCGAAGCCGCAGTGGCTGAATTTTCAAACGCCGGGAGTTCCGCGCACGCCCGACGGCAAGCCCAATCTCAGCGCTCCCGTGCCGCGCGCGCTCGACGGGAAACCTGACCTCTCGGGCGTCTGGATGCACGAGATCACGACTGTTGCGGAGATGAAGCGCCTCTATGGCGCGATCATCGAAGATTCCATAAAAGTGGACGTACCTGGAATGGAGATCGGCACCCAACATAAATACGCCTTCAATATCCTTCTGGACTTCCCGCCCAAGGACTCGCCGATGCGCCCGGAAGCTGAGAAAGCGATGCGCGCGCGCGGAAGCGGTGATGCGAAGGTTTGCACGGACATCGCCGGTATCCCGCTCAACGATCTTCTTTCGGAACCGATAAAGATTGTGCAGGCGCCACGCACGACCGTCCTCCTGTACGAAGTGGATAACATGAACCGGCAAATCTATACGGATGGCCGCGCGCTACCCAAGGAGTTCGATCTTCCGGCGTACCTGGGATACTCGGTCGGCCATTGGGAGGGGGATACCCTGGTTGTGGAGACTGCAGGTTTCAACGACAGAACTGCGCTGGATCTGGTCGGCCACCCACACAGCGAAGCACTGCGTCTCACCGAGCGCTTCCACCGGCGCGACTTTGGGCACATGGATGTGGAGATGACGTTCGACGATCCGAAGATGTATACCAGGCCGTTTACCATCAAGGTGCCGCACGATCTGCTAGCGGATTCGGACATCTTTGAGAGCGTGTGCACCGAGAACGAGAAGGACAGCGCGCATCTGGGCAAGAAGTAGAGCGGCTGTCTACCGTCCCGCCCGCGTCAAGTACGCCACGATCGCATCCAGGTCGGCATTCGAGATTTCGGTTTTGCGGAATCGCGGCATCACGTAGACGCCGTTTCGCACAGCGTTCTTGATCTGCTCAGATGTCAGATCGGTCCGCTCCTCCAACACCGCGGGCTTTGCGCCGCGATAGTGGGCGTTGGCGGCAATGGCGCCGGCTTTTCCGAGGCCCGGGCCATGGCACGGAGTGCACCACTTCTGATAGACGGCGCGGCCTTTGGCTACGGTTGAGTCATCCGCGGCATAGCTGCCAGCGGCCAGGCCGAATGCGATCAGAAGCAATCTTGTCGTATTCACGCCTTTGCCTTTCGCGTGCTCTTCGGCCAGATCCCGCTCTTGCCGGGCGCCAGAATGCCGTTGGGATCGAGCGCATCTTTGATGGTTTCGTGCAAACGGCGCAGGGCGTGGTTGTTGAAGGAGTAGGCGTCGGCCACATCGTCCATGAAAGCAGTGTGTGTTCGGTATTCGCCCCAGCCGTGCTCGGCGCCAACTTGTACGACGCGACGAAATGCGGCGCGCATCTTCCGGTTCTTTTCGACGTCGTGTTCGATGGGGAAAATGAACAGGAAGAAGAACGATCTCGGGTAATAAGTGCCGGCGGGAACGACGCCCACGTTGTTGGCCCCCATCTCGCGCAGAGTCCGGTCGAAGACTTCCGTGGCTTCGAACACGGCCTGGCCCGTCATGGGCGTGATCGGCGAGAAGAAGATATGGCCTTGGCTGTTGGGACCTCCCGAAGTGAAGATGGAAAGACTGGGAACGCCTAGCGGCACCGGGTTGGCCACTTTGGCCAGCGCATCGGCATCGGGCGGCAACCGGTGGGACATGCCGTCCCGAAACTGCGCGCCGGGGATGGCGGAATACTTCCGCTGCGCAAACTTCCATTGCGCCTCGACCACTTCGGCCGGGCCATAAAACGGCAGCTCGATACTCCAGTAGGGAAGCTTTTTGCGCTGGACGTAGGCTTCCAGTTCCGGAATGGATGCGCCGCCGGGCTTGGAGCGAAGCGCGGTCAATTCCGGTTCGCGCGAGGGGCCGAGCAGAGGGCCGCCGACGGTGGTGGTGCCCTGAACGATATTCGAATTCATCAGGTACGACAGCGTATCGACCATCGGAATCAGGTCGTCGTGTTTGGGCACCGTTACGATACCGGTGATCCGGGCTTCCGGCATGGGGTAGAGCCACAGGCCCATCTTGGTGACGATGCCGTAATTGGATTGCGTGAAGATACCATCCACGTATGGGCCGAAACCGTACTTGTACTGCTGCCAGGTACGGGCATTCGGAATGGCGCCCATGCCGGTGCGGACCAAGTCGCCATTGGCGAGCACCACTTCCATGCCGCAGAGGGAAGCGAAATGGTCGCGCAGGGGCGTGTGGCCGCCGCCGCGATCGAGCGTGTTGCCGACGGGGCTGCCCCAACCGGGGTCGGGCGCGTCGATGAACACGTTGAGGCCTTTTTCCTGCGTGTAGCGGTACAGGTCGAAGTAGCTGACTCCAGGCTCGACGAGGGCGTAGTGATTCTTGTCGTCCACTTCCAGAATCCGGTTCATGCGCTTGAGGTCGAGAACTACCGAGCCGGAAAGCCGAGGCGCGGAGCCGCCGTATCCGAGATTCTTGCCGGTGGAGACGGTCCACAGTGGGATCTTGAACGTGTTGGCGATGCGCACGATTTGTTGCACTTGCTCGACGCTCTCGGGTGCGAGGGCTGCGGAAGGAACCGGATCTTCGGGCTCGTGCCAGAAGGGCGAGTAGGAGTCGCGATAGAGTTCCAGGTCTTCGTCAGACGTGAATACCCAGTCCTTGCCGACCACTCGGTCCCATTGGCGGATGGCGGTGGCAAAGTCCTTGGCGGCGATGCCGGGAGGGAGTGTCATGTAGCGGTGGCTCCTGAGCGGTCAGTATACATCGGCGAAAGGCACGTCTCCGTGGTTGGGCGACGCCGGGCAGAAGCCCGGCGGCAGGCCGGAAGGCCTGACCCCCCGCGGAACCCACGCGGGACGCGGGCACCCAGGGACTTCTTGTATACTCGGCGGGACGGAGAAATGAATGCGAACCTTAACCAGCCTCAAGGTGGTTGCTTGCTTGATGATTGCCGGAAGCCTTTCTGCGCAGAACCTGGTGATCAACAATGCGCGGATCATTGACGGCAACGGAGGCGTGATTCAGCGGGGCTCGATCGTGGTCCGGGATGGCCGTATCGTATCGGTTTCCCAAGGAGCGGCGAGCGATGCGAGCGGACAGAAGATCGACGCCAGGGGGATGACCGTCATGCCGGGGTTCATTGATGATCATCGGCACGTCATTTCGGACGGTTCGTTTCCAGGGCCGAATCCGGCGCAGTGGATGAAAGAGCAGTCCTCGAAACGCATGCAGGAGTTTCTGGATGCAGGGTTCACCACGGTTCAATCCTGCGGCGATCCGGTACAGCAGATCGTGGAATTGCAGCGGCTTCTCCGGTCGGGCAATATCAAAGGCCCGCGGCTGTTTACGGCGGCATTCATCCAACTGGCGCGGCCTTCCGGCAACGCACCCGCGGGGCCGCTTACGGTGGATCCGGCACGCACGGATAACTCGCGGCCGCCCAATCGTCCTACGCAGGCCGCCAAAGCAATTCCGGACGAAGAAACCCGCGCGACCGTGCGGCAGTTGAAGCAGGCGGGCATTGACGACGTCAAGGCTGTGATCGTTGTGACTCCGGGAGGGCCTGAGAAGCACACGCTGTCAGTAGCTGTGGATGAGGCGAAGAAAGTCGGGATGCCGGTAATTACGCACGCGGTGAGTGTCGAGGATATGTTCGCTGCGGTGGATGCGGGCACTACGATACTGGCGCATACGCCACACATCGGCCAACTGGATGAAGCGGGCGCGCGCAAGGTGGCGGCATCGAAGATTCCGATGATGTCCACGTTGGGGGTATTCACTCCGGCATTTGCCGAGGAGAACCAGCGCATTCGGCAACGGACGGGGCTGGACCAAGTGGCGCGATTCCGGGACCTGGATCCATTCCCCTGGAATACGCTCTCGAGCGCCGGTCAAGGTCCGGTCAATGCGCGGCTGTTGTGGGAGGCAGGCGTGGTCTACGGTTACGGAACCGATACCACCTTTTTGCCGAAAGACTCATTGGCGCAGGAGCTGCGTCCGCTGCGCCTTGTCTTCTCCAATAGCCAGGTGGTGGAGATTCTGACTCGTAACGCCGCTACCGTGATCGGCCACGGCAAGGACCTCGGTACGCTCGAAGCAGGGAAGCAGGCGGACATCGTGATGCTGGATGGCGACCCGTTGACGGACATCAACGACGTGTTGAAGGTCAAGTTGGTGATCAAGGACGGGAGCGTGGCGGTGGATCACCGAGGAGCGGCAAAATAAGCGCAGTCAACTCGAGCGCAGCCGCCATTCGCCGGAATAGACGTTGAATCGCTGCTCGCGGGCAAAGCCGATCAACGTCATACCGAACCGCTGGGCCATTTCGACTGCGAGACTGGATGGCGCTCCGACCGCGATGAGCACTGGCACGGCCGCCATGAGAGCCTTCTGGACCAACTCGAAACTAGCGCGCCCACTAAGCAGAATCAAGTGATCGTCCAAGGGCAAGCCGCCGCTCCGGAATCTGCTGCCGATGAGTTTGTCAACGGCATTGTGGCGCCCCACGTCCTCGCGGACCGCAAGGAGTTGTCCACCGGAATCGAATAGGGCCGCTGCGTGCAGTCCGCCGGTGTGGTCGAAAACCTGTTGGCTCGATCGCAACATCTCCGGCAGGCGATGAATCAGGCTG
The DNA here is from genome assembly GCA_035516375.1 of Bryobacteraceae bacterium. Taxonomy (GTDB): domain Bacteria; phylum Acidobacteriota; class Terriglobia; order Bryobacterales; family Bryobacteraceae; genus PSRJ01. Next base: position 18,422 of record DATJAK010000341.1, read on the forward strand.
GCGTCGATCACGGGCCGATCCTTTGCCAAGGTAGGGCAGCCGACTGTTTCGAGGGCCTGGATGGAGGCCTTGCCGCAGACGCCGCAGCTCGAGCTCATGTAGAAATGGCGCTCGAGGCGGCTGAGATCGACGCCGGCTTGCTCGGCCAGCGACACGGTTACCTGGTTTTCGCCGGTGATCGAGATATCAGCGATCTGGGTGCGATCACGCAGGATGCCCTCGGTGAAGAGGAAACCGGCGGCGAGTTCCTCGTCGTTGCCCGGCGTACGCATGGTGATGGACACGTTGCGCTCGCCGAGCAGGATCTCGAGCGGTTCTTCTACCGCGAGCGAGTCCTGCCGCTCGGAAATCGCGCCATTCGCGACCGTACGGATGCGAACCGTGGCGATATTGGGTCCCTCAGTGGCGCTCATATCAGTGCCATGGGTTGCTCCAGCGCGCGTCGTGGAGCAGATCCTCGTCGGTAAGCGATTTCAGAAATTCGATCAGATCGCGTTTCTCGTCAGCAGATAGCGGAAATGGGCGGAGGATGCGCGATTTGTTCGGATTGTCCAGTTTGCCGCCGGCGGCGTAATGATCGATGACGTCGCCGAGCGTGGCCAGGCTGCCATCGTGCATGTACGGCGCGGTGACGGCGATGTTTCGAAGTGTGGGCGCGCGAAATCTTCCAAGGTCCTCGGCTTTTCGCGTCCGCTCATAGACGCCGCGATTCGAAGGCAGATATAGCGCGACACCGGTATTGAAAAAGCCCGCTCGGGGATCGCCCATCGCCTCCCGGTCCACGCCTCCTTCAAACCGGACGGTGGTGAAATTCCAGCCGCCGTGGCACTGAAAGCATCCCCCGCGTTCGCTCGAGGAGAAGAGCAGCTCGCCGCGTTTGGCGGAATCGGAGATGGCCGAGGAGTCTCCACCCCACCGGTACCGGTCGTAGGGCGACCGCATGGAGATAATGGTGCGTTCGAATGCCGCGATTGCTTTCGTGACGTTTGCGAGCGTGTAGATCTCGCCTGCTTCCGGGAACGCCTGCGGGAACAGACGCTGGTAAACAGGATCGCCGCGTAATGCGTTGAGGAACTCCTGTTCATGCCCCTTCAGGCCGAGCTCGATGGGTTCTTCGCCCAACATGGGCGTCAGCGCCTGCTCTTCGAGCGAGTGCAGTTCGGGATTGGCCCAAGTGAGCGACGGCGCGTACGCGACGTTCACCAGGCTCATGCTGCTGCGCGGATGCAGCTCACCGGTGGCGCCCTGTGCATAAGCTCGACCGTCCGTGAAGGCCAGTTCCTGGCGATGGCAACTCGCGCACGATGCTTTTCCGTTGACCGACATTCGCTGGTCGTAAAAGAGGTAGCGGCCGAGTTCGACTTTCGCCGCGCTCATCGGATTGTGGTGGGGCACGGACGGGCGCGGAAATCCTGGCGGAAGGTCCCAGTTGAAGCCGGCGCCAAATAGGAGACCAGCGACGCTGAACAACAATAGGATGCGGCTACGCAACGGTGCTCCCGGTTTGCGAAGTGTCGTAGCCGGCCAGGACTTCGAGCTTGCGCCGCAGCGTGGCTCGCTGCAGCACATCGAGGAATGCTTTGACGGCCGGCAGATCGGTGGTCTTCCTGCGCATCACCAGATCATACCTCTCGCTCTGGAGTGGAATAAAATCCAGGCCGAAGGTTTGTGCCGCGGACCGGGTTGCCAGGCAGACATCCGCATCTCCCGAAACTACGCAGTAAGCCGCCGCGAGATGACCATAGGCAATGCGATCGTATCCGCGAACGGTGGGCGCGTCCATGCCGGCCTTTTCCAAAAGTCGATCGAGCAGTCCCCGGCTCCCGGAACCGGGTTCGCGGTTCACAAACCGGACGTTCTTCCGCGCCAGGTCCTCAATCTTGCGCAGGCGGAGCGGGTTGCCCGGCGCGATCACGAATCCTTCTTCCCACCGCGCGAACGTGACCACGCTGAAATCTTCGTCTGGAAACTGTTTGTGGATGAATGGCAGATTGAACTCGCCGGTCTTGGGGTCCTCGAGGTGCGAACCCGCAATGTGCACTTTGCCTTCGCTCAGCCAGTGGAGCGCAAGCTTGCTGGAAGCGGCGGCAGAGACCACCTCGACGCCGCTCAGTTTCTCCACCATTCGGGAAAGCAGGCCGGTGGCGGGATCGCATCCCGCCAGCACGAGCCGTTTCTGAGCGGCTTCTTCTTTGGCAAACACCACCAGATCGGTGCGGCCATTGGCGCGCCTGGTTCCTTTGATGATGCCATCGGCTTCCGGCATGTAGTAGGGCGATGCGCTGACCGGGACGCTGACCCACCGCGAGCCGATCTGGGAAATCCGCACGGGCTGACCTTTGGCGGCGGGCGCCGCGCTCAGCACCTCCGCGGCGAGAGATTCGGGGGATTTTGGCGACCGCTCGTCGATGGAAAACAACTCGTCGACGGTCACCTCCAACTCGCGGGCCAGATGGAGCGCGACCTCGGTATTGGGAACATAGGTGCCGGCTTCGATGGCGTAGATGGTTTGGCGGGTGACGCGCACGCGACGCGCAAGATCGGAGGCGCCCACGCCCCGGCTCTTTCGAATCTGCGCCAGCCGGCTTCTAACGTGCGTCTTCACGCGGTTATTTCCTCACCTGGACGATTTCCAGTTTCGTCAACATGCGGACGGAGCGGGCTCCGGGCTTGTCTTTCGGCGCCACCAGCCGGAAACGGCCCTGCGCGCCAAACAGAGGTTTGCCGTTGGCCGTGTCTGCGAGCAGGATCTCATTGTCGATAAACGCAGGGTCGAGCTCGGCGAGCGAGAACACTACCTGATATCCGTCCTGGGCTTCGGCAAGGACGTAAGTGGACAGGGCCTTACCGCGGAGCTCGCTTCCTTGAGGAACACCGGCGGCTTTCAAGACGTCGTGAAGCCAGACGCCGTCGTACACGGTTTCCATGCCATTGTTGGTGGTGCGGACGGCCGCGCGGGGCATTTTCGCGAGGTCGTCAGCAGTCAACGTGAGGGCCTGTTTGACCGCCCCCGTCACCTGGATGGTAGCGGGTGCTTCCTGCGCGGCGGCGAGGGATGCGGCCAATACTGCCCAAACGAACAGGTGTCGTGTATACATGACACCTACATTGTAGCTTTGCCCGGGGCCGGGAGCCGCCCCATCAGCGTTAAACTTAAGCGGGTTCTCTTCTTCCGCTTCAACGTGTCGGTTGTCAAAGTGAGTCGGGCACTAGCCGGGGGCCAAAGTGGCAAATGTCGCAAGCTGCCGCGTCGCTCCTAACCGTCCACCGCTTGCTCGACTTGGCGCGAGACGCAAAGATTCAGTTGCCACCGGATGTACTCGCCGGACGGACGGAACAGGTCAAGACACTCGCCGATTCATCCAACGACGTTACCTTCGCCCATGGCGGATTCCAAGCTATCGATCCGCTCACGAAGCTCGTTATCGGCGGCGCGGGACTCGGCGGCAGCGGCACGGGACTCGGCAGCAAGCTGATCGATTCGGTTCCCAAGCCTCTTATCAGCCTCTTCGATTCGCTCCCCAAGTGCCGGTCGGTTTCCTCGATCTGTCTCTGCGTATCGCGCCAGAGCTGCCGGTCTTCCTCGCGCTCCTTCTGCCACTGTTCGAACATACCAGCGGTGATATGTTCCAGCCGATCCAGCCTTTCGTCGATGGTCATGGCCGTGCTTTCAGCATAGCGTGAACCGACCGGACAGCATAGGCGCCTCCCGCCGCGCTGGTACTATGGCAGTGCGCCTTAGTCCTTCATGAAACCTATCCGCATCATACTCGCCGATGACCACGCCGTAGTCCGCCAGGGCTTCAAGATGATCCTAGGCGCGCAGCCGGATATGGAGATTGTCGGCGAGGCCGGTAACGGGCGCGAGGCGGTCGAGCTCGTTGAGAAACTCAAGCCAGACGTGGTCGTGATGGATGTCGCCATGCCCGAACTGAACGGTATCGAGGCCACCCGCCGCGTCGCCGCGTCCGTGCCGCACACGCGGGTCATCGCTCTCAGCATGCACAAGGATTCGGTCTACGTCCGCGAAGTCTTGCGCGCCGGCGCCCGAGGATATCTGCTTAAGGATTCCGACGCTGGCGATCTGGTGTCCGCGGTGCGAGCGGTGGCGAAGGGCGACGGCTATCTGAGCCCATCCGTCTCCAATGCCGTTCTCGACGACTACCGCAAGCACGTCACTGACCCCATCGATCTGCTCACCAGCCGCGAGCGCGAGGTGTTGCAGATGCTGGCCGAGGGCAAAACCAACAAAGAGATCGCCACCGTGCTCAACCTCAGCGTCTACACCGTGGACGCCCACCGCGGCCGCATCATGGAGAAGCTGAACCTGCACAGTATTAACGAATTGGTACGCTTCGCCGTGCGGCACGGGCTGGTCGACTGAAATTTGCTACCATCGCGGGCATGCGCACCATCATTGCCCTGGCAGTGTTTTCGTCGGCCTTAATTGCCCAGAAACATCCCATCACGCATGAGGATGTCTGGCTCATGAAACGCGTGGGAGCGCCCATGGTCAGTCCCGACGGTAAGTGGGCCGTCACGTCAGTCGTCGAGCCGTCGTACGATGCGGCCAAAACGGCGTCGGACCTGTGGCTCGTTCCTCTGGATGGCAGTGCGGCGCCGCGGCGGCTCACCAGCACGCTGGCGCCCGAGAACGATGCCGTCTTCTCACCCGACTCGAAGCGTCTGGCGTTCGCCACGAAACGGGAAGGCGACGAGACCGACCAAATCTACATCCTTCCGCTCGATGGCGGCGAAGCGATGCGCGTGACCAATCTCTCAACCGGTGCTGCCAATCCCCAATGGCGCCCCGACGGCAAGGCCATCCTGTTCCAGAGCCGCGTCTATCCGGGCGCCAAGAACGATGCTGAAAACCGCAACATCGCAGAGGAACGCAAAGCACGCAAGTACAACGCGCGCATCTTCGACGGCTTTCCGATTCGCTTCTGGGATCACTGGCTCGACGACCTGCGGCCGCATGTTTTTGTCGAGAGCCTCGAGGAGGGCGCCGCGGCGCACGACCTTTTGGCCGGCACGAAATTAGCCGCGCTGCCCGGTTTTGAAGGCGAACTGGAGGAGAGCAGTGGTTCAAGCTTGGACGCGCGCTGGAGCCCCGATGGCAACACTATCGTGTTCACCGCCACTACCGATTTGAATCGCGCCGCTACCTCGCCGATCACGACCGAGCTGTATCGGGTTTCCGCCGAAGGCGGCGAACCGGTGGCGCTGACCTCTGGACCCGACAGCTATCACAACGCCATTTTCCGTCCCGATGGCAAAGCGCTCTACGCCACCACCGAGCGCAGCGCGGCCGTTTCGCTGTACAGCCTCGAGCGCCTGGTGAAGATCGACTGGCCGCCGGCCGGGCCGCCGAAACCACTGACTGCCTCTTGGGACCGCTCCGTTGACTCGATTGCCTTCACTCCCGACAGCCGCACCATCTACGTGGCTGCGGAGGATCAAGGGCACGACCGCGTCTTTCAACTGCCCGCCGATGGCGGCGAGGTGCGGCCGGCGTTCGAGGTAATACAGGGCAGCTACTCCGGCCTGGTAATTCCGGAGCACGCGGCTACTCCGATCTTAGTGGCGAACTGGCAATCGATGATTCATCCGGCCGATGTGGTCCGCGTGGACGCGAAGACTGGTGAGAATCATTTCTTGACCGAGTTCAACAAAGAGCGCATTCGACAGATCGATTGGCAGCCGCCGCGCGAGTTCTGGTTCAACGCGAAAACCGGCCGGCGCATCCAAAGCCTGGTGGTGCTGCCGCCGGCGTTCGATCCGGCGAAGAAATATCCCCTGTTAGTGTTCCCCCACGGCGGCCCGCACAACATGATCAAAGACACATTCTTTGTACGTTGGAACTATCATTTGCTGACGTCGCCGGGATATGTCCTGCTAATGACGAACTACACCGGCTCGACGGGCTATGGAGAGGAGTTCGCCGTAGCGATTGACAAGGACGTTCTGCGCGGCCCTGCCTCGGAGGTAGAGCAGGCTGCCGACGAAGCGATCCGCCTCTACCCGTTCATCGATGCCACGCGACAGGCCGCTGCCGGCGCCAGTTATGGCGGCTATCTGATGAATTGGTTCGAAGGGAATACCAAGCGCTTCAAATGCCTGGTGAGTCACGCGGGCCTGAGTGACAACACTTCTTTCTGGGGTGCGACTGACGATTCGTATTACTGGGAGATGCGCAACGGCGGACCGGTCTGGGAGCAGAAAGGCGCGTGGCGCGAGCAGAACCCTTCTACCTATGCTGCCAATTTCTCCACGCCCATGTTAGTGACTCAAGGCGAACGGGATTTCCGCGTGCCGGTGAATCAAGGGCTCGAGATGTACAAACTGCTGCAGCGCCGCGAGGTCCCCAGCCGCCTGGTGGTCTTCCCCGACGAGAACCACTGGGTCCTCAAAGGCGAAGACGCGCGCGAGCACATGCACGAAGTCTTGGGCTGGCTGGCGAAGTATATGTAACGCTCGTGTTGGGCGGCCTGGCTGGCGAGCCTAATGTTTTGCCCATGACCATCCGGTGATTTTCCAACCGGATGAGCTCTTTTGTAAGGCGAGCGTGACGATGGAGCCGACTTCGCTGACTGGCTTCCCTTTCTGTTTGAAGTTGTAATTGGCAGGTACGACCACGTAGGCGCGGTCTGCGGTGATATCCACGTGCGACGGGGTGCCGAGTGTGACAACCGTATCCGTGATGCCATTCTTCTTGGCATCGGCGTCGAAATCGCTGGCCCACTTGGCGCATGCCCCCGTACCGTGCCATTCGTGGGGAGGAAATTCGTCGAGGATCGATGTTTGATCGGCACAAGTCGCCAGGAACGCCTTCATGTCACCCTTGTTGAAGGCGTCCACAAATTGATGAATGGGCCCGAGCACCGCGGTCTGTGCAGATCCTGGAGTCTGTGCGTGTGAGAACGCGACGAAGAGGAGCGCTACGACGATTCTGTGCATACGCTTGAGTATAGCGGCTTGCGCCGCAGCCGCTATAACTTACAAGCCAGCGTCAACCCATCCCCCATCGTCGCCATGCTGAGCATCACGCGCTCGTCATGGTGCACTCTCTCATTAAACGTGCGAACGGCTTGCGTGTCGGCGTCTTGCACCGCCGAATCGATGACTCTGCCGCTCCAGAGTACGTTGTCGATCGCAATGAGTCCGCCCTTTCGCAATAACACCAGCGACCGTTCATAGTAGTTCGCGTAGTTGGTCTTGTCAGCATCAATGAAGACCATGTCGAACGATCCGGCCTGGCCGCCGGCAATCAGGCTGTCGAGCGTCTCGAGCGCGGGGCCAAGCCGCAAATCGATCTTCTTCTCCACCCCCAGCTCCTGCCACGTACGGCGGGCGGTTGCGGAGTATTCGGGGCTACGCTCGCAGGCGATCAGTTTGCCGTCAGAGGGCAGGGCCAACGCCACCCACCCGGAGCTGTAACCTAAGAACACACCCACCTCGATCGTTTTCCGCGCGCCGATCAGCACGGCCATCAGATTCAGAAACTGAACTTGCTCGGGCGCCGAGCACCATCGGGCCATCGGGTGATCCTGCGTGGTTTCGCGAAGACGCTTCAGCGGCTCCGGCTCGCGCAGCGTAACATTGCCGATGTAGTCAGCCAGTTCGTTGGTAATCCGTGTGTACGTTCGAGTCAATGGTGAACCTATCGATGTCTCAGGCTCGATGCGCCCGAGACCGGGCCTACGTAAGCGAGCAATCGTCCGGAGGTGACGACGCCCACCCAACAGATGAGTGAGATGCCGGCCAGCAGCTTGCCCTTCGACGATCCGCTGGATGTCCGCACCACCCCCGTGCGCAGTTTGGCTGCAATTACCATGGCTACCGCGATCAATGCCATCTTGACGAAAAAGTCGGGGTTGGTGAGTTTGGTGCTGGCGTCTGCAACCAGCAGGATGGTGCCGCTCAGGGCGCTCAGCCAAAAGCCCCACCACATGACCGGATAGAGCCGTTCCAGCGGTTGCACGGGCGTTTGTGGCGCCAGCCCCAAGATGCGCAGATCAATCGCGCCGTTGAGCCCCGCCACGATCGCCATCCCCACCGTGTGCAGGAACAGGACCGATGGATATCCCCAGATGGAACCGGATTCGCGCACCCACGCGAAAAACCGCAAGTCTTCGAGCGATTTAAGAAATTCCATCATGGTCCGCACTCTTATCGATCAGATAGCCCACCACCGCTGCCAACGCAACCACGCCGAATACAACCAGAGTTACAGTGAGAGCTAGCGGCATTTAGAAGGCATTCCCCAGGAAAGGTAACATGCGCCCGAAGTACATCACTCCCACCACCAGAATGATGGCGGACGCCGCCGCGAACTTGGCCGTCAATGGCGCGTCGTCGCCCGCTTTCAACGCCCACGGCGCATCGAACACCGTGAAGTAGATTACATTGATGCCCGCCAGCAGAATCAACGCCAGCTTCCACTGGAACGCGATGTTCTGCGTATATTGTCCGGGGTCGCCGACAAAGAACAAAAAGCCCGTAATCAGATTGAGGCCAAATCCGAGGATTCCCCACGGCATCAGCCGGTGCAGCGCTGCGAACGGCACTTTTCGCAACGTTCCCAGCATGCGCAGATCGACCACCAATGCGACACCGAACAGAAGACTCAGGCCGACGAAATGCAGCGTCTCGCACGTTGGCCAGACCCACGACACCTCAGTTACCCACATGCCCACGATTCGAGCCACAGGCGGGCCGACGTCCGCAGCGGCGGCCGTTTGGATCTCCGGATGGCGGATCTGGCCGCCGATGTTCGAGACGCGCGCCATCGCTAGAAACGTGACGGCCGAAAGCAACAGGATTGCAATCCGGTTCCAGGCCGGCACGCGCGTGCTCCGCCGCAATTGCCACAATCCCAGCCACGCGAGCGCTCCCGTCAGTTCCATGAATCCCATGGCTCCAAAAGCGCTGCCCTCGTGAGCCAGGATCATGGCTCGCGAGATCCCAGGTTCGGGACACGGCGCGTCCGGCGTCGTTCGGCAGAGCGCTTCCTGCGCGGCGTTGCCGGTTACGTAGGTCGGAATCGAGATCAGCGCGATGCCTAGCAGTACGATCAGGCTGGCCCGCATCAAGTCACTGCTCTTCGTTGCGAGGGCCATCAGGTACAGGCCCAGGCCCACCAGAAAGCCGATCGTGGGAAAGTGATTCAGCAACAGATGCACGTGCGCCACATCCGGGGACGCCGTGGTTCGCATGATCCGGCCGCTCGCAGAAACCAGTAGCGGGATATCCTGCCGCACATCTCCCAAGGTGACTGATACCGTCACTTCTCGAAGGCCTTCCGCTGAAGACGTTTTGGGATCCCCCACCTGGACCGTGGCGTCTTTTTCCAGCGCGTACAGATTGCGCACGTATGCTTCAATCGCCGGCTTGTCGAGTGGCTTGGCAGGAATCTGCGCCAAGGCGGAGCCAACTGGCGAGACGACGACGGCAGCCAGCGCGAACCACCACGTGCACAATTTCCTCCAATGGTCGAGACCCATGAGCGATCTCCCATTCTATGACGGCTGGCGTGTGCCCGGAGCGCTACTTCTTCGGACTGAGGCTGCGGTATGCCGCTTCGACGAACTTATCCGTAGTCCAGAAACCGGTAGTCGCGCCGTATTCGGGGTCGAAGTCTCTGGTGGGTTTGGCGGCCTTCACCTGCTCGAGCGTCATCCCCTTTTTGATCATGTCCTGGACGCGGTCGCGGATGATCGTGGCCATGTCGCGGTACTCCACCACGTCGGCTTGATCGCAGAGCCGCCCGTGTCCGGGAATCACGTAAGTGCCGCCTTCCTGCTTCTCCGCGGGAATGGTCAGTTCGATCAGCCGGTTCAGCCCGTTGATGATGCCCTGCAGGCTGCCGCCTCTTTCGAGGTCGATGATCGGGTAGCTGGAGGGAACGAAAATATCGCCCGTGGCGACCACATCCGAGCGCCGGAAGAAAACGAAGCTGTCGCCATCCGTATGCGCCGCCGGCTGGTGCAGAATCTGAATGCCCTCACCATTAAAGAACATCGACTTTTCCATGGTGATGTACGTGTCGGTGGGCAGCGCTCCAAAGGGGATTGCGGGTTGATTGCCGGTGGGCTTCGCGCTCATCCGGTCGAGCACCGTCTGGTACGCAAGCACCGCCGAGCCCACCGAAGCATCCGAAATGTTGCCCGCCACATTGCCGCCGGTAATCGTAATCCCGGCCTTGGCGATCTTTTCGTTGCCGCCCGTATGATCGGCGTGCACATGCGTGTTGATGACGTAGCGGATCGGCTTATCGGTGATCTTGCGAATCGCCTCTAACAGCTGATCGCCCATCTCGGCGACTCCCGTATCCACCAGCAGCACGCCTTCCTTGCCCACCTGCATGGTGATATTGCCGCCGTCGCCGACGAGCATATAAATATTGCCTTGCACCGGCAGAGCATGAATCTCCGGCGCGGCGGCTTTCTGCCCGGTCTGCGCAAAGGCAACTGCTGCCAACGCCAGCATCAGTACGGCGTGCATTTACTGGGCCGCCTTTGCGAGCTTCTGCTGGTATTCGGGATACATCGTTTCGGCGCCGCCGCGCGCGGCCTGCGCAGGCACGTGGTATTTTGCGGGGAACTCACCGAGGAAGGTGTTGGTTCCCGGCAAGTGGTGCGGCACTACGCCGGCCGGGCGGACCACCTCGGTCACCGGCTCGCACGGATACGGCGCGATTTCCTGGCGTGGATCGAGCACCCAGTCCGTGGTGCGAATAAAGGGCTCGGTCAGATAAGCCGGATCGGTCACGATACTGACGAGCGTCAGGTAATCGTCGTGCCGAACCCAGTGCTCCGTCAGCGTCGCCTTGTCGCTGCGCGGAATTCCGTTTCGCCGAATCCAGCCGATTTTCAGATGAGTGGTGTAGACCGTCAGAACGTCGCCTTCCCACTTGCCCGTCGAAAAACCCTGCCAGGTGTGGGCGGCGTACTCCGGCGGATGCGGGCGTCCATCCATCCAGATGGTGCGCTCCGGGGCCTGCCAGGAAATATGCGTGTGATAGGCGATGAGCCTTTGCGACTCCCGATCCACTTCCTTCCAGATGCGCAGGTTCGCGGGGCCGCGCGGCCCGTAGTCGGCTGGGTGCGGCTTGCACTGATGCTCGGGCAGCGTGAGTAACGACGCATCCCAAATATCACCCCGCATCCGGGCCGCATCGTTGATGGGCAGTCCCAGGTAGTCGCCAATGTCGGGGCCGGGGATGCGCTCGGGCTGGTCCTCATGAAACCGGGGCGCCCATTCGCCGGAAGGATCCAGTTGCGCGAATGCCGGCGCACTCACCAGGAGTACGAGAAGCATAATT
>DATJAK010000342.1:0-4092 GCA_035516375.1 Bryobacteraceae bacterium
AGATTGGGCGTGGTATCCCGTTCGTAGCCATATAAAGATGTGTGGTCGGCGCGCACTGTGTCCAGGGTGATGAGGATGATATTGGGCGTGGTGTGGGGAGGCGGGGTGGCTCTGGGTTGCGAGGCTAGCCGCGGTTCCTGATGCAACAGGAAGCAAGCCGCCAGCAACAGCGCCACGACGGAAGCAGACGGGAGAGCCGCCCGCCGTAGCGGAGCCTCTGGAATGAGGGCGGAAAGCAACAGAGCGGCTGCCAGGAACGGAAGCAGGGTAACCGGGCCGGCCAGCAGCGTGGGGCTGGGGTGCGAGCGGAGGAAAACCACGGGCAGGACCAGCAGAACTACGGAGGCTATCCACGGATTTGCCAGCAGCCTGCAACGTCTGGCCCAGACACTGGAAAAGAGGCTGGCCAGCAGGCTCAGGCCAACGGGCAAGCAAAACAGCTCGAGATACCATGCCGGTAGAGCTCCTGGCAGGCGGGGCAGGACGCTGCCCGTCACCAGCAGGTACAGAATAAGGGTCACTGTGGGGCGGAGACGAAAAGCGGCCGATTCCGCTTCCGCGCCGCTCCTGGCTGCGACTACCGCCAGCGCTACTCCCGCCAGCCCTCCCGTGAGCAGGCCCACCGCCGCATATATGCCCAGCAGCAACGCGGTAAATCCCGCGTGGGGTGGCATATAAAGGTAAGCAGGTTCGCTGAGCCGTGGCAGAACATGCAACAGGAAGGACTCAATCGACCAGTACACCATCCAGGCCAACAGCCCTTCGATGGCGCCCCGGCGCGCCAGTTTCAGCCAATCCATGTCAGAATCCCCCGGGCGACGCGGAAGAGGTATCCGGCGTGGGAAGCCGGTAAATGAGCCATCTTCCCTTGACCTCGATGGGCATCGCTTCCGTTTCCAGAAAGCCTTTGATTTGCGGACTCTGTTCGTAAAGGTATTTGGGGAAGAACGTGGCGAAATACTGCGCGTGGTGTTTTTGAAGTTTCTGGAGCATTTCCGGGGAGGTCTGCCAGGCGAAGAGGCTCCAGCCCTTGCGGTGGCTGTTGTAAAAGTCGGTGGGATCGCCGGCTATCAGATCGCCATCGAGGGTCCGGTGCGAATACCAGGAAGGTTTGTAATTGAGCGGATAACTGAACACGATCAGAGCCTGATCCGGCACCAGTTGGGCCACCCGTTTACCGAAAGCGATTCGTTCCTCCAACTCCTGGCCGGACGCGATCATGGGCCGGATTCCCCAAGCGCAGAAGGCGAGAATCAGTACGCAGGCCAGCGCCGCCATTCTCCACGAAAATATGCCGTGATCCATCAGCCAGACGAGTCCGTAAGCCATGGCTGGAGCCGCGATCAATACCAGCGGAAGCTGGTAATAGTTGTGCCCGGAGTGGCCCGCCGGCACCAGCGGCACGGTCGCCAGGAACGCCAGCACCCACCAGTGAAAGACGTAGTTTCGAGACGGGGGCCGCACGAACAACCCGGCAATCAGCAGGAGCAGGCCCGGCGGAGTTGCGATCTCCCACACCAGCCGCCAGCCGAGATTGCGCAGCAGCGTGCCGGTGCTGGGGATATCGCCGCCCAGATACATGCCCTTGATCCGCCCGCCGAAGATTCCGAAAGTGTTGCCGTAAAGCGTCCAAAGCTTAAAGGCGTGGAGATACCAGGCGGCCATTGGGGCCATCACCAGCACGGCGAAAACCCACAGGACCGGATTGACCAAAAACCGCCCGCCGAATTTCCGCCAGCAAAGGTAGATCAAAGGCACGCCGGCATATAGGCAGAAGGGCTTGATCAACACCGCAATTGCCAGGCTGAGTCCGCTGATGGCGAGCCACTTCCAGTCCGTTTCTTCCGTCCATCGCCAGAAATAGTAGATGCCCGCCAGTGTGCATAGCACCATGAAGGTGTCCGGTTGAAAATTGTGGCTCACACTGTAGGAAAGCGGCAGAAACGAGTAGAACCCGGCGGCGAACAAAGCTGTGCGGCGATTGAATACCGCGCGCGTCAGGCGGTACAGCAGAATCGTTGTGCCGGCGTAAAAGAACAGGTTGAGCACACGGGCCAGCCACTCGTGCACGCCGAAGACGCGGTAGAGCGCCGCCACCATAAAAGTGAAAACCTGAAACTCGACCTCCACATAGCCAGGGGAATTGCCGCGCCAGTCTACCTGGGGATAGAAAAGATTCGGAGAGTTTTCGGCGAAATTCCTGGCGATTGCCGCGGTATCGAATTGTCGGTATTGATGCCAGTCGGCGAACGGGGCATCGATGTGGTAGAGCCGAGCCGCTACGCCCAGGAGAATAATCAGCCAGAGCAGCTTCCGGCTGGATGGCATGCTAGAGCCGTCGCCGGTCGGTATCGGCATCCGCAACGGACGCGGCTCCGAGCCGCTGACTCCACAGGTACCGGCGGAGCCTGAAGATTCCCTTAACGTCTTCCCATCCTGTCTTGAAGATCTTGACACGGCTGTCGTCGTCTTCCACCCAAACCACGGGAATATCTTTGATACGATACCCCTGCTTTTCGGCCAGCACCAGTAACTCGGTATCGAAAAACCAGGATTGATCTTCCACCTTCGGGACGATGGCCTCGACCGCCCTGCGGCTGACCGCCTTGAAACCGCATTGCGCATCGCTGAATTTAGTCAGTAGCACGGCCTTGACCATTACGTTATAGCAACGCGAAATAAATTCGCGCTTGAACGACCGGGTGGTGCGCGATTCCCGCATCAAGCGGGAGCCGGTCGCGAGATCGTATCCATCCACGGCTATGGCATCCACTAACTCCGGGAGATGATCGAGACGGGTGGAGAGATCCACGTCCATATAGCAGACAATATCGGCATTGCTTTGGAGCCACGCGCTGCGCAGCGCCCGTCCGCGGCCTCGCTGGACCAGGTGAATGAACTTGATTTCGGTATGTTCGACCGCCAGTTGTCGGGCTACCTTTTGCGTCCCATCAGTGGATCCGTTATCGACAATGACGATCTGCCACTGGTAGGGCAAGTTGCGAGACAGAAATTGAAATACAGTTTTTACGCTCTTCCGCAGGACATGCGCCTCGTTCAGAACGGGAATGACAATGTCCACGCTAGCGGTTTGTTGGGTCACACGTCCCCTCACAATGCACCGCACCTACGCATTTGAGGGGCCAATGGAATTGGCTTCAAATGGAAGCCTGTCAGGCGGCTCCTCTCCTAAAAACCCACTCTTTTTCCAAAGATTTGGAATGCTGCCGGAAGGCTCCCGCCCAGATCAGGCAAACCATCGCAACCACCAGTAGCAGGATGGGAAGCGGCGAAACCCCGGAGGCGGCGTAATCGCCGTACTGCCCGCTCATGCGCGATAAAACCGAGAGCACGGGCAGTTGAAAGCCGCCGATAAAAGCGTGGAGCACCGGATCGAACACGCCAAGGCCGCGTTCCACATCGCGATACATCGCCATGGACCAGGCTTGCGCCACGGCCGCGATTGAGACCAGGTAGGCGAGGCGGCGCGGAAGCCGCACCAATACGGTCGCCGTCAGCACGAACATATAAGGCAGTAGCGGTGCCAGATAGCGCAATCCGTTATTGAACTGCAGCCTCACATAACTGATGCCGCCGCAAAATAACCACAAGCCTAGCGGCACCACCAGCAGCAGCCATAACTCCTGCCGGGGAATGAAACGCCGGGCGCCCTCTCTCCCCCACGGCGCCGCCAGCGCCAGCAGCATCAACGGGCAGGTGGTGAACAGACCAAAGCGATAATCGATCAGAAGCACGCGCAGCAGATCCGGTTGAGGCACGGTAAACCCCTGATAGCCGACATCGATCCACTCTACCGGCGGCATCCAATGTTGCCCCGGCAGAAACGGGTTGCCGAAGCTTTGCCACTGGTAAAACCAAAGCAGCAGGATCGGACCCGCCGCGCCAAGCCCATACCACCAGGCCGTGGAGAGAATCCGCTTCCCGCCGGTCGTCCAGGTTTTGGCGATGGCATAGCAGAACAGGGCTCCCAGCAGCACCACGCCGGAATAATCGAGCAGCAACGCCATGCCGCCCGTCAGGCCCCCCAGGCAGTAGCGGAGATTCGCCGGCCAACGTTTGTCCCAGCCGGGA